>DXNX01000076.1 GCA_019413245.1 Oscillospiraceae bacterium
AGATACTTCCTCACGGCCCGCCAAAGACTTGGGGGGAACCCTGCGGCGCACGCTACGAACGACGCTGCGGAGTTATGACAGCCGCGCCAGCGGAGACCTGTCCTGTCCCCGGCGTCAGGGATGCGTGGCAAATGTGGCGTGAAAATCACAGATAAATCATATAGCCGCACCAGTGAGCTGCTTTCACGAACAGTTAGCCAGACATTGGTGCGGCTATTCTATCTATAATTTATGACATTCTCCGACTGAGGAGGTGTTCCACATGAGTATGTCACTATCACAAAAAGACGCTTATACAATGATTTTCAAGGAATATCCCGACGTGGTAAGCGTCACCCAAATGAGCAAAATGTTAGGGATCAGCGAAAAGTCCGCCTACCGGCTTCTGAAGAAAAACTGCATTGAACATTTCAAGGTGGGCCGGACCTATAAGATTCCTAAATTACATATTTTCAATTACCTGCACGTTATCGGACGAAGTTAATCCGTATCCTTGCCGCATTCTTCCGCAACTGCTACGATATAAGCGTCAACAGCGGGTGAATACAGCTACTGCTTGGAAGGAGGAAAACAATGGTAGCAGGACACCTGAGAGAACAAAATGGTTACTATCAAATGATCCTGAGCTGGAAAGGCAAGGATGGAAAGCGCAAAGGCAAATCCATTAGTACCGGGCTGCCGGTCAAAGGCAATAAGAAGCGGGCGGAGGCAATATTGCTCAAAACACGCAAAGAATTTAACCCGGACAACCTTATGGAAAATGCAGATATGCTTTTCACGGACTTCCTCTCTAAATGGCTCAAGGACAAAGCTGTGGCGCTTGGCACCAGCACCTATGCTGAGTATGCCTACGACATCAAAAACTACATCATGCCCTATTTCCAGGACCATCCGATAGCTCTCTTAAAGATGACGGCCAGAGACTTGGAGAGTTTCTACCGCCATGAGCGTCAGCAAAACGAAGCGACTGCCAATGAGCTGCTGATGTACCATGAGATCATCGTTGCGACTTTTCAATATGCGGTCGATCTGGAATGGGTCAAAGAAAACATCATGGCGCAGGTCAATCCCTGCGCGGATGAAGCCCCGATTCTGTTTACGGATTTTTTGCTGGAATGGCTGGATATGATGAAGAACAGCGTGGAAGTCACAACGTATGCTTCCTACTGCACATCCATCAAAAGCAGCATCATCCCATATTTCCAGGACAAAAAGCTCACGCTTCAAGACCTGGAAAAGCACCCAAAGTACATCCAGGAATACTATCAGCAAGAACTGAACGCAGGGCTATCCGCGAATACGGTCATCCACCGCCACGCGAACATTCGCAAATGCCTGCAATATGCTTTCCAAATCGGCCTGATTAAGTCTAATCCTGCCGACCGCGTGGAACGGCCCAGAAAGGCCAAATACGTTGCTACTATCTACAATCAGGATGAGCTTGAAACTCTTTTCAATGTGGTGCGTGGCGACCCGATTGAGCTGGCTGTTATTCTTGCCGCATTTTATGGCTTGCGCCGCAGTGAGGTTGTTGGACTGAAATGGGACGCCATCGACTTTGAAAAAAAGACGTTCACCATTAAACACACAGTAACGCAGGTTACGGTGGACGGTAAGGAAGTCACGATCCAGAAAGACCGAACCAAGACGAAATCCAGCTATCGCACGCTGCCGCTGGTCCCGCCTTTTGAGGAATTACTGCATCGGCTCAGACAGGAGCAACTGGTCAATCAGAAGGTGTGTGGAACAGCCTATTGCCAGAAGTACCTTGATTACATCTATGTCAATGCGATGGGCGAGCTTGTGAAGCCAAATTTTATCACCCAACATTTTGAGATCACACTGAAAAATAACGGGCTGAAAAAAATCCGTTTCCACGACCTTCGCCACAGCTGCGCCAGCCTCCTTTACGCAAATGGCGTCAGCTTGAAGGAAATCCAGGAATGGCTGGGGCACAGTGATATTGGAACGACTTCCAACATCTACACCCATCTGGATTACAGCAGCAAGGTTTCTTCTGCGAATGCGATCCTGGCGTTCTACCCGGAGAACACGGGAGTACAGACCATTGGGCAATAGAAAAGCCCTGAACCGTGAAGCTCAGGGCTGAAAATTCTGGTGCCGGTGGTGGGACTCGAACCCACACGGATTTCTCCACACGATTTTGAGTCGCGGTCGTCTGCCAATTCCGACACACCGGCATTTATATTTTAATTTCCCTTGTATCCCGCACATCTCAGATTTTGGAGGGATGTGCGGGAGGGATATTAAAATCAAATGAATTTATGAAGTTGTGAAAGTGCCGATTTATCAAGGGGTTTGCCAGGGTACTCAACATTCTACGAAGTAGATTTTGAGTCCGTCTCGTCTGCCAATTCCAACACACCGGCAAGACTATATTATTATACTGTATGCAGGCGTGAAAAGCAAGCTCTTTTTTGCCCTGTCAGGTACAAAAAAGCCGCCGCCCGGACACAAAATCCGCGGCGGCGGCACAAACGGCAGAAATGCGGCGATCTCACATCTTGTGGTCGGCAAAGATGGGATCATCTTCCCACAGCACCACATGCCCGGCCTGGCGGGTGCGGTTCAGGTCAATGATGCGCTGGTTGCCGGACCCGCGGAACCGCAGGGTGATGTCCTTTTGCTCGGTCAGAAATTCACCGTCTACCAGTACGTCGATCAGGCTCAGCATCTCGTCGGTGACTTCGCAGCGGGCGGCGCTGGGGGCCAGCAGCTCCTTCTCGTAGCTGTTGCCGGTGTAGCACCAGATGGTCTTGTGGGGGTACAGCACCCGCACATCGTGCAAAAACGGCACCAGGGCCCGCTGGTTTTCCGGCTCGAAGGGTTCGCCGCCCAGCAGGGAAAGCCCGTCGATGTACTCCGGGGCCAGGCTGGCCAGAATGGCGTTGCGCACTTCCTTGTCAAAGGGTTTGCCGTAGCAGAAATCCCAGGCCACAGCGTTGAAGCAGTCCTTGCAGTGGCGACGGCAGCCGGACACAAACAGACTGGTGCGCACTCCCTCGCCGTTGGCGATATCGCAGTATTTGATGTTGGCGTAATTCATGGATGGGCCTCTTTCTCTCGGGATCAATAGATGATACAATATCTTGTAGCCGGAATGGATAACCGGCCCTGTATCTGGATAAAATCAGCTTATACAGTATACCAGCCGTCCGGATAAAGCGCAAGAGGTAATTTGCTGGAAAGGATAAAAAACAACGATGCAGCGTTTACTGGGAAAAACTCGCCCATTTTTGCTAAAAATGGGGCCGGAAATTCGGCGTTTTTGCAGGCATCTGCTTTTCGGCGTGAGAACGTCAAATGCTTTGTATTTTGGGCTTGTCTGTTGCAGTGGACACAATATCTTGTGGTCTTTTCCCTTGACTTTCGGGGTGGGATAGGGTAAGATAAGTGTGCTCGCCAAAGAGAAAATATACAATCTGTAATATTTTCCTGGTATATCACTTATTGCATCCCCGGCGAGAGGGGTGCTTGTCATAGAATCATTGAGGGAGAATCACCATGAAGATCATCAAGCGTAACGGCAGTGAGGTCGTTTTCGACATTTCCAAGATCATCGCGGCGGTCAGCAAGGCAAACAACGTCGTGCCGGTCAACCAGCGTCTGACCAAGGAACAGATCATTGATATTGCCGATCAGGTGCAGGCTGTGTGCGATGGCCGCAACCACGCCATGAACGTGGAAGAGATCCAGGATCTGGTGGAAAATGCCATCATGGAATCCGGTGCGCATGAGGTCGCCCGCAAATATATCACCTACCGCTATGTGCAGAGCCTGAAGCGCACCCACAACACCACCGACGACCGTATCCTGTCCCTGATCGAATGCAACAACGAGGAAGTCAAGCAGGAAAACTCCAACAAGAACCCCACCGTCAACTCGGTGCAGCGTGACTATATGGCCGGTGAGGTCTCCAAGGACCTGACCATGCGTATGCTGCTGCCCGCCGATGTGGTCAAGGCGCATGAGGAAGGCATCATCCATTTCCATGATGCGGACTACTTTGCCCAGCACATGCACAACTGCGACCTGGTCAACCTGGACGATATGCTGCAGAACGGCACCGTCATTTCCGGGACCCTCATCGAGAAGCCTCATTCCTTCTCCACTGCCTGCAACATTGCCACCCAGATCATCGCCCAGGTGGCGTCCAACCAGTACGGCGGCCAGAGCATCAGCCTGACCCACCTGGCCCCCTTCGTGGACATCAGCCGCAAGAAGATCCGCCGCGATGTGGAAGCCGAGATGAAGGAACTGGGCATCAACCCCGGTGAAGAAAAGCTGTCCGAGATCGTGGAAGGCCGTCTGCGTGAGGAGATCAAGCGCGGTGTGCAGACCATCCAGTATCAGGTCGTTACCCTGATGACCACCAACGGTCAGGCCCCCTTCATCACCGTCTTTATGTATCTGAACGAGGCCGGCGACAACCAGCGCCTGAAGTCCGACCTGGCCATCATCATCGAAGAGATGCTGCGCCAGCGTTACCAGGGCGTCAAGAATGAGGCCGGCGTCTGGATCACCCCCGCCTTCCCGAAGCTGATCTACGTTCTGGAAGAGGACAACATCCGCGAAGGCACCCCGTACTTCTACCTGACCAAGCTGGCTGCCAAGTGCACCGCCAAGCGCATGGTGCCCGACTACATCAGCGAGAAGAAGATGCGGGAATACAAGCTGTCCAAGGGCGAGACTGAGGGCCACGGCGACGTGTACACCTGCATGGGCTGCCGCAGCTTCCTGACCCCCGACCGTTCCGGCAACGGCTGGGACAACGTGGCCAATGCCAAGAATTATGAGCCCGGCAAGCCGAAGTATTACGGCCGCTTCAACCAGGGCGTTGTCACCATCAACCTGGTGGACGTGGCCCTGTCCTCCGATGGCGACTTTGAGAAGTTCTGGAAGATCTTCGACGAGCGCCTGGAGCTCTGCCATAAAGCTCTGATGTGCCGCCACAACCGCCTGAAGGGCACCCTGTCCGACGCCGCTCCCATCCTGTGGCAGTACGGCGCCCTGGCCCGCCTGGAAAAGGGCGAACCCATCGACAAGCTGCTGTACGGTGGTTACTCCACCATCAGCCTGGGCTATGCGGGCCTGTATGAATGCTGCAAGTATATGACCGGCAAGAGCCACACCGACCCGGCTGCCAAGCCTTTTGCCCTGCAGGTCATGCAGCATATGAACGATGCCTGCTCCAAGTGGAAGGCCGAGTCCAACATCGACTTCAGCCTGTACGGCACCCCGCTGGAATCCACCACCTACAAGTTCGCCAAGTGCCTGCAGAAGCGCTTCGGCATCATCCCCGGCATCACCGACCGCAACTATATCACCAACTCCTACCACGTCCATGTGGCCGAAAAGATCGACGCGTTCACCAAGCTGAAGTTTGAGAGCGAGTTCCAGCGCCTGTCTCCGGGCGGCGCCATCAGCTATGTGGAAGTGCCCAACATGCAGGACAACCTGGCTGCGGTCATCCGCGTCATGCAGTTCATCTACGACAACATCATGTACGCCGAGCTGAACACCAAGAGCGATTACTGCCAGGTCTGCGGCTTTGACGGCGAGATCCAGATCGTGGAGGACGACGGCAAGCTGGTGTGGGAGTGCCCGCACTGCCATAACCGTGACCAGAACAAGCTGAACGTGGCCCGCCGTACCTGCGGCTACATCGGCACCCAGTTCTGGAACCAGGGCCGCACCGCCGAGATCAAGGACCGTGTGCTGCACCTGTGATGCAGGTCTGATTTTTTCCTCATTCTGAATAAGGAAGCCCCGCCTTTTCCGGCCGGAACCGGAGAAGGCGGGGCTTTTTTGTGCGGGAATTTTGTGCTATACTTCCATTAAAATCCGTACATACAGCACAAGGGGAGGAGCCGAAAATGCAAAAAGTGACCATTGATGTGATCGTGGATATGCAGAATGACTTTGTGACCGGGGCCCTGGGCACTGCCGAAGCCCGGGCCATGAGCGGCCGTCTGGCGGCGGAAGCCAAGCAGGCTGCCGAAAGTGGCCATGCCCTGTTCTTCACCCTGGACACCCATGGGGGCGATTACCTATCCACCCGGGAGGGCAAAAAGCTGCCGGTGGAGCATTGCCTGCGCGGCACCGAAGGCTGGAACCTGGTGCCGGAGGTGGCGGCGGTGGCCGAAGCAGAGGACCCGGCCTGCCCGGCCAAGGTCCTGGTGGAAAAGCCCACCTTCGGCGCCAGCGAACTGCCCGCCGCCGTGCAGAAGTTTTTAACCGAAAAGAACGCAACTGTGGAAAAGTTCCGCGTCTATGGTGTCTGCACCGACATCTGCGTCATTTCCAACGCCATGCTGCTGCGGGCCTTCTTCCCCGAAACGCCCATCGAGATACTGGCCGGCCTGTGTGCCGGCGTCTGCCCGGATTCCCACGAAACGGCACTGAAAGCCATGGGCGCCTGCCAGTTTGACGTGCTGGACTGATCTTTGCCTGACGAAAGAAAACTCCCCGCTGCCAGGGGTCTTCCTTGCAGCGGGGAGTTTGTTTCTATGTGGGAAAATTACAGGGCGCAGGGGGTAAAGCCGTCCTTGCCCAGTACCTGGACATGGTCATAACCCAGCGCTTTCAGCTGCGCGGCGGCCTCGTCAAAGCCGAAGGTCAGAGCCTTGGACTCGTGGGCGTCGGCGGTGATGATGACCTCGCCGCCCAGCTCCTTCCAGGCGCGCAGAATCCCTTCGCCGGGGAAGAAGTCATCCCGGTATCCGCGATACACCGAGGAAGTGTTCACTTCCAGCACGCAGCCGTTGGCAGCCGCTGCCTCCAGGGCGGTGCGGGCGGCTGCGATGTAACGGGGGCTGTTCTCGTCAAAGAACTTGTTGCCCTTGTTGATCTTCTTGATCAGGTCAAAGTGACCCAGAATGGTGGGCTTGTGCTCCGCCACCTGGCGCACGTTGTCGAAGTAGGCTTCCACAACGGCCAGACCGTCACCGTCAAAATCGTCCTGAATGCAGGCGGCCAGGTCGGCCTCCCGGAAGTCGATCTCATAATACCGGCCGGTCTTGGGGCCGCGCACATAGTGGGCGCTGCCGATAAAATAATCGTAGGCGGTGGGGTCGTCGTCGCTGAACAGGTCCCATTCCAGTCCGCACAGGATATCGAGCTTGCCTGCATACCGTTCCTTGAGCTTGGCCACCTGCGCCTTGTACAGGGCGGTGCGGCTCTGGGTCATGCAGTATTCGATATCACAGGGGGTGTGGCTGTGGCCGGTGAACCCCAGGGTCTTCAGCCCGGCGTGCCAGGCGGTCACTGCCAGTTCCTCCAGGGTATTCTTGCCGTCGCACAGCTTGGAATGGACATGCACCGAACTCAGTTTGTATTGGTCAGCCATTTCACTGCATCCTCTCCTGTTTTACTTTATGATCGACCACGTGGCGCTTTTCCAGCTCACGGGTGATGTCTTCCACGGAGATCCCCAGCTCGATCATCAGCACCAGCACATGGTAGGCCAGGTCGCTGATCTCGAACACGGTCTCTTCCTTGTCGCGCTTGGAGCCCGCAATGATGACTTCGGTGCTTTCCTCGCCGACTTTCTTCAGGATCTTTTCCAGGCCCTTGTCAAACAGATAGCTGGTGTAGCTGCCTTCCTTGGGGTCGGTCTTACGGCCCTCGATCAGGTGATACAGCCCTTCCCAGGTGAACTGCTTGAGTTCTTCCGAAACATAAACCGGGTTGAAGAAGCAGCTTTCGGCGCCGGTGTGGCAGGCGGGACCGCTCTTCACGACCTCCACCACCAGGGCGTCCTTGTCGCAGTCGGCGGTGATGGACACCACCTTCTGCACGTTGCCGGAAGTCTCGCCCTTGCGCCAGATCTCCTGGCGGCTGCGGGACCAGAACACGGTGCGGCCTTCCGCAATGGTCAGAGCCAGCGTTTCGGCGTTCATGTAGGCCAGGGTCAGTACTTCTTTGGTATAGTGATCCTGCACGATGGCGGGGATCAGACCGTTCGCGTCAAATTTGAGGGAACGGGAAGTTTCGGTATATTCCATGAGAAAAAACTCCTGCTCATTATAGATATGAGATACTTATAGTGTACAGCGCCGACGAACATTTTGCAAGAGGGGACGGGGTCAAAGGCGCATCTCGACTCCGTTTTCCCGCAGATACTGTTTCAAATCGTGAATATCCACCTGTTTGGTGTGGAAGATGGACGCCGCCAGCCCGGCATCCACCGCCGGATGGTTGCGGAACAGCTCCAGGAAATCTTCCTTGCAGCCGGCGCCGCCGGAAGCGATGATGGGCACGGCGCAGCGCTGGGCCACGGCGTCCAGCAGCTCCAGGTCGAAACCGTTCTTCACGCCGTCGGTGTCGATGGAGTTGACCACCAGTTCCCCGGCGCCGTTGCGCACCCCCTGTTCCAGCCAGTCCAGGGCGTCGATGCCGGTGTTTTCCCGGCCGCCCTTGGCAAACAGGCGGAACTGCCCGTCCACCCGTTTGATGTCGGCCGAAAGCACCACGCACTGGTTGCCGTAGCGCTGGGCAGCCGCCGAGATGATGGCCGGATTGCGGATGGCCCCCGAGTTGACGCTGACCTTGTCGGCGCCGCATTTCAGCACCCGGTCGAAGTCTTCCAGGGTGGCAATGCCGCCGCCCACGGTCAGAGGAATGAAGATCTCCGAAGCCACCCGGCGCAGAATGTCGGTGAACAGGGTGCGGCCCTCCACACTGGCGGTGATGTCGTAGAACACCAGCTCATCCGCCCCGGCGGTGTTGTAAAAACGGGCCATTTCCACCGGGTCGGCCATATCTTTCAGCCCTTCAAAGTTGACCCCCTTGACCACCCGGCCGTTCTTCACGTCCAGGCAGGGGATAATGCGTTTCGTGACCATGATGTACCGCCCCTTTCAGCCTTCAAAGCGGCGCACGGCCTCGGCCAGGTCGATGGCGCCGGTGTAGATGGATTTGCCCAGAATGGCCGCATGGCAGCCCATGGCCTGGAGCTCGGCCAGTTCCTCCATGCGGGCGATGCCGCCGGAAGCGGTGATCTCCACCCCGGGAATGGTCAGAAGGTCCCGGTACAGTTGCATGTTGGTGCCCTGCATGGTGCCGTCCCGGGAGATGTCGGTGACGATGAGGGCTTTTACCCCGGCATCGGCACAGCGGCGGCAGAAATCCAGCCCCGGTTCGGGGGTCAGTTCCTTCCAGCCGCTCACAGCCACATAGCCGTCTTTCATGTCTACGCCCACCACGATTTTGTCGCCGTAGGTACGGGCCATGCGGGCGGTGAAATCAAAGTCCCGCACCGCCACGGTGCCCAAAATGCAGCGGCCCACGCCGAGAGCCAGGTAGTCCTCGATGCGCTGCTGGTCCCGGATGCCGCCGCCCACTTCCACAAACAGGTCCCCGGCGGCGGTGATGTTCCGGATGGTGGCAAAGTTCACGGCCTGGCCGTCCTTGGCCCCGTCCAGGTCCACCACATGCAGGTACTTGGCCCCGGCCGCCGCAAAGGCTTTGGCCTGGTCCACCGGGTCGGGATTGTAGACGGTCATCTGGTCGTAGTCGCCCTGGTACAGCCGCACGGCCTGTCCGCCGCGCAGGTCAATGGCAGGATACAGTTTCATACCGCGCCCTCCTTACAGTTCGGCGAAGGCCCGCAGGATACGCAGGCCGGTATCGCCGGATTTTTCGGGGTGGAACTGGGTACCGTACACCAGCCCCGCCCGCACCGCCCCGGTCACCGGGATGCTGTACTCGCTGGTGGCCAGGGTATTGGCAGCGCAGTCCTTGGCGTAGTAGCTGTGCACATAGTACACATACTCCCCGTTTTTACTGTACTTGAACAGCGGGTCACGCTCTCCCGCGGGGGTCAGGTCCAGGGCGTTCCACCCGATGTGAGGCACCTTCAGGGACGGGTCTTTCAGGTCCTCGGCCAGGGGACACACCTGCCCGGGCACCAGGCCCAGACCCTCGTGCTCCCCGTATTCGTAGCTCTTTTCAAACAGCAGCTGCATGCCCAGGCAGATGCCCAGCAGCGGTGTGTGCTGGGTCTCTTCCCGCAGCACCGGCACCAGGCCGGTGGCCTGCAGCTTGGCGGCGGCGTCCGCAAAGGCGCCCACCCCGGGCAGCAGGATATGGGTGGCCTGGCGCAGGTCTTCGGCTTCATGGGTCACCCGGACCTCGGCCCCCAGACTTTTCACGCTGGAAGCCAGGCTGAACAGGTTGCCCACCCCGTAATCCACAATGGCGATCATGTGTTCCCCTCCTTTGTCATTTCAGCGCAGAATATCGTCCAGTTCGCGCAGGAACCGCTGCATCTGTTCCGGCGTGCCGATGGTGATGCGCAGCCAGCTGTCGATGCGCGGAGCCGAAAAATACCGGATGAGCACCCCGCGCTCCCGCAGGGCCTCGAAAATTTCCTTTGCCGGTTTGCCGGCGGGTCTGGCAAACAGAAAGTTGGTGGCCGAATCCAGCACGGTGAATCCCCGCCGGCGCAGTTCGTCGGCGGTCTCCTGCCGGGTGCGGCAGATCTTGGCCACCGTTTCCCGGAAGTAGGCTTCGTCCCGCATGGCGGCAGCCCCGGCGGCCTGGTTCAGGGAACTGATGTTGTAGGGACTGTAACTGAACTTGATGCGGTTCATGTCCGCGATCAGGGCGGGCTGTGCCGCACAGAAGCCCAGCCGGGCCCCTGCCAGGCTGCGGGACTTGGAGAAGGTGCGCACCACGATCAGGTTGTCGTATTTGGGCACCAGGGGCAGGCAGGAAGCGCCTTCCCCTGCAAAATCCACATAGGCCTCGTCCACAATGACGATGTGGTCCGGGTTGCGCCGCACCACTTCCTCAATGGCCGCCACCGGGGCCAGCAGGCTGGTGGGGGCGTTGGGGTTGGCAATGACGATGGTCTCGTTTAGGCCGTAATAGGCGGTCAGATCCAGGGTGAAGTCTTCCCGCACCGGCAGGATGTGGGTGGGCACCCCCATGAGCTGGCAGAGAACCGGATAAAAGCTGTAAGTAATGTCCGCAAAGGCCAGGGGCGTCTGCCCATCGCAGAAAGCCCGGATGGCCAGCAGCAGGTTTTCATCGCTGCCGTTGCCGCACAGGATGTGGTC
>DXNX01000077.1 GCA_019413245.1 Oscillospiraceae bacterium
GAATATGAATAACTTTCAAAATGCTCTGGCGCTGGACGCCGAATATCTGGCCATGGCCCGGCAGGACCCGGCGGCGCTGCGCCATGATTTTGATGCTATCGTCGAATATATGAAGCATTCCACCGCCATCCATCACGGGGAATATGTCCGTACCTGCTTCAAGCCCAAACTGTTGACCGAATCGCAGTTTGCCTGCATCAAGGCGGATATGAAGATCCTGTATTCGATTTTTGCCCGGGTGATGGATGAATATGAAAAGGATGCTTCCTACCGTGCTCTGTTCGGGTTCGATCCGCGCATTGAAGACCTGATTCTTCGTGCCAACCGGGCACCTTCGCTGCTGCCCATGGCCCGGATTGATTTCTTCTACAATGAAGAAACCGGAGACTATACCTTCTGCGAGTTCAACACCGACGGTGCCAGCGCCATGAACGAGGATCGGGAACTGCACAACGCACAGCAGCTCTCCGGGGGGTATAGGGCATTTACCGCGGCCCACAGGACCCGCCGCTGCGAGCTGTTCGACAGCTGGGTAGAGACCATGCGCCGCATCTGGCAGCGTGCCGGCGGTCATGATGTACCCCGGGTTGCCATTATCGATTATATGGAATGTGGCACCGTCAACGAATTTGAAATTTTCCGTCAGCATTTTGAGGCAGCGGGAATTCCGGCAGAAGTCTGCGACGTTCGGGAGCTGCGGTACGATGGTCACATCCTGACCGGCCCGGCGGGAGCAAAGATCGATATGATCTATCGCCGTGCTGTTACCAGTGATGTGCTGGCTCACTATGAGGAAAGTAAAGCGCTGCTGCAGGCAGCCCGGGATGGTGCCGTGCTGCTGGTGGGGGATTTCCATACCCAGATCGTACACAATAAGGAACTGTTCCGCGTGCTGCATCTGCCGCGTACCATGCAGATGCTGAATGAAGAGCAGCAGGCGTATGTGCAGGCACATGTGCCGTACACCGCAGAATTCGGCGCCGAACATCTGCCTATGGTTCTGGAGGACAAGGACCGCTGGATTCTGAAACCCACGGATTCTTACGGTTCCCGCGGCGTGTATGCCGGGGTGGAGTATGACGCCGACCGCTGGGCGGAGGTGGTGCGCAATGTGCCGCATACCGGATATCTGCTCCAGGCGTTCCATACGCCCTATGTGACCGAAAATTACGGCCTGAACGGGGAAGAATTCGGCCTGAACCGCTACTATAACCTGACCGGTATTTATACCTACGACGGCGAAGCCCAGGGCGTGTACTCCCGGGTGTCGCTCACGCCGATTATCTCTTCCCAGTACAGCGAAAAGACACTGCCCACATTACTGGTAGCCGACTGATGAATGACAGCCCCTGTTCCTGCGGATACTACCCAAAAGACCGGATTTGCCGGGAAAGGGGCGCAGTTCATGCGGGAATCATCCTATCATACCATTCTGACCGAAATGACGGTGCGTGCCCTGTGGGAAACGCAGAACGTCATTGACTGTATTCCGGATGAACTGTGGGACAAGCCGTACGGCGGGGCACCGCTGTGGCAGCATATCTATCACATGCTGCACGGGTTGGACCAGTGGTTCATCAATCCGCGGGACCGGGATTTTGTGGAGCCGCCGATTCACACGCCGTTGCTCCAGGACCTGGCCATTTATCCGGCCACGCGCCTGAGCCGTCGGCAGATCAACGATTATTTCCATACCATCAAGGCCAAGCTCTCACTGTACCTTCCGGCTTTGCATGATGAAGACCTTCTCCAGCGGCCGGAAGGCTGTGAATGGACCCGGATGACCCTGATTCTGGCACAGTACCGGCATCTGCATCTGCATCTCGGGATGCTGATGGGATTTGTGCAGGCGGCCACGGGCCTTTGCCCGCGGGTATTGGATCTGGGCACAGAAATTCCCCTGGGCCCTTACGACCCTTATGAATGAAAGGATGTTTGCCTATGAAACGCCTGGCAAGCCTGACCGTGTCTGTGCTGATGGCTGCGGTCCTGCTGTGCGCCTGTACCCAAAAGGAGGAAACACCGACCTGGCAGACAACGCTTCCCAATACAGGCGTGACGCTGACAATATCCGGCGGGGAGGTCACCGAATCCACAACGCTGTTGTATCCGGTGGTGGACGGATCAATGCCGCCGACAGAGGAATGCCTTCTGACCATCCCTGCTGTTCCCACGCTTACCTGGGAAGGTGTTGAGCAGGACGACATCACAGTGGATTTCGCCTATGCCTGGGATAACTGTTACAAGGAATACCACACCTCCGAACCCATAGAAAAGGTGGATTACTGCCCGATTGAGGCGGGGGACGGTGTGGTGCAGTACCGGTTCGATACATCGTACAGTTTCATGATTACAGTTACAACAGAACAGGGAACAGACCGATGGATTCTGGACTGCCGTCGCGATATCTGACCTTCACATACGTTAAAAAGCCCGACCGTATGGCCGGGCTTTTTGGTTTGTTTATTTTTCGGGAGTACTTTCCAGATATACGCTGGTGGAGGGAAAGGCGAAAGAACAGCCCTCTTTTTTCATCAGATCCATGATCTGAAGGTTGAGCCGGTTTTTCATGGCGCGGAAATCCGCAAGTCCCAGTGCGGTAACATACATGCGCACATCAATGTCGATGCTGGAGGCGCTAAAGCTGGTCAGGCAGACCTGTACCGTTTCCGGCTGTGCGGCGGGGTCGGCCTTGCAGAGCTCTGTAAGGGCGGCACACAATTCTTCAATTTTCTGCCGCGGCGTGTCGTAGGTCACACCGATGACAAAGTTCCACAACCGGCTGTTCCGGTCGGTCACATTCTGGATGTACTCTGCACTGACCTTGGAGTTTTCCACGGTGATCTGGCAATTATCCGGCGTGCGCAGCTTGGTGGACCGGAAGGAGATTTCTTCCACAGTACCTTCAAAGGTCCCAAGAACGATATAATCCCCGATGCCGAAAGGCCGTTCCATCACCAGAGTGATGCCTGCAATCAGGTTGGACAGGGTGGACTGGGCAGCCAGGGAAACGGCAAGGCCGGCCACACCGGCACCGGCCATCAGGCCCGCCACCGGGATGCCGAACAGCTCCAGCGTGGCCAGTACGGTGATGACAATGACCAGAGCCCGGTAGATCTTTTCAAAAAAGCGGGTCATGGTCTTGTTGCTTTCCAGGTCCAGCCGGTTCTGGGCACTGCGCAGCAGCAGACCGCAAAGGGCTTCACTGCGCCAGAAGCCCAGCCCCAGCAGTGCAATGGATATGGCCTGGAACACAGGCCCTGCCAGCAGGGCAGTCTGCTGCGGGGTCAGCGGCAGGGGAAAGGCCAGCACGGCCAGATAAACCAGGAAGGTGCGCAGCAACAGGACCAGCGACCCGGAAAAGCCGTCGTACAGAATGCGCAGCCATTCCGGCATAAAGCGCAGCAGCTTTGCCCGCAATGTGCCGATGAGGGCGCGGTAAAGCCTCGTGCCGAATACGGCTGCCAGAGCCAGAATGAGGGTCAGGATCACCCGCAGAATAACGTTGTGCGTATTGACAAACCCCATGAACAGGGCCCAGAATTCCCGAATTGCCATTGATTGTTTACTCCTGTACAAATGTCTAAAAGTAAAAGATTTGCTCTCAGGTACGCTTAATTGTGTACGAGGTAAGAATACCGTGAATCGCCGCCGGTGTCAAGTTGAGAACAGGATGCACAAAAAATATCTTGCATTCCCTGTAAATTGTGCTATACTTGTGCTCAGAAAGTCTGTTTCAGGGCGGGGTGAAATTCCCCACCGGCGGTAAAGCCCGCGACCGGCTGCTTCGGCAGCCGCTGATTCGGTGAAATTCCGAAGCCGACGGTATAGTCCGGATGGAAGAAACGGAAGCTCGCTTTATTTGCTTTGCTTTCCTGCGCCCTGCTGCATCTTTTTGCGGCAGGGCGTTTTTGCTTGGCAACAAAACAAGCCTCCCGACAGCTGTGGCAACCGGCTTTCCTATTTTGACGGGCCGCAACGGCCGGGAGGTATTTTTATGAAAACCAAGAATCATATCCGTGAACTGACTGTGACCGCTATGCTTTCGGCGGTGGGCTTTGTGCTGATGATGGTTGATTTCAGCCTGCCTATGTTCATTCCGTTCTTTGTCAAGATGGACATCTCCGAACTGCCCGCGCTGCTGGCTTCCTTCAGCCTTGGCCCTGTGTACGGTGTGGCGGTGTGCCTGGTCAAGAACATTCTGGCTGCCATTTTCCATGGTTCCACCGGCGGCATCGGCGAAGTGTGCAACTTCCTGCTGGGCGCTTTCTTTACTGCCATTGCGGGCCTGATCTATAAGCACCACAAGAGCCGCAAGATGGCGGCCATCGGTGCGCTGGTGGGCGCGGTCGTTATGGCGCTGGTCAGCGTGCCGGTCAACTACTACATCACCTATCCGGTGTATGCTCAGATGTTCGGCGGTATGGACCTGATCCTGGGGGCTTACCAGGAACTGAACCCCAAGGCGGACAACCTGATGTTCTGCCTGGTCATGTTCAATATGCCTTTTACCTTTGTAAAGGGCCTGCTGGATTCCGTTCTCTGCTTCCTGATTTACAAGCCCCTGTCTCCGATCCTGCACGGCCGCCACTGATTTTTGTACAGTATTGGGTTTTTGTACAGGCAGACCAAAAAAGCTGTCGAAAAATCGTTGACAAGGCAAGAAGGGTATGCTATCATACTCGACGACATCAGAATAAGGTGACTTATCAAGAGTGGCTGAGGGAACAGGCCCTGTGAAGCCCGGCAACCTGCGCAGTGCGTAAGGTGCCAATTCCTGCGGGAAACCGGAAGATAAGCGTTTGCGCGCGTTTCCCGCCACGATGGGAAACGCGCTTTTTGCTGCGCTCCCTGTTGGGGCAGAGCGCAGCATGGTTTTCGTCAAGTTGCCTTTCTGAACCATATTTTCATCCAAGGAGGCAGCTTTTTATGTCTAAGACTCTGTTTACGTCCGAATCCGTTACCGAAGGGCATCCCGACAAAATCTGCGACCAGATTTCCGACGCCGTTCTTGACGCTATCCTGGCCCAGGACCCCGGTGCCCGCGTCGCCTGCGAGACCACCTGTACCACCGGTCTGGTCCACGTCATGGGCGAAATCACTACCAAGTGCTATGTGGATATCCCCGGCATCGCTCGCAGCGTTATCAAGGACATTGGTTATGACCGTGCCAAGTATGGCTTTGACTGCGACACCTGCGGTGTTATGACCAGCATCGATGGTCAGAGCCCCGACATTGCGCTGGGCACCAACGATGAGGTGGCCGGTGCCGGTGACCAGGGCATGATGTTCGGTTATGCCTGCAACGAGACTCCCGAGCTGATGCCCCTTCCCATCTCCCTGGCCCACAAGCTGGCCAAGCGCCTGACCGAGGTTCGTAAGAACGGCGCCATGGCTTATCTGCGTCCGGACGGCAAGAGCCAGGTTACCATCGAGTATGTGGACGGCAAGCCCGCCCGCGTGGATACCGTGGTCATCTCCAGCCAGCACAGCCCGGAAGTCAGCCAGGATCAGCTGCATGCCGACGTGATGGAAAAGGTCATCAAGGCCACCATCCCGGCTGAGCTGCTGGACGAGAACACCAAGTATTTTATCAACCCCACCGGCCGCTTTGTTGTGGGCGGTCCTCAGGGCGACAGTGGTCTGACCGGCCGTAAGATCATTGTGGACACCTACGGCGGTTATGCCCGTCACGGCGGCGGTGCTTTCAGCGGCAAGGACCCCTCCAAGGTGGACCGTTCCGCCGCTTATGCTGCTCGCTGGGTCGCCAAGAACCTGGTGGCTGCCGGTCTGGCCGATAAGTGCGAAGTGCAGCTGGCCTATGCCATCGGTGTGGCAGAGCCGGTTTCCATCATGGTGGACACCTTCGGCACCGGCAAGGTGGCGGACGACAAGCTGGAAGCAGCCGTCGAAAAGGTCTTCGACCTGCGCCCCGCTGCCATCATCCGTGACCTGGATCTGCGCAAGCCCATCTATCGCAAGTTGGCTGCCTACGGCCATATGGGCCGTGAGGACCTGGGCGTCAAGTGGGAAAAGACCAACCGCGTGGATGAGCTGAAGGCTGCAGTGGCTTCTCTGTAAGATTTATCCAGCATTCTTTCGGCAGGCGCTGCCGCTCTGTTTTGTTCCCGTAAGGGAAAAGCAGGCCGCAGCGCCTGCTTTTTCTGTTGGAATCCTGTATTGCAAAATATGGATTCGGCTGTATAATTATGCATGTATACATAAAGTGTAAAATACAGAAGGGAAGCGCATGGATCATGAAAATCCGCAGAGCCGAAACCGGAGACATGCCTCGCATCAATGACTTGCTGATGCAGGTAGAACTGGTACACCACAAGATCCGCCCGGACCTGTTCAAGAACGGCGGGCGTAAGTATACCGACGAAGAACTGGCTGCCATTATCGCGGATGATGAACGGCCCATCCTGGTGGCGGCGGATGATAACAATCGCCTGTTGGGATATGCTTTCTGTATCTTCAAACAGTATCTGCATGATAACATTATGACCGACATCAAGACGCTGTACATTGACGATCTGTGTGTGGATGAGACTTGCCGCGGCCAGCATATCGGGCGCTCCCTCTATGAGGCAGTCCTGGCCTATGCCAAGGAACACGGCTGCTATAATGTGACCCTCAACGTCTGGGCGGGCAATGACAACGCCCAGCGCTTTTATGAATCCTGTGGTCTCAAACCCCAGAAGACCGGCATGGAAATCATCCTGTAAAATTTCTGCAAATCAGAAAAACGCGGTTCCTGTTGTCCGTGGTTCGGGCAGCAGAGGCCGCGTTTTTCAGGTTGCCTTATAATAAGGAAAGCTGATGGGCGCCATTGCCAAACAAAGGAGGAATGGCTATAATATATACCGTATAGTGGGTGTTTGTACCCAAAAACAACAGAAGGGAGGAAACGACCATGACCGGGGAGCTTCTCAAGCTGGAAGGCGTTGTGGAGCATGTGATTTTTGAGAATCCGGAAACCGGTTACGCGGTGTTTGAAGTCAATGCCGGCGGCACCGATGTGGTCGTTTCCGGCAATGTGGGCAGCATCGACAACGGTATGTCGGTGGTTGTGTATGGCCAGATGACCAACCATCCCAACTATGGCGAACAGTTCCGGGCTGAAACCTGCGAGGCGGCACTGCCCCAGGATACGGCTGCGATCCAGAGTTACCTGGCCAGCGGTGTTCTGCCCTACATCGGTTCTTCCACCGCCAAAAAGATCGTGGCAAGATTCGGGGCGGAAACGCTGACTGTGATTGCAGAGGAACCGGACCGCCTGTGCGAGATCAAAGGCATCACGCCGCAGAAAGCAACGGCCATTTCCAATGAATTCCGGCGCCTGTACGGCGTGCGGGAAGTCATTGCCTGGATGGCACAGTATGGCCTTTCGGCGCAGTGTGCCGTGACGGCATACCGGGCTTTCGGCCCCCATACAGTGGAGGCTCTCAACCGGAATCCGTATATGCTCTGCGGGGAGCCGCTGAATCTGAAGTTCAGCCAGGTGGATGTCATCGCCAGAAATCTGCAGCTGGGCGCGGACAACCATTTGCGCATTGCGGCGGGAATCCTGTATGCGCTGCGCCATAACGCGGGCAATGGCCACACCTGCCTGCCTCGTGCCAAACTTATTGAAACAACGGCCAAGTTTATCCAGCAGGACCCGGAACTCGTGGACCGGACACTGGACGAGCTTTTGCAAACGGAAGAGATGCGCGCCCGCACCTATGAGGGAACGGAGTATATCTATCTGCCTGATCTGCTCAGTGCTGAGGAGGACATTGCCGCCCGCCTGGGGGAAATCTCTACCTTTCCCACCGAAGTGCCTTCTACGCTGGACAATGACATTCGGGTGCTGGAACTGGCCCAGGGGTTTTCCTACGCACCGTTACAGAAGGAAGCCATCCGCCTGGCGCTGTCCAGCCGGGTGATGGTGCTGACGGGCGGTCCCGGTACCGGCAAGACCACCACGGTCAATGCGATCCTCACCCTGTATGAGGGTCTGTATGACCGGGTGGCCTTGTGTGCACCCACCGGTCGGGCGGCCAAACGGCTGAGCGAACTGACAGGGCACAGCGCCTCCACCATCCATCGTCTGCTGGAAGTGGATTACTCCACCGGGACGGTACGCTTCATTCACAACGAGAAGAATCTGCTGCCCTTTGATGTCATCATCCTGGATGAGATGAGCATGGTGGATGTCAAACTGTTTCAGGCATTGCTGGCGGCGGCCCGGCCCCATTGCCGTATCATCATGGTGGGGGACGCTGACCAGCTGCCCAGCGTGGGGCCGGGCAATATCCTCAGTGAGATTCTAAAAGCGGATGTCCTGCCTACCGTGCGGCTGACCGAAATTTTCCGTCAGGCCCAGAAAAGCCTGATCATCCAGAACGCCCACCGAATCGTCCAGGGAAAAATGCCCCGCACCGGCGGCCATGACGATGACTTTTTCATGATCGAATCCTTCGGCCCGGCCTGTCAGCGGCTGATATGTGACCTGGTTTCCACCCGGTTGCCCCGGTCCTACGGGTTTGACCCGGTACGGGATATTCAGGTTTTGTGCCCTACCAAGGTGGGCCCTACCGGCAGTATCGAACTCAACCGACGACTGCAGGAAGTTCTCAATCCTCCGGCAAAGGATAAACCGCAGATCGCCTGGGAAAAGAGCGGCCGGGTGCTGCGCCTGGGTGATAAGGTCATGCAGATCAAAAATGATTACGACATCCCCTTTGAGCGCTCTGGCGCCGAAGCCGGGGTGGGGGCGTACAACGGAGACATGGGTATCATCACCGAGGTGGACCCATCCTCCCGCAGTGTGACCGTCGTTATGGATGACCGGAAATACATCTATGGGGCCGATCAGCTGGCGGAACTGGAGCCTGCCTATGCAGTGACCATCCATAAAAGTCAGGGCTCGGAATTCCCGGCGGTCATCATTCCGGCGGCAGATGTGCCGGGCCGGCTATGCTATCGCAACCTTTTGTATACCGGTGTTACCCGGGCCCGTAAACTGTGCGTGATCACTGGTACGGGCCGCACGGTGCAGGCTATGACCGAAAATGTGCGCCAGAACAGGCGGTACAGCGGTCTGCGCTATCTGCTGGCGGATGCCGTCAGCCATCACGCATGAGGGGCCTGCCGGAACGGCTTGCCGCCTTGCTGTGGCCGCGGCGCTGTCCGTTCTGCGACCGGCTTCTGCCGGCGGATGCCGCTTTCGGCTGTGTATGCCCGGCATGTCTGGCGGAAGCAAAGCGGCTCTCCCATGAGCCGCCGCGTCTGCCCGCCACCGAACATTCCTTTTACGCCGTATCCGGCGCGGCCAGTGCCTTTTATTACAGCGATACCGTACGCCATGCCATTCTTCGCTGCAAGGGCCATGGCCATCCCTGGTATGCCCGGGAACTGGCCGACCTGGTGGCGGTGCAGGTGTTTGGTGCTGAGGCGGCAAACCGCCCGGCCGGGCGCCCGCTTTATACCGCACCCGGCGGGCTGAAGCCGTACACGCTTATTGTGCCGGTGCCGCCGCGTCGGTGGGGCAGCGGACAACTGCCCCGCTTGCTGGCCGGTAGGCTGTCCCGGATACTGGACATTCCCATGGCTTGTCCGCTGTATACAACAAGAACCATGCAGCCGCAGAAGAATCTGGATCTGGCGGCCCGCATGCAGAATACGAAAAATGCCTATGCCTGCCGTCCCGGTACCGACCTCTCCGGTGCCCGGGTACTGCTGGTGGATGACATTATCACCACCGGGGCCACGGTTTCGGCCTGCGCACTGGCTCTTTTGCAGGGCGGTGCGGCTTCGGTGTTTGCGGTCAGTGTGGCCGCCAAAGAGGATTTACCCCCGGAAAAACGCCTGTCCCAAAAGCAGGTGCAGGAGAAACAAAACAAATGAAGCAATACGATATTGGCATTGATCTGGGCACCAGTTCCATCATCATTGCAACTGAACAGCAGGGCGTGATCTTCCGTCAGCCCAGTGTGGGAGCGGTGGACACCCGCTCCAATACGGTCATTTCGGTGGGGGAGGACGCCCTGCGCATGGTGGGGCGTGCTCCACAGTATATCGACATCATCCGCCCGCTGCGGGATGGGGTCATTCAGGATCACCGTATGACCAACGAGCTGATCGTGCGGTTCATCAATCAGGTGTGCCCGTCCCGGCTGATCCGTCCCCGGGTGGCCGTGTGCGTTCCGGCAGCCATTACCGGCATTGAGGCCGACGCTGTGGTGGAGTCGGTCATGTCGGCCGGTGCCAAGCAGGTCTATCTGGTGGATGAACCGGTGGCGGTGGCGTTGGGGGCGGGCCTGGATATCCGCACGCCCCGGGGCTGCATGGTCATCGACATCGGCGGCGGCTCTACCGATATTGCGGTCATCAGCATGGGCGGACGTGTGCGTGCCGCCAGTCTGCCGGTGGCGGGCAACGCCTTTGACAACTGCATCGCCCAGTATGTACAGGAAAAGTTCAGCATTGCCATCGGTCCGCTGACCGCTGAAGCACTCAAAAAGCAGGTGGCCTGCTGCTCTCAGAGCGAGTTCGAGGGTGTGATGGAGATTCGCGGCCATTCCTGGGAAACCAACCTCCCGGCCCGCCGTTTGATCTATACCCGCGACCTGTACGAGCCTGTGCGGGAGCTGGCAGCCCGCATTGCGGCCGCGGCCCACAATGTGCTGCAAAGCACCCCGCCCGAACTGGCGGCCGACGTGGGCAAAAACGGCATTCTGCTTACCGGCGGCGGTTCCATGCTGCGCGGTCTGGCCGGGTATCTGGCCGGGGAACTGCATGTGGATGTGGCCATTGCACCCGATCCGCTCAACTGCGTGGCCCGGGGCACGGCGGCCAGTCTTTCCATGGGCAAATACCTGACGGCCGGGTTCCGAGATGCCACGCCCAAGGTCTGGAAAAGCCGCCTGATGGGACCCCGTGACCCTTTCCATGGCTGAGATTTTGTGGTATACTAAACACTCGGAATTTTACCTTTTTATGAGAGACTGCAGGAGCAAAGGAAGAG
>DXNX01000078.1 GCA_019413245.1 Oscillospiraceae bacterium
TTGATGGTCTCCACCATGTGCACCGGGATGCGGATGGTGCGGGCCTGGTCGGCAATGGCGCGGGTGATGGCCTGGCGAATCCACCAGGTGGCGTAGGTGGAGAATTTGAAGCCCTTGGTATGGTCGAACTTTTCCACGGCCTTGATCAGGCCCAGGTTGCCTTCCTGGATCAGGTCCAGGAACTGCATGCCGCGGCCCACATAGCGCTTGGCGATGGAAACCACCAGACGCAGGTTGGCTTCGCTCAGGCGCTGCTTGGCGCGTTCGCCTTCCTTGCCGCCCTTCTGGATAGCCAGGGCCAGCTGCACCTCTTCGTCGGAAGTCAGCAGCGGCACACGGCCAATTTCTTTCAGGTACACCTTGACAGGGTCGTCGATGGCAACGCCTTCGGAAGCCAGAGCGTCCTCAAAATCATCCACTCCGTCCTCGGTCAGAGAGGAGTCGGAACCGTCCGCCACGGGGTCATCGTCCACGACCTCAATGCCATGGCTTTCCAGCTCTTCATATAGCTTTTCCATCTGCTCCACGTCCAGGCCGTGGCCGCTTTCCTCCATCGCATCTCCGATCTCGCTGTTGGTCAGCTTGCCGACACGGCGGCCCTGTTCGATCAATGCGCGGATGGGATCTTTCTTTTCTGCCATAAGTAAATCTCCTTTTTTGCCGGCCTGCCCGGCGCTGCGGGAGGCCCTGTTTTCGTCTGCCCGTAAAGGAACGGGATCTATTCAAAAGTCATCTGCCGCAAAGGCGGTTCATTCCGCACCGGGCGGCGGTTCATGGACTTTTTCCTTGGTAATGGAAGCAAACAGTTTGCGGAAATCCTCATCGCTGGTCTGCGCCGCCTGTTTGCTCCTGGGGGTGGCATGACGCAGCCGTTCCAGGAACATGTCAATATCTTTGCGTACCAGACGCTGACCGTTGTTCTGGGCCTGTACCTTCATGATCAGCGTGTAAGCGCCGTCCTCCAGGCAGGACGCCAGTGAGGTAGCATTGATGGGAATACCCTTATCTGCACAGTCATAGATAGCGCGGATGGCGGCCTGAATTTCCGGTTCCGGGACTTCCTCCAGGTCCAGCTGCTGGCGCACATACGGAATCTCGTCCGGGTCCTGCATCATGGCCGCTGCCAGCTGCCGCGCCGCGGCGGCCGCTCCCATGGCCTCCTGCCCGCCCCGCTCATACGGAACGCGGATGTCGGCGCCGTTGCCCTGGGCCGCCATGTTCTGCTGTTCCTTGCGGTGTGCGCGCCGCGCTGCGCCGCGCAAAGCGCCTTCCATCTGGGAAAGTATCGCCTGTTTGGACACGCCGGTTTCCCCTGCTATGCGTCCGGCATACACATCCCGGGCCGTGGGGGTCACACCGCCCGACGCCAGAATGTCGATGGCTTCCCGGATATATTCCAGGCGGCCGTCATCCGTGCGCAGATCATATTTCTGCTTGGCTTTGGACAGCTGGAATTCAGTGGGATTGGCGGCGCCGTCCAGAATCATCTCGAACCGTTCTTTGCCGTAATGGCGGATGAACTCGTCCGGGTCCTTGGCTCCCGGGATGGACAGCACCGACACCTTGACCGGCGTGTTGGCAAATAATCCCAGGCTGCGGGCGGTGGCCTTCTGCCCGGCTTCGTCCGAGTCATAACTCAGGACAGCTTCTTCGGCATACTCGCTGAGCAGCTTCACCTGTTCCGGCGTCAGGGCTGTACCGCAGGCACACACGGCTGTGTCAAACCCCGCCTCGTGCATGCTGATCACGTCCATGTAGCCTTCACACAGAATGTACCGCTTGGAGGCGGACTTTTTGGCCAGGTTCAGGGCAAACAGGGTGCGGGATTTCTTGTACACCAGCGTTTCGGGGCTGTTAATGTACTTGGGTTTGGAATCATCCATAACACGCCCGCCGAACGCGATGATATTGCCCCGCACATCAATGATGGGGATCATGACGCGGTGCCGGAACAGATCGTACAGATTGCCCTTGGCACTGCGTTTGGCCAGGCCGCCATCCTCGATTTCCACATCCGCAAATCCGCGGCGGCGCAGATAATGCAGCAGCCCGCCGAATTCGTCCGGCGCATAACCCAGGCCGAAGCGGCGGATAGCCCCGTCAGACAGACCGCGCTTTTCCTTCCAGTAGCGGCGCGCCTCGGCCGCCTGGGGCGTTTTGGCGTTGAGCTGCTCATAGAAATAGCGGGCGGCGCAGCGGTTCATTTCCAGCATACGGCTGCGCTGGCGGCTTTCCTTGTCATCCTCCTCCGGCATGGGCATGCCGGCACGGGCGGCCAACTGCTTGACCGCTTCCACATAACTGAGATTGTTGATCTTGCGCACAAAGGTGATGGCATCCCCTGCAGCGCCGCAGCCGAAGCAGTAGAAGCTCTGGGTATCCGGGTAAACGGCAAAGGACGGGGTCTTTTCATTGTGGAAGGGACACAGTCCCATCAGGGTGCGCCCGCTGCGCCGCAGCTGAACATACTGACCGATCAGTTCTTCAATGTCGTTGCGGCGGGCCACCTCCTGCACATATTCCTGCGGAATCATCGCGGGTACACCTCCTTGTTCTTTCGTTGGGGCATCTTACTTTACAGTACCTGCCACTTCTGCGGGACGAACAGGTCCTCAAACAAGCGAATGGCAAAATGGTCACTCATGCCGGAAATATAATCCACCACAGCGCGGTCGATTCCCTGCTGATAAGCGATCTGCATATAGAAGTTGGGCATCAGGGACGGGTCATCACACAGGCGGGCATACAGTTCTTCCACGACCTTATCCACCTTTTTCTCTTCCCGTTTGGCCTGCTTGTCCACATACACGGTGGAGTACATAAAATCTTTCAGCAGATGGTAGGCATCCTCCACGTTCGGGGAAAAGTGCATTTCTCCGTCCGTGCTGTTGGCCACCAGATCGGTGATCATGGTGGTGATGCGCTGACTCTTGGTCTTGCCCAGAATCTGCACGGCATCCGGCGGCAGTGCGTCGTTGGACAGGACTCCCGCCGTGATGGCATCCTCAATATCGTGATTCAGGAACGCGATATGGTCGGCATAGCGGACGGTGCGGCCCTCCAATGTGCTGGCCCATTCCCCGGTGGTGTGGGTCACAATGCCATTGCGCACTTCCCAGGTCAGGTTCAGTCCCTTGCCGTCTTTTTCCAGGCAATCCACCACCCGCAGGCTCTGCTGATAGTGGGTGAAACCGCCCGGGCACAGCCGGTCCAACGCCCGCTCCCCTGCATGGCCGAAGGGCGTATGCCCCAGATCGTGCCCCAGGGCAATAGCCTCGGTCAGGTCCTCGTTGAGGCGCATCGCCCGGGCAATGGTCCGGGCAATCTGACTGACTTCCAGGGTATGGGTCAGCCGGGTGCGGTAGTGGTCACCTTCGGGAGAAAGAAAGACCTGGGTCTTCTGCTTCAGGCGCCGAAACGCCTTGCAATGCAGAATGCGGTCCCTGTCCCGCTGGTAGCAGGGGCGCAGAGGGTCTTCCGGTTCAGGGCGGGAACGTCCGCGGGAGTTTTCGCTCAGAGCAGCATACCGGCTGAAAGTCAGGCGTTCAATGGTCTGGGTCTGTTCGCGGACGTTCATGGCACTTCCCCCTTTTTAGGATACTTACGGCACTTTGGCCGATAAAATTGCCTTCTATATTATAAATACGATAAAAAAGCGCCAAACGCTTCTTGAAAATGTGGAATTTTCATTTTTTATGGCAGCGAGCCCATTTTTTCAGTAGGCGGCGTAATGAGGTTCCCCCACAGCGGGTTGTGCGGTACCGCGGGTCAGCTCGCACAGGGAAGCACACAGTGGCCCTTCCTCCCCCGCCGGCATGCGCCAGCTGAGAGTGACGGCATCATCAAAGACCGGTTCTTCCAGCCGGGTGTCCGCCTGTTCGATCATGCGGCGGGCGGTTTCAAACAAGGGATAGGGTACGCGCAGGGTGCAGTCCACCACGCTGCGCATGCTGACCAGCTCGGCAGACTGCAAAGCACCGGACGCTGCCGCCGTATACGCACGAACCAGGCCGCCAGTACCCAGCAGAATCCCGCCGAAATATCGGGTGACCACCACGATCACATCCGATACCCCCGCATGCTGGATGCATTCCAGCACCGGGGTTCCGGCGGTTTTGGCGGGTTCTCCATCATCCGAATAGCGCACCCGTCCATTGTGCAGAACATAGGCATACACGTTGTGACGGGCCGTGCGGTTGGCGGCACGCACCGATTCCAGGAACGCCTGGGCAGCCTCCTCGGTATCGGCAAATGAAGCCACGCCGATGAATCGGCTGCGTTTTTCCTCGTATTCATACCGCGCAGTACCGCGGATGGTCTGATAATCAGCCATAAGCCTGCTCCTTTATTTTCGGGCATACAAGCAAAAAATACCCCAGATGTTTCCATCTGGGGTAAATGAAACATGATTACTTGCCAGCCTTGGCGTAACGGCGCTTGAAGCGCTCGACGCGTCCGCCGGTGTCAACCAGCTTCTGCTTGCCGGTGTAGAACGGATGGCACTTGCTGCAGACTTCGACGCGGATCTCCGGACGGGTAGAACGAGTCTGGATAACGTTGCCGCAGGCGCAGGTGATGGTGCAATCCATATACTTCGGATGGATGCCTTCCTTCATTGCGTTTCACCTCTTTCTCGATCATGACTAACGGGAGCCATACTTAATATATGTGCTCATCACAATCTTGACTTATCGGCTACCAGCATACGCCATCCTGTGCGAACGGAGCAGCCTTTCAAACGATTGCCGTAAAAGTATACCAAAGTCCTTGCAATTTGTCAAGGCCTGTTTTTTGTCGCTGTCAGAGTGTTTTTGCAAAGGCACGCACACGGCGGGCAAACTCCCTGGCTGCGGGAGAAAGCCCGTTTTTGTCCAGGCAGGCCAGCCCGATGCTGCGTCCGGCGGCAGGTTCCAGCGCCAGCACCTGCACTCCGTTTTTCCGGCTGGGCTGGGTCAGCAGCAGCTGCGGCATGATGGCCACCCCCTGCCCGCAGGCTACCATTCCCACCATGGATTCATCGTCGATGACGTAGCAGGCGGTGTGTACACGCAGATCGTTGCGTTTCAGGTAGTTCTGGATGTCGGCGTCTGTATCGGCACGCTGGCTGACAAAGGACAACGTGCGCAGTTCGTCGGCGCTGATTTTACCGGCCCGCTTGGGGGTAAAGTCCGGCGGCGCAATACAGACAAGAGAGTCGGTGTACAGCGGTTCAAAGTCCAGGTCCTGGGAACAGGAGTCAGAGAGGAACCCCAACTCCGCCGTACCGTTTTTGAGCCAGGCGGCGATATCGGCGTAACTGCCCTGGTACACTTCCACCTCAATTCCAGGGTAGTCCTTCTGAAAAGCAGGTACAAGCTGTGGCAGCCAGATCACGCAGGCGCTGTTGAATACGCCCACCCGCAAAACGCCTTTATGCATACCGTTGACCTGGGCGATGGACTGGTCCAATGATTCCCCGCTGGCCAGTACCCGGCGCACGGCAGGCATCAGGCTTTCGGCCGCTGCTGTCATGGTTACACCGGTCTTGGTACGGGTGAACAGCGGGAAGCCACATTCGGACTCCATCCCCGCCACCGCATGGCTGATGGCCGACGGGGTCAGATGCAGCTGTTCGGCTGCGCGGGCAAAAGAACCTTCCTGGGCAATGGTGGAAAATATCAGACAGCTGAGCAGCGTCATACCGTGCCTCTCCTTGTGTTGAGCAGAATTCAGGTTTCATGTGAAAAAATTGAATTTTACTTATCACGCATACTGTACTATGATTAGTTGAGAAAGTCAAGGGTGCCGCACACGCCCTGGACTGACACGATTCATTTTCCTTCCTCTTAATAGCCTCTTCGGTCCGCACAACCGACGAGGCTTTTTTTTGTTATACGGAGGTTTATGCTTGTAGGACGGTTTGTGTTGTGGTACACTAACCATGGTATATAAAGTATAATTCTGTGCGGCACCAACCTGTGGCCGCGCGTGAAACGGGGAAGTTTATTTTGCAAAAAATCGCAAAGACCCGCGGGGTCAAAGGGGCATCCTCCTGGTGTGCCCTGGCCGCTGTGGGATATTTGGCCATACGCTCCCTGCTGGAAGCGTTTGTTTCTTTTCTGATGGGGCTTCGGGTCCCGGGGGCCACGCTGGCCAGCCCCACCGGTTTTTCCCAGACTGAAGCGGGTATGCTGTCCATGATCGCCGCTATTGGCGGGATTCTGCTGCCTATCTTCCTTCTGCTGCGTCTGACACGGCTGCGTGCCGAGGATCTGCGGCTTCTGATTCCTGCGCCGTGGAGTCCGGCTTTCTGTCTGCCGGTGTTTCTGGGCATTGCCAATGCAGCCAACCTGTTCGGTGGATTGCTGGGGCACCTGCTGGGAACCGAAGGCAGCGCCACTCCCCTGCCGGCCGGCGGCAGCGCTCTGGCAGTAAATTTCATCGGGCTGTGTGTGGTACCCGCCGTTCTGGAAGAACTGTTCTTCCGCGGGGCCCTGCAGGGGCTGATGCGCCCCTGCGGCAGTGCCGCCGCCATCTTTGCCCCGGCCCTGTTGTTTGCCCTGCTGCACATGGACCTGGCCCAGGGCATTACCGCCTTTGTATGCGGTGTCTTTCTGGGCTGGCTGACCGAGCGTACCGGCAGTATCCTGCCCGGTATGCTGCTGCACTTTGTCAACAACACCATTGCTTTTATCGTGGCGTATTTGCAGCTGTATGCAGCGGATTCCACTGCGCTGTTCTCCGAGTTGTTTGTGCTGCTTTTCTTCCCGCCGGTGGCCCTGTGGCTCATCTGGCACGCTATGAAGCAGGGATTCCGCTTTTCCGCCGGGCTGCGCCCCGGTGTGGATGCCGCAGCCGTTTTTTCCAGCCCTGCGTATACGGTGGCTGTGGTATTCCTGGCAGTTTTCAGCGTCTATCTGAAACAGGTCGGGTGAGATGGTATGACAGATCAGGAATTGATGCAGGCCGCGCTGGAAGAAGCCCGGCTCGCTTTTGAGGCCGGCGAAGTCCCGGTGGGTGCCGTCATTGCCAAGGACGGTGAGATCATTGCCCGTGCCCACAATCTGCGGGAAACCGGCAAAAACGCCCTGTACCACGCGGAACTCATGGCCATCAACCAGGCCTGCCAGACATTGGGCGGCTGGCGGCTGTGGCAGTGCGAACTGTTTGTCACGCTGGAGCCCTGCCCCATGTGCAGCGGTGCCATCATCAACAGTCGGCTGCGGCGCATCGTATATGCAGCCTCCGACCCCAAGGCCGGGTGCTGCGGGTCCCTGACCGACCTGTTTGCCCTGCCCTTCAATCATCACCCCATCATCGAGCATGGCCTAATGGAGGCAGAAGCCCAGCAGCTTTTGCAAGCGTTCTTTGCCTCTCTGCGCCAGAAACGCCTGGCTGCCAAGGCCATGAAAAAGCAAAAGGAGCTTACGGATGACACCCAATCTTGACCATCAGACCGTTCTCATCACCGGCGGGAGCCGCGGTATCGGTGCTGCTTCTGTATTGGCCTTTGCCAAAGCCGGATACCGGGTGGCCTTTACCTGGCACAACCACGAGGAAGCCGCCCGTCGGGTAGTAGATTCCGTTCGGAGCGCCATACCGGAGGCTCTGTGCCTGGCCATTCAGGCCGATTCCGCCGATGCCGCCGCGGTGAACGCTGCCGTAGCGCAGACCGCCCGGGAGTTAGGCGGTCCCCAGGTGCTGGTATGCAACGCCGGCATCGCTCAGCAGAAGCTGTTCACCGACCTGACAGACGAAGACTGGCGGCAAATGATGAGCGTAGATCTGGACGGCGTCTTTTACGCCTGCCGTGCAGTACTGCCCGGTATGATTCGCGAAAAATACGGCCGTATCCTCTGTGTCAGCAGTATGTGGGGCCAGACGGGCGGCAGCTGCGAGGTCCATTACTCGGCTGCCAAAGCCGGTGTCATCGGACTGTGCCGCGCACTGGCCAAGGAGGAAGGCCCTTCCGGCATTACGGTCAACTGCGTTGCCCCCGGCGTCATCGACACTGACATGATGGCCTCTTTCACCGAGGAAGACCGCGCCGCGCTGGCAGAAGAAACGCCGGTGGGACGCCTGGGCACAGCCGAAGAAGTCGCCCGCACCCTGGTTTTCCTTGCATCCCCGGACGCCGGATATATCACCGGACAGGTCATCGGACAGAATGGCGGCCTGGTTATCTGAAACACCACTTCCCTCTTCCCCGCATATCATGTGGCAGGAAGGGGGATTTTTTATGGGACTCTTTCAAAACGGCATAGATGTATCCCGTTATCAGGGCAGCATCAACTGGAACAACGTGGCTGCCGCCGGCAAACAGTTTGTGATTGTCCGGCTGGGTTCCAGCAACAACAGCGGTTTGTATGTGGACCCCTACTTTTTGCAGAACGTAAACGGCGCCCACGCTGCCGGTCTGCGGGTCGGCGCCTATTATTATACCTATGCCACCACCCAAAGCGGCGTGATTGATGAGTTAAGCTTGTTCCTGAACGTATTGGAAGGGCTTCAGCTGGAGTATCCGGTGTTCGTGGATGTGGAGGATACCAAGCTGGCCTCTCTGGGCCGCACACAATTGACAGGTCTTGTACAGTACGCCATGGACATTTTGTATCAGCGTAACTGGTATGCCGGCTGGTACAGCTACACCAATTTCATCAACAGTTACCTCAACCCGTCCCAGTTGGCAGGCTATCCTCTCTGGCTGGCTGACTACCGCAGTCAGCCCGGATATACCGGCAACTATGCCATGTGGCAGTTTTCCTCCACCGGCAGTGTGGGCGGTATCACCGGTGCATGCGATCTCAATTACAGTTATACCGATTTTCTGCCCATATTAAAAGCCGGAAACTTTAACGGATACGGCACTTCCGGCCCGGACATGGAGGAAGTAGACGGCGTACAGCTGGTCGTGTTCGGTGCACAGACTGAGTACTTTTATACCGCCAACTTCAACGACGTGGTGGGGTATCTGCCCGTAGGCACCTATCCCGTTGTACAGAAAAGCAAAGCAAAGTATGACGGTTATGAGTGGGTCATCTTCCGCTATCGGGATGGCGAATACTGGACTGCCATTCTTGGGGACCGTAACCGGCTGGAAACGCTGAATGACTGTGAAGTTCAGCTTTCTGAAGCAAAGGCCAAGATCGATGCCGCCAAGGCTGCGCTAGAATGACCTTGTCTTGATTTTACCGGCAGAATCCGGTATAATAAGCAAAGATTGCGGACTGTCCGGATGGGCAGTCCCCTACATATCTTTCCATGCAAGTCTCAGCAGTTCATCTGGATAGAGCACACGCCACAAAATATACCGGAAAAGGCATAAGCGTTAACCACCCGTTTTCTAACGAATCGGTTTCCTAAATCCAGATTGTCATCTTGGTCGAAGCACAAAAAAGAGCGTAAAACCAAGGAAATTCCATATACGTCTCCGTAGCTCAGTTGGATAGAGCGCGAGCCTCCTAAGAAACTCCTTATCATTTGCGATTCAGCATTTTTAAATTTGAACGCTGGTTCGAATTCTATCTGCAATTTCGCATTTTTCTAACGCCGCGGGTGTGTAACAATTTTAAGACTTTGCCGGATAAATGTATTAGATAAACGGCCTGTTTTCTAACAATTTTGAAGGCATAACATCCTACACTTTTGGGTGCCTACTCCCTTCGCGCTTCTTAAAATTTCGCGCGATCACCCACCCCCAATGGGTGGGCGCTCGCGCGGCTGCAATTAATAAATTGCATGCCGCGCTCGCACCCCTTCCTCTCTCGTTAGTACCAAATCAGCACCAGAAAACCTTGATATTTCAATGTTTTCTGCTATCATATTGCTTGGCTTGAAAGAGTCCCGGCATTACCATCCGGTCTCTTCTGGATTAATTTTCCTAGCTTTTCTCCTTGACATATACCGGCTTGCGATATCATCTTCGCGAGCGTAAAATCAAGGAAAAACCATATACGTCTCCGTAGCTCAGTTGGATAGAGCGCGAGCCTCCTAAGCCCGAGGCCCCCGGTTCGAGCCCGGGCGGGGACATTACCTTACAATCGCGGAAGATTTTTCATCGAATCTTCCGCGATTTTTTCTAAAGAATTTTTGCCCTCATTGACGATTTGTCAAAATAACCGGCATTTTCTCTAACACCGAAAACCGGCTTCCAGAGGCCAAACCGCTAAAAACGGCGAGTGCACCCTTAATCCCTGGTGTAATTGAGTGTAAATCCGTAATCAGTCGGTCTCCCCTGCCCGGAAATTTTGAATCAGCCGGCTTTCTTCCTGGCCGATGAGGGCGGAAAATTCTAAGTTGTATTAGAACCGCTGGCCTTAATTCTTCAGATTTCCAAAATCAGGCGCCGGGATTAGAAAAACAGAATATCGATATGAGCAAGAAATCGAAGCATAAAATCATTCTGATTGGCGGCATCCGGTACTACGGGGCCCAGGCTGAGCAGTTTGCCTTCTACCGGATGCCCAAAGTTCTTTTTACCGACAGTAAGTTTCGCACGCTCTCTGCGGAGTCGAAAATTCTGTACGGCATCTTATTGGACAGGGTTTCCCTATCCGACAAAAATGTCGGGAAAGGAAGCGAAGCGATGCGATACGAATTCGTGCGCAGTATGAATCGTATTTCAGAGAATCCCTTGAGATGGATATCCTTTCCCGGGATACTTTCCGGGATATGAAGCAGTACATGCTGGAAGTTCTCTATAACGCCCCGACGACCATGAGTGCTTACTATCAGAACTGGGTACAGCACGCTCTGGCCAATGGGTCAATCTAGTTTGATGTTCCCGCTTGGAACATCAGTGACGGGAGGTGAAATTATCTATGGCAAAAGCCACAGCGATGGCTGTTGTAAATCAGAAAAGCGGTACCGGCAAAACCACCACCTGTGAAAACCTGGGGATCGGCCTTGCAAATGAGGGAAAACGGGTATTGCTCGTTGACCTGATTCCGGCCAACATCACACTATCCGGCATGGAGGTATCTCTGGTCACTGCCATGAGCCGTGAGACCGTACTGC
>DXNX01000079.1:0-724 GCA_019413245.1 Oscillospiraceae bacterium
GTTCGACCCCGTGGGGGTGGGCATTTCGGCCCTGCGCAGCGGTACGGCCCGGCAATTGCTGGAAACGCTGCGCATCGCGGTCATCCGGGGCAACCTGTCTGAGATCAAGGTCCTGGCCCGGGGCAGCGGCACCGTCCACGGGGTGGATGCCGATGCCGCCGACGTCATCACCGAGGATACGCTGGACGGGGTGATTGCTCTGGCCAGGGCATTGTCCCGCCGCACCGGGGCGGTGGTGGCAATCAGCGGCGCCATTGACCTGGTGGTAGACGGGCAGACGGCCTACTGCATCCATAACGGCTGCCCCATGATGCGCCGGGTCACCGGCACCGGCTGCCAGCTCTCCGCTCTGACGGCGGCTTTCGTGGCCGCCAGCCCCGAACACCCGCTGGAAGCGGCGGCCGCCGCCGTCTGCGCCATGGGCCTGTGCGGAGAGATCGCCCAGCAGCATCTGCGCCCCGGGGAGGGCAATTTTACCCTGCGGGGGCATATCATCGACGCCATGTACAACCTGACACCCCAGCAGCTGGAGGAGGGAGAAAACGTTGAAACTCGATAACACTGCCATGCGGCTGTATGCCGTCACCGACCGCGCCTGGGTGGGGGAGCTGACCCTGTACCAGCAGGTGGAAGCCGCCATCCGGGGCGGGGCCACCTGCGTCCAGCTGCGGGAAAAGCAGCTGGACAAGGACGCTTTCCTGGCGGAGGCCCGTCAGATCGCCGC
>DXNX01000079.1:734-1694 GCA_019413245.1 Oscillospiraceae bacterium
GCCCACGGCGTGCCCTTCATCATCAACGATGATCTGGACATTGCGCTGGCCTGCGGGGCGGACGGGGTGCATGTGGGGCAGGACGATATGCCTGCCGCCGAAGTGCGCCGCCGCGCCGGGCGGGACCTGATCGTGGGCGTTTCGGCCCACAACGTGGCCGAAGCCCGCAAGGCCGCTGCCGACGGGGCCGACTACCTGGGCGCGGGGGCGGTGTTCACCACCTCCACCAAGCAGGATGTGACCGCCCTCTCCCACGAGGGGCTCAAAGCCATCTGCGACGCCGTGGACATCCCGGTGGTGGCCATCGGCGGCATTAACGCCCGGAACCTTCCGGAACTCAAAGGCACCGGGGTGGACGGCGTGGCTGTGGTATCGGCCCTCTTCGGGGCCGATGATATTGAGGCCGCCGCCCGCCATCTGCGGGCCTTGTCCGAGGAAATAACCAAAAAATAAAAAAAGACAGCGGGCCGTCCGGCAACAGGCGGCCCGCTGCGGCGGCAGACCGGGGGCACCACTCTCTGTCGCCTAAGAAAAAATAATGCAATGCAAAAGGAGTTTTTTGCCATGAAAACAGCATTATCCATCGCCGGAAGCGATTCCAGCGGAGGCGCCGGTATTCAGGCCGATCTCAAGACGATGACCATGAACGGCGTTTTTGCCATGACGGCCATCACCGCCCTGACCGCCCAGAACACCACCGGCGTACAGGCAATCCAGGAAACCACCCCCGAATTTCTTGCGCAGCAGCTGGACGCGGTGTTTACCGACATCCGCCCGGACGCTGTGAAGATCGGGATGGTTTCTTCCCCCGAACTCATCCGCACCATTGCCGAAAGGCTGCGGTTCTACCACGCCCAGAACATCGTGGTGGACCCGGTCATGGTGGCCACCAGCGGAGCCCGGCTCATCCGGCCCGAAGCGGTGGACACCCTGACCAAAGAGCTGCTGCCCCTGGCCCTG
>DXNX01000079.1:1704-10749 GCA_019413245.1 Oscillospiraceae bacterium
GCGCCGTCCTGCTCAAGGGCGGACACAGCGTGCAGGATGCCAACGACCTGCTGTATGCCGATGGGAACTTCCGGTGGTTTGAAGGAGCCCGCATCCAGAACCCCAACACCCATGGCACCGGCTGCACCCTGTCCAGCGCCATTGCCGCCAATCTGGCCAAAGGGTTCTCTCTGCCGGAATCGGTGGAACGGGCCAAGGCGTACATTTCCGGCGCCTTGTCCGCCATGCTGGACCTGGGGCAGGGGAGCGGACCCATGAACCATGCCTGGACCCTGCAGGGATTTTTTGCCGAGGAATCGGTCTGAATACAAAAGGAGTGTTATATCATGAGCGAACGGAACTATGCCACCCAGATGGAGGCGGCGCGCAAGGGCATCGTGACCCCGCAGATGGAGATCGTGGCCAAAAAGGAACGCATGACGGTGGAGGAACTGATGCCGCTGGTGGCATCGGGCAAGGTGGTCATCCCGGCCAACAAGAACCACACCTGCCTGGACCCCGAAGGCGTGGGCTCCATGCTGCGCACCAAGATCAACGTGAACCTGGGCGTCTCCCGGGACTGCAAGGATTACAACGTGGAGATGCAGAAGGTGATGGAGGCCGTCAACCTGGGCGGCGAGGCCATCATGGACCTGTCCAGCCACGGCAACACCCAGCCTTTCCGCCAGAAACTCACCCACGAATGCCCGGCCATGATCGGCACCGTGCCGGTGTATGACAGCGTCATCCACTACCAGCGGGACCTGGATACCCTGAGCGCCAAGGACTTCATCGACGTGGTGCGGCTGCACGCCCAGGACGGCGTGGACTTTGTCACCCTGCACTGCGGCATCACCCGCAAGACCATCGACCAGATCCGCAAGCACAAGCGCAAGATGAACATCGTTTCCCGCGGCGGTTCCCTGGTCTTCGCCTGGATGTGCATGACGGGCCAGGAAAACCCCTTCTATGAATATTATGACGAGATCCTGGACATCTGCCGGGAATACGATGTGACCATCTCCCTGGGCGATGCCTGCCGTCCCGGCTGCCTGGCCGATGCCACCGACGTCTGCCAGATCGAGGAGCTGGTCCGTCTGGGCGAGCTGACCAAGCGCGCCTGGGAGAAGGACGTGCAGGTCATGGTGGAAGGCCCCGGCCATGTGCCCATGGACCAGATCGCCGCCAACATGAAGGTGCAGCAGTCCATCTGCATGGGGGCGCCCTTCTATGTGCTGGGACCTCTGGTCACCGATATCGCGCCCGGCTACGACCATATCACCGCCGCCATCGGCGGGGCCATTGCGGCTATGAACGGTGCGGCTTTCCTGTGCTACGTCACTCCCGCCGAGCACCTGGCCCTGCCCAATGTGGAGGACGTGAAGCAGGGCATCATCGCCAGCAAGATCGCCGCCCATGCCGCCGACATCGCCAAGGGCGTGCGCGGCGCCCGGGAAATCGACGACAAGATGGGGGATGCCCGCCGCGCCCTGGACTGGGAAGCCCAGTGGGCCTGCGCCCTGGACCCCGAGACCGCCAAGGCCATCCGGGCGGACCGTTCCCCCGAGCACGAGGACACATGCTCCATGTGCGGCAAGTTCTGCGCCGTGCGCAGCATGAACAAGGCCCTCAACGGCGAACATATCGACATTCTGTAAAACTCTCCGTTTACTGAAACAGAAAGGACCCCGCCCTCCGGCAGCATGCCGGGGGACGGGGCCCTTTCCATATTACAGAACGTTACAGCGTCAGTTCCACCCCGCTGTGCAGGGCGTGCAGACGGTCGCCCATGATTTCCTGCATCCGTTCAAAGGCCGGGCGGCCGGTGCAGTGCCCGGTGTAAAACAGGCTTTTGTGTTTCAGCAGGGCGTGGGCGGTGTCCTCAATGACCTGCCATTCCTCGGGGGTGTAGTCGGTGCCCTTTTTCATGTGGAAACCGCTGATAACCACGTCCGGGTCCCCGCCGAAAATCTCCGCGTACCGGTCCAGAATGTTCAGAATGCCGTTGTGGGCACAGCCGGACAACAGCACCCGCTTGCCATCGGCCTCTACCACCAGGCATTGCTCATGGGCGAAATTGTCCTGTACCGGTACGCCGTTTTCCACCACCCGCAAAGCCAGGTTGCTCTGGGGCCAGTACCGCCGCCCGGTGATGCCGCTGAACAGAACCAGCTCCTCATCCAGGGGCATATCCCCGTCCGCAAAGCGGACCTGGGGCAGGGCAAGAATGGCCTTGTCCATGCCGATGTATTTCTCCCCGTGGTAAAAATCCCGTTCGGCGCTCCGCTGCATCCAGATGGGGGCTTTCGGGGCCAACTGTGCCATGCGCAGCAGCCCGCCCGCATGGTCGTAGTGCCCGTGACTGAGCACCACTGTGTCCACGGTGGTCAGGTCGATGCCCACTGCGGCGGCATTGTCCGCAAAGGCACCGGTGGCACCGGTGTCCAGCACAAGACGGTGCCGGGGCGTCTGTACATACAGGCTCAGCCCGTGCTCGTGGGCACAGTTTTCGGCGCCCGGGGTATTCTCGATGAGGGTGACGATGCGCATGCCAAAACCTCCCAATCCGAAGCGTTCACTTCATTTTCAGTATAGCGCACAAACCCCGTCAGAACAAGATAAAAAACCGGATGCAGCCTATCCCCACCCGGCGGATACAAAAATGACATACAAAAAACAAATCGCATTTTTAGCCACTTTTCGGCTGGACAGCGCGCAAATTGTATGATAAGGTTTAAGTATGAAGTTCGCCGGACAAGCTGTACGGCGTTCGGACCTTGTACGAAAAAACGGCGGCGGTACCGTCACGGGTGCCGCCGCCCGTTTTATGGTGCGGGGCAAAAAGTTCCACCGGCAAAAAACAGGAGGTACATGGCCGGAATTCGCCTGCATCCGCAGGGTCCCTGTTCAAAACTAGCTATGGAAAGAAGGGCGGAGCTTATGAAAAAGAGTATTCGCGCAGCATCCCTGTTGCTGGCATCCGTGATGTCCCTGGGGCTGCTGGCCGGATGCGGAGGCGCCTCCGGTTCGGACGGCCGGCAGATCATCCGCATCGGCCACAACCAGTCCACCAACCATCCCACCCACATTGCGCTGGTGGCATTTGAGGAGTTTATCGAGAGCAAACTGGGGGACAAGTATGACGTGGAAGTCTTCCCCAGTGAGCTGCTGGGTTCCCAGAACGAGATGGTCCAGCTGACCCAGACCGGCGCCATCAACTTCTGTGTGGCCTCCAACTCCCTGCTGGAGACCTTCAGCGACAACTACACCCTGTTCAACCTGCCGTATCTGTTCGCATCCAGCACGGCCTACCATGCTGCCATGGATGATGAGAACATCACCGGCCCCATCTTTGAATCCACCAAGCAGGCCGGTTTCGAGGCCGTGACCTGGCTGGATGCGGGCACCCGCAATTTCTACACCGTCAACACCCCCATCGAAAGCCCGTCCGACCTGAAGGGCCTGAAGATCCGTGTGCAGCAGTCGCCCACCAACGTGGAAATGATGAACCTGCTGGGCGGTTCCGCCACTCCCATGGGCTTTGGTGACGTGTACACCGCGCTGCAGTCCAAGATCATTGACGGCGCCGAGAACAATGAGCTGGCCCTGACCGACAACGGCCACGGCGACGTGTGCAAATACTATTCCTACGATATGCACCAGATGATCCCCGACATCCTCATCGGCAACGTGGACTTCCTGGACGGCCTGAGCGACGAGGAACGGGCCATCTTTGACGAAGGCTTCGAGCTGGTCAACCAGGTCCAGCGGGAAGAATGGGGCACTGCTGTGGAGGCGGCCAAGGACCGCGCCCAGAATGAGCAGGGCGTGCAGTTCCTGTACCCGGACACCAAGCCTTTCCAGGAAGCCTGTGAGCCCATGCACGAGGAAATGCTCGAAAAGTACCCGGACCTGAAGCCCATCTATGATGCCATCCAGGCCTACAACGAGCAGTATCCCACCGATACCGAGGGAGGTGCTGAAGGATGAAAGCCCTGAGAAATGTGCTGACCAAGGCGCTGAATGTGCTGGCCGGCGTCAGCTTTATCGCCATGGTCCTGCTGACCTGCTGGCAGGTCTTTACCCGTTACGTCTTGCAGAACCCCTCCTCCTGGTCGGAGGAACTGGTCTCCTACCTGTTCGCCTGGGCCAGCCTGCTGGGAGCCTCCCTCATTACCGGGGAGCGCGGCCATATGAACATTCCCATCCTGGTGGACCGCATGAGCCCGCCGGTGCAGAAAGTCCTGAACATCTTCGGCGAACTCATCGCCTTTGCCTTCTCGGGCATCATTCTGGTGTACGGCGGCATTGAGATCTCTCAGCTGGCCATGGGCCAGATGACTTCCTCCCTGGGCGTGGCTGTGGGTGTGTTCTATGTGGTCATGCCCCTGTGCGGTGTGCTCAACATGATTTATACCGTCCTGAATATCGTGGATATCTGCAAGGGCGGAACCGAAGAAAAGAAGGAGGCGTAAGACATGGCCATTCAGTCTCTGATTATCATCGTCGTTGCGCTGGCGGTGCTTCTGGTCGTGGGCGTGCCTATCTCCTACGCCATCGGCATCTCCTCGCTGATTGCCATTCTGCAGACCGTTCCCCTGGATATTTCGGTGGTCACCGGTGCCCAGCGTATCTTCGTGGGCATGAGCAAATTCAGCCTGACCGCCATCCCGTTCTTTATCCTGGCCGGTAACCTGATGAACCAGGGCGGCATCGCCAAGCGGCTGGTCGACTTCGTCATGGCCCTGCTGGGCAAGCTGCCCGGCGCGCTGCTGGTCACCAACGTGGGCGCCAACGCCCTGTTCGGCGCCATCTCCGGCTCCGCTTCCGCCGCTGCCGCTGCTGTGGGCAGCATGGTGGAGGAAGGCGAGGAGGAGCAGGGGTACGACAAGGCCCTGTGCGCCGCCACCAACGGTGCTTCGGCCCCCTCCGGCCTGCTGATTCCCCCGTCCAACGCTCTGATCACCTACTCCCTGGCTGCGGGCGGCACTTCGGTGGCTGCACTGTTCCTGGCCGGCTATGTGCCCGGCATCATCTGGGCCATTGCCTGTATGGTCGTGGCGGTCATCATCGCCAAAAAGAAGGGCTACAAAGGCACCCCCGGCAAGTATGACTGGAAGAACCTGGGCCGCGCCACCCTGGCCGCCCTGCCCAGCCTGTCCCTGATCGTGGTGGTCATCGGCGGTATCGTCGGCGGCATCTTCACCGCCACCGAAGGCTCCGCCATCGCTGTGGTCTACGCCCTGATCCTGGGCATCTGCTACCGCAACATCACCTTCAAGTCTTTCTGGAACATCGTGGTGGAAAGCGCCAAGATGAGCGGCATGGTCGTCTTCCTCATCGGCGTGTCCAACATTCTGGGCTGGGTCATGGCCTTCACCCAGATCCCCCAGGCCATTTCCGAAGCGTTGCTGGGCGTGACCACCAACCCCATCCTGATCCTGCTCATCATGAACGTGATCCTGCTGGTGGCCGGTACCTTCATGGACGTTACCCCCGCCATCCTCATCTTCACCCCGCTGTTCCTGCCCATCGTCAAGACCTTTGGCATGGACCCGGTGCAGTTTGGCCTGATCCTGGTGTACAACCTGTGCATCGGCAACATCACCCCGCCCGTGGGCAACACCCTGTTCGTGGCCATCAAGGTCGGGCGCACCAGTCTGTCCAAGGTCATGCCCTATATGCTGGCCTATTATGTGGCCATTCTGGTGGGCCTGCTGCTGGTGACCTATGTGCCGTTCATCAGCCTGGGCCTGCCCCAGATGGCCGGCTTGCTGTAATCCGACCTTACCGCCGCACGGCGGCGTTTCGCACAAAACAGAGAGAGGAGACACCGAAACGGTGTCCCCTCTCTCTGTTGTTTCAGGCGCTGTGGTAGACCCACTCTCCGCTGCCGGCTTCGGTTTCTTCGTACCATCCGGCGGTTTCGGTGCTGCAGGTCAGGTCCACCGCCCGGGTGCGCCGCACCGGGCGCCCGGTGAGCAGGGCAAAAAGCAGGATCACCGAAAATACCAGAAAAGCCAGGCTGGCCAGGTTCCGTTTGGCGGCAGATTGGTTGCTCATAACAATCACTTTCCTTTCTGCAACGGCAGTGTGCCGGAAGTTTTCTTTTGGATGTTACCCAGCATACCGGGGCCATGTATCGGGAATGTATCGGCGGGACAAAATTCTTCGTTCAATATAACCGGAATTTATTTGGGTATAATCGGAATTTATTTGTGTTTTTTTTCTGTTTGCGGTATGATAAATATGACATAAAATGCCGGGGTGCGCCCGGCATGCACTCCGATTCGGAATCAGCGGGGGCGTTGCGCCACCCCCGGCAGGAGGTTTGTATGAAAGTTGTTGTTATCGGCGGCGTGGCCGCCGGCACCAAGGCTGCCGCCAAGCTCAAGCGCGAGCAGCCGGATGCTCAGGTCGTCATCTATACCAAGGGCCAGGATATTTCCTACGCGGGCTGCGGCCTGCCCTACTACCTGGGCGGCGACATTCCCACCCGGGAAGGCCTGATCGTCAACACGCCCCAGAAGTATGCCGGGCTCACCGGCGTGCAGGTGTACACCGGCCAGGAGGCTGTGGCCGTGGATGCCGCCGCCAAGACTGTGACCCTGCGTGCCACCGACACCGGTGCCGACCACACCGAGAGCTATGACAAGCTGATCCTGGCCGTGGGCGCCGAGCCTTTTGTGCCTAACGTGCCCGGCACCGCGCTGCCCGGTGTGTTCAAGATGCGCACCCCGGATGACGCCATTGCCGCCCGTGATTATGTGGACAAGAACGCCTGCCGCCGCGCCGTGGTCGTGGGCGGTGGTTTCATCGGCCTGGAAGTGGCCGAAAACCTGATGGCCAAGGGCGTTTCGGTCACGGTAGTGGATATGGCCAACCAGCTCATGCCCAACATCTTTGACCCCGAAATGGCCGGCTATGTCAAGCGCAAGATGCAGGAAGCCGGCATGCGCATCCTGACCGGCACCGCCCTGCAGGGCATCACCGGCACCGATAAGGCCACCGGCATCACCACCGACGCCGGCGCCATCCCCGCCGATATGGTCGTGCTGGCCATCGGTATCCGCCCGGCCACCGCGTTCCTGGCCAACAGCGGCCTGGATATGTTCAAGGGCACCATCAAGGTGGACAACAAGCAGCAGACCAACCTGCCCGATGTGTACGCCGTGGGCGACTGCGCCATGGTGTTCAATGCCCTGACCGGCGCGCCCCAGTGGTCCGCCATGGGCTCCACCGCCAACATCACCGGCCGCTGCCTGGCCCGCAACCTTTCCGGCCATGAAAGCCTGTACGGCGGCTGCCTGGGCACCGGCGTGGTCCGCCTGCTGCCCACCCTCAACGCCGGCCGCACCGGCCTGACCGAAGCCCAGGCCAAGGACGCCGGCTTCGACCCCATCTCGGTCATCTGCGTTACCGACGACAAGGCCCACTACTATCCGGGCGCCGACAGCTTCGTGACCAAGCTCATTGCCGACAAGACCACCCACAAACTGCTGGGCATCCAGGTCCTGGGTGCGGGCGCTGTGGACAAGATGGTGGACATCGCCGTTACCGGCATCTCCCTGGGCGCCACGCTGGAAAGCTTCAACACCCTGGACTTTGCCTATGCGCCGCCCTTCTCCACCGCCATTCATCCCTTCGTGCAGGCCTGCTACATTCTGGAGAACAAGCTCTCCGGTGCGTTCGAGACCTTTACCCCCGCCGAGTACGCCGCCGGTGCGGCCGCAGGCTATCAGGTCATCGACGTGCAGCCTGAACCCAAGATCCCCGGCGCCCGCTGGGTCAACCTGTCCCAGGTCACCGGCCCCATCGAGGGTCTGGACAAGGATGCCAAGCTGCTGCTGGTCTGCGCTAAGGGCAAGCGCGGCTACTTCCTGCAGAACCGCCTGAAGAGCTTCGGCTACACCAACACCCGCGTGCTGGAAGGCGGCGCCTATTTCAACAAGGTCAAGGCCGGCCCTGTCAAGGGTGCGCTGACCCCCGAGGAGATCAAGCGGGTCAAGGGCCTGGGCTGCCTGCAGGACAAGCGTTACCCGGATGTGTTCAACGTCCGCGTCATCACCCGCAACGGCAAGATCACAGCTGAGGAGCAGCGGGCCATCACCGAAGCCGCCGAGAAGTACGGCTCCGGCGAAGTCACCATGACCACCCGTCTGACCCTGGAGATCCAGGGCGTGCATTACGCCGACCTGGAGGACCTGATGGACTTCCTGCAGCAGGCAGGCCTGCGCACCGGCGGCACCGGCTCTCTGGTGCGCCCGGTGGTTTCCTGCAAGGGTACCACCTGCCAGTACGGCCTGCTGGATTCCTTTGACCTGAGCGAGAAGCTGCATGAACGCTTCTATGTGGGCTACCACAACGTGACCCTGCCCCACAAGTTCAAGATCGCCGTGGGCGGCTGCCCGAACAACTGCGTCAAGCCCGACCTGAACGACCTGGGTATCGTGGGCCAGCGCGTGCCCATGATCGACCCGTCCAAGTGCCGGAACTGCAAGATCTGCCAGGTGGAAAAGAACTGCCCCATCCATGTGGCCAAGCTGGAGAACGGTGTGCTGAACATCGACCCCAACGCCTGCAACCACTGCGGCCGCTGCAAGGGCAAGTGCCCCTTCGGCGTCACCGAGGACTTTGTGGACGGCTACAAGATCTACATCGGCGGCCGCTGGGGCAAGAAGATCGCCCATGGCCATGCCCTGGACAAGATCTTTACCTCCGAGGAGGAAGTGCTGGATATTGTGGAACGCGCCATCCTGTTCTTCCGCAATGAAGGCATCACCGGCGAACGCTTCGCCGATACCATCGAGCGCCTGGGCTTCGATTATGTTCAGGACAAGCTCCTCACCGCGCCCATGGACAAGGAAGCGGCTCTGAAGAAGACCGTGGTGGGCGGCGCCACCTGCTAAACCGCAGAAAAGCCGCAGCACAGCAAAAACCGGAAAAAGCATATACGGATCTGCCGGACCGCAAGACGGAAAAGGGCTTTAAAACGATCCTCTGCTTGCCTGTAACAAAGCAGCAGGGGCGTGGTGTACCCTCAACGCCGGGCGGCCCGGCTTTTTT
>DXNX01000008.1 GCA_019413245.1 Oscillospiraceae bacterium
AGCATGCCTTCCGGCGTCAGGGTCACATTGTGGCTGCCGCGCACAAAAAGCTGCTGCCCCAGTTCTTCTTCCAGATCCCGGATCTGCCGGGAAAGGGTGGGCTGGGTGATATGCAGTACATTTGCCGCATTGGTGATGTTGCCCTCCCGGGCGATGGTGAGAAAATACCGCAGTACCCGCAGTTCCATGGAAAAAACCTCCCTGTACAGGCATCATTTCTTTTATCTTATCAGAATTTTTCTATGCCTGCAAGGCATGGGAAAATATAAAATATAGGTATTTGCTATTTTGACGGGAAGCGCGTACACTGAAGACAGCCAAAACCGAGAGGAGGCAGGGCAGATGGACATGCCGGAACTGACGGCCGAAACGGTGCGCCAGAATCTGAAAGATGCAGGTTTTACTTCCCGGGCGGCAGACGGATTTCTGGCTTGCTGGCAGGCGGGAGACAAGCGCGAACAGCTGCATCTGCTGGCCAGACAGCGCCGCAGCCTGCTGGCGCGCATCCATAAGCAGGAAAAGCAGATCAGCTGCCTGGATTATCTGGACTATTGCCTCCGAGGTACTGCATCAACCAACAAGAACGGGAGATGACCCATGATGAAATTCATTTCCGATCAGACCTTTGATGAAGAACGGGCCCTGTACGGGCAAAAAAGCATCCATGTCACCGACTGCCGTTTCGATGGCCCCGCAGACGGAGAGAGCGCCTTCAAGGAAGGCAGTGACATCACGGCAGAACATTGCTTCTTCAATCTGCGCTATCCCTTCTGGCATGATACCGGTCTGACCATCCGGGACAGCGAGATGACCGAACTCTGCCGGGCGGCACTGTGGTATTCCCGCAATGTGACCATTACCGGTACCCGCCTGCATGGCATCAAAGCCCTGCGGGAGTGTGATAACGTCACCATGCGTGATTGTGATATCGTCTCACCGGAATTCGGCTGGTCGGTGCGGGGCATTACCATGGAAGACTGTACCGCTGAAAGCGAATACTTCATGATGCGCTCGGATCACCTGCATTTTACCAACGTGACCCTGAAAGGCAAGTATTCCTTCCAGTATATCCAGGATGCCACCTTTGACAACTGCATTTTTGATACCAAGGATGCCTTCTGGCATGCCAGGCATGTGGTGGTGCGCAACAGTGTGGTGAAAGGGGAGTATCTGGCCTGGTACTGTGAAAATGTGACCTTTGAAAACTGCCGGATCATCGGTACCCAGCCCCTGTGCTACTGCAAAGGTCTGAAACTTGTTCACTGTGAGATGGTGGATACCGACCTGGCGTTTGAAAAGAGCGAAGTCACCGCCACCCTCACAACGCCTGTCGTCAGCATCAAGAACCCCAGAACCGGCCGCATTGAACTGCCGTCGGTGGGAGAGGTCATCCGGGATGACCCGGACTCTCATGGAAAAATCATCTGCGGCGGTGCATCCGGGCAGCCGGCCGATGGATACGGTGCATGAAGGGAGCCTTTTTATGCTGCATATTCGGATCGGAAATACCACTTTCTGTGCTGTCCCTGCGCAGAATGAATCCGCCGCTGCGCTTATGGAACTGCTGGCGGACGGGCCCATCACCATCCGGGCTGAAAACTACGGCGGCTTTGAAAAGGTAGGCAGCCTGCCCCGGAAACTGCCACAGCGGGACACCCGTATGACAACCGTCCCCGGAGATGTTATGCTGTATCAGGGGGATTCCATTGTGTTCTTTTACGGGTCCAATACCTGGGCCTATACGCCGCTGGCTGCTATCCGGGAAGACCGGGACAGATTACGGCAGGCGTTCGGTGGCACGGAAACCACCGTCACCCTTTTCCGGTAAAGACAGAAACAGCGCGGCAGTCATTTGTGTATGGCTGCCGCGCTGCTTTTTATCCGGTTGCCGTTAGAAAAGGATCAATGTAAAAACTGACCGTCATACATGAAAAAAATTGTATTTCCTCTTGCTTATGCAGACAGGATGCGGTATTATTAAACATTGTGAGTCCGGCGCTGCCCCCGGGACGGCAGGGCGGCTTTCGGTAAATACGACCTGACAGAAAGGAACCATAGAATGAACGCTGTACTGAATATCCTGCGCGGTATCGTCATCGGTATCGCCAACGTCATTCCCGGCGTATCCGGCGGCACCATGGCGGTGTCCATGGGCATCTACGACAAACTGATCAGCGCTGTGACCGGCCTGTTCAAGCATTTCAAAAAGAGCATGAAACTGCTGATCCCTCTGGGCGTAGGCATGGTCATCGGCATTGTTGGCTTCGGCTTCCTGCTGGAATACCTGCTCAACAATTTTGTGCTGGCTACCTGCCTGACCTTTGTGGGCCTGATTCTGGGCGGGTTGCCCATCCTGTGGATGAACCTGCGCAAGAATATTGAAAAGAAACCCTCTCATCGTATCGGTGCGGGAGAGGTGATCAGTTTTCTGGTTCTGCTGGCCATTGGCGTGGGCCTGCCCCTGGTGCAGGGGGCGGAAGGTGCCATCAAGACCCTGACCGTGGACCCCGTCACCATTGTGATTCTGTTCCTGCTGGGGCTCATCGCCAGCGCCACCATGGTCATCCCCGGCGTGTCCGGCAGTATGGTACTGATGGTCCTTGGCTATTACAGCACGATTCTTTCGCTGGTCACCGGTACCGTGACCATGCTCAAGGACGGCGACTTCGGCGGTGTGATCCATAACTGCCTGCTGCTGGTTCCTTTTGCCATCGGTGTGGTGCTGGGCATCTTCCTCATTGCCAAAATCATTGAATATCTGTTCCGGCGCTTCCCCAGCCAGACCTTTGCCGCCATCATTGGTCTGATTCTGTCTTCTCCTTTTGCGATTCTGTACTCGGCCGATGCATTCAGCGCCTTCTCGGTGGTTGAACTGCTGGTTGGCCTGGTGCTGGCCGTTTTGGGCGCCTGGGTCACCTGGCTCATGGGCAGCAAGGAAGAAGTCTGAGCCCATTTTATCAGCTATAAGGCCTGCTTTCCTGATGGGAAGGCAGGCTTTTTTCTATGTGCGGAGCCGGTATGCTGCGGCGGAAAAAGAAAATTATGCTTTGGACTTTTACCGAAAAAATCGGTCCCGAAAAGCAGACAGAATTTCCCATTTTGTGCGATTTCCCACCTTTTTTCAATCTTTGTTTATTGTTTGTTTGCAATTTTGTGCTATACTAAACACATGTTCAAGCAGTATGCAACGCAGCAAAAGGAGCCGCTTATGTCCAAGCAGTCGTTTGTCCAGTTTAAAGACGTCTGTAAGTATTATCAGATGGGCGACACGCGCATCGCCGCGGCCGACCACGTTACTTTTGAAATCGAAAAAGGGGAGTTCTGCGTCATCCTGGGCCCTTCTGGCGCAGGCAAGACCACCGTCCTGAATATGCTCGGCGGCATGGATACCTGTGACGAAGGCACGATCATCCTGGACGGAGAGGAGGTCAGCGCCTTCAACCAGAAGCGCCTGACCCAGTACCGCCGCTATGACGTGGGATTTGTGTTTCAGTTTTACAATCTGGTGCAGAACCTGACCGCCCGCGAAAACGTGGAGCTGGCTTCGGAAATCTGCCGCGACCCGCTGGATGCCGATATGGTCCTGGAAGAAGTGGGCCTGCTGAAACGGCGCAACAATTTTCCGGCGCAGCTTTCGGGCGGCGAACAGCAGCGGGTGGCCATTGCCCGGGCGCTGGCCAAAAATCCCAAGATTCTTTTGTGCGATGAGCCTACCGGTGCGCTGGACTACAAGACCGGCAAACAGGTGCTTGCCCTGCTGCAGGACACCTGCCGGCAGAAAGGCCGCACGGTCATCGTCATCACCCACAACAGCGCTTTGGCTGCCATGGCGGACCGTGTCATCCGCATCAACAGCGGCCGCGTCGTTGACATGCAGTGCAATCCGACGCCGACCCCGGTCGAAAGGATCGAGTGGTAATGAACAGGACGTACCAAAAAAATATACGCCGCACGCTGGCCAGTACACGAAGCCGGTTCCTGGCCATTTTTTCCATTGTGGCGCTGGGAGTCGGCTTTTTGGCAGGGCTTGTTTCCACCACGCCGGATATGCGGGATTCCATCGAGCAGTATCTGGACGATGCCAACCTGTATGATTTGCGCATCATTGGCACCCTGGGCCTGACCGATGCCGATGTGCAGGCAGTCCGACAGGTGGACGGCGTGCTGGATGCCCGGGGCGCCTGGTCGGCCGATGTGCTGGTCAAGACGCCGACTTCCGATCAGGCCGTGGCCCGTGTCCACAGCCTGCCCACCGATGCCGACGGTAACCCGGATGGCAGTCCGGTGATCAACCAGCTGGTGCTGGAAGATGGCCGCTGGCCCCAGACGTCCGGTGAGTGCGTGGTGGAAGCCGGGGCAGGGGACCTGGCAAGCCGCGGGGTCAACATCGGGGACACCATCGAAGTGCCTGCCGATGACAACGAAGACCTGGAAGACACTCTGGCCACGACCGAATATACAGTAGTAGGTGTGGTCCATGACGCTACCTACTTTTCCTTTGAACGGGAACCTGCCAGCGTGGGCAGCGGCGCCGTGGAAACCATCTTCTACATACTTCCCCAGGATTTTGCCTATGACACCTACACCGAAATTTACCTGACTGTGGATGGTGCCCGGGACATGAACAGCCTGAGCGATACCTACGACGATACGGTGCAGGCTGTCAGCGATGCGCTGGACAATATCTCCGGTGAACGCTGCGATGTACGCCTGCAGGAAGTCAAAGCCGACGCCCAGCAGGAGATCGACGATGCCTGGGACGAGTACAACGACTCCGCCGCCGAAGCCGAACAGGAGCTGTCCGACGCCGCACAGGAACTGCAGGACGGCCGGGACGCCCTGGCAGACGGTGAGCAGGAAGTGGCCGACGGCGAGCGCGACTACCAGAACGGCGTGGCCGAACTGGCTGATTATGAGCAGCAGCTCAAGGATGGCGAAGCTGCCCTGAACTCCGCCCGGGATGAACTGGCAGCCGGTGAAGCCGAATGGCAGGAAAACTGGCAGAAGGTCCTGGACGGAGAGACCGCTCTCAATGACGGCAAGAAGCAGCTGGAAGAAGCCCAGCGCCTGTATGACGAAGGCAAGGCCGCTTATGATGCGGGCCTGGCCAAGGTGGAGGCAGGCGAACAGGCACTTGCTGAAAACAAAACCCAACTGGATACAGCCCAGACCCAGTATGAACAGCTGGCGCAGTTCAACCAGGGCCTCAACGAGTACAACGAGGGCCTGCAGCAGTATACCGACGGTGTGAACGTAGCCCTGGCGCAGTATACAGCCGGTCTTCCGATTCCCGTTTCCATCACGGTCACAACGGAACAGATGGAAGACATTCTGCTGGAACTGTCCGAAAAAGACGCTTTGGAATGGCCTGCCAGTAATGCAGATATGATGCTGTACATCGTTGGCAAGGTCACCGGCGGGCAGCTGCCGCCGGTGACGCCCGGGCAAGAGGATACCGAGCCCCAGACAGCTGCGGAAAAACCCGAGGCCACGGCCTCCGATACCGGCGCGGCGTCTGAGACCGAACCGACGATACAGCCGGAAGAACCGGAACCGGAAACACAACCCTCTGCCACGGCGGAGGAGGACACACAGCCAGCGGAACCGGCCGAAAATACGGAACCGACTCTGTCGGAACCCGCTGACAGTGAAACAGCCCAGGCGGCCCCGGAAGATGCCACCCCGGCGGAAGAAACTATGCCGGAGGCCACAACCGAAGCCCAGGACCGCATCCTGCGGGAAAATCCGGACCCGGCAAACCCGGAGGCAGGGCAAATCGACCCCACCGGCACTGAGATGATCGTCGGGGCCCAAAAACTGATTGCCGGCAAGGCGGAAATCGAAGCCGGTATCCAGCTTCTCATTCAGACGTACCAGCAGATGGGCCAGGAACTGACCGAAGAGGAAGCCTATGCCCTGATTTCGGATGAAAATGTGGCAAATGTCAAGGCACAGCTGGACGAAGGCTGGGCTCTGTATAACGCCGGTGCGGCCGAACTGGCGGAAGGCCGGAAACAGCTGGAGGCCAACGAGCAGACGCTCATTGACGGCAAGGCACAGCTGGACGCCGGCTGGGCCCAGTACGAAGCCCAGGGCAGCGAGCTGTACGACGGTATGAATCAGTTGCGTTCGGCCCGCACCACCATGGACGAGGGCTGGGACCTGCTGACCGACAAGCAGATCGAGCTGGACGATGCCCGCAAGGAGATTGAGGACGCCCGTGCCACCCTGGCGGATGCCGCCGCCGAGCTGGAGGAAGCCCGGCAGACCATCGCGGAAAAGACCCAGGAACTGCGGGACGGTGAAATTGAATACGCCGATGCCAAGGCGGAAGCCGACCAGAAGCTGGCCGACGCCAAAGCGGAGATCGAGGACGCCGAAGCCCAACTCAACGACATTGAGGAAGGCGAGTGGTATGTCTGGGACCGCAGCCGCAATGTCAGCTTTGCCTCCTTTGATTCCAACTCCACCAAACTGGCCGCTCTGGCCAAGGTGTTCCCGGTGTTCTTCTTCCTGGTGGCTGCGCTGGTCGTTTCCACTACCATGACCCGTATGGTGGAGGAAGAACGCCTGCAGATCGGTACCATGAAAGCGCTGGGCTACACCAAGGGCGCGATCATGCAGAAATATCTGCTGTATGCCCTCACCGCGGCAGCAGCGGGTGCCGTGGCCGGTCTGGCACTTGGATTCTTTGCCTTCCCGCGGGTCATCTGGACGGCGTATCAGATGATGTATTATGCCCCTGCGTTCTTGTCGCCCTGGCGGTGGGATGTGGGGCTGCTGGCCGGCGGTTCTCTGATCGCCATTTCCATGCTGGCCACCTGGTCGGCCTGCCGTTCCACCCTGCACGAGTACCCGGCGGCGCTGATGCGTCCCCGGGCGCCCAAGGCCGGCAAGCGTATTTTGCTGGAACGGGTCACCTTTATCTGGCGGCGCCTGCCCTTTACCTACAAGGTCACCTGCCGCAACCTGCTGCGCTATAAAAAGCGCTTCTGGATGACCGTGATCGGTGTGGCGGGCTGTACGGCTCTGCTGGTCACCGGCTTCGGCATTTCGGACTCGCTGAACAGCATCGTCACCAAGCAGTTCGGAGAAATTTACCACTATGATCTGCTCACCGCGGTGGCCGATGCCGATGATACCAAGGAAGGCCCTGCCCACGATTACCTGTATACCGATGACGCCTTCAAGGAATCCCTTACCGTCTTTACCCAGCAGGTGGAGCAGGAACTGGAGAACGGCAGCACCGTGGACTACTATTATATGGTGCCTGAGGACGTAACGGCTTTTGCCGATTTTGCCGACCTGCACAACCGCCAGACCGGCGAGCCCACGCCGCTGGGAGAGGAAGGCGTTGTGCTGACCGAAAAGCTGGCCAGCACGCTGAACGTCAACCCGGGGGACACTGTCACCCTGGAAGATTCCGACGGCAATCAGGCCGACTTCACCGTGACCGGTGTATGCGAACACTATGTTTACAACTATGTATACATGAGTGCCGAGAGCTACGCCAATGGATTCGGTTCAGAACCGGCCTGGAACGCCATTATGAGCCAGATGACGGACAACTCCCAGCAGGGGAGGGACGCGGTCTCGGCCAAACTGCTGGCCATGGATGAGGTCGCCAGCCTGAACTTTACCGCCGACAGTATGGACATGGTCCTGAATATGCTTGAATCCATCGATGCGGTGGTGGTGCTGATCATCGTCTGCGCAGCCTGCCTGGCTTTTGTGGTGCTGTACAACCTGACCAACATCAATATTGCCGAGCGTGTCAAGGAAATCGCCACCATCAAGGTGCTGGGCTTCTATGACCGGGAGGTAGATGCCTACGTCAACCGGGAAAGTGTAATCCTGACCCTCATCGGTGCTCTGCTCGGCCTGGTGGGCGGTATTGCCCTGCACAAGTTCGTCATCCTCACCGTGGAGGTGGATGCAGTCATGTTCGGGCGGGATATCCAGCCGATGAGCTTTGTCTATTCGCTGGCCCTGACCTTCCTGTTCAGCCTGATCGTCAACCTGTTTATGGGCCGCAAGCTCAAACAGATTTCCATGGTCGAGAGTATGAAAGCACCGGAATAATTCGTTTTTCACCCGCCGTCGGGCCGTAAGGTCCGGCGGCTTTTTTGTGCCTGTCCGCAATGAAAAAGTACCCCTAAACTTTTTTGTGCATAAATTGTGATTTTTGCTTTTGGGGCATTGACAGCGGATTTTATTTTGACTATAATAACCGATTGTACGCAATCAAACTGTTAGAATGCGAACAATTTAACGGCGCGGCTTTCACAGCCGCCAAGAGAGGTGATTTCCACGCAGGAAAGTAGGACCGCGGACCCTGATATGCGGCGGGTCGGCCGGGCGCTGACCCACACGTCACACCAGATCAACCGGGCGTTGGATGCCTGTATCGGTGAGGCTGTCAGCGAAGAGCTGACCGGTATGCGGGGCATGGTTTTGGGGTATATCGTGCGTACCACGCGGACCGGACGCGCCGTGTACCAGCGGGACCTGGAACGGTGCTTTCGGGTACAGCGTTCCAGCATCACGACCATGCTCAAGGGAATCGAGCAGGCAGGCTTCATCACACGCACTCCTGTCGCACAGGATGCACGCCTGAAAAGTCTGGCTGCCACGGAAAAAGGGTTGGCCTGTTACGACCAGCTGGAACGCTGCATCAACGCGTTTGAAGCACGCCTGCAGCAGAACGTGTCCGAGGAGGAACTCAGCCGTCTGGAGGAGATCCTGGACAAGCTGCTGGAAAATGCCAAGGCCGTGCAGAACGACCCACACATTGAGTAAGAAAGGAATAAGGAGAAAGTACACACGTTATGTTTAAGACACTGTACAAAGAAATTGACGGCTTCAAGCTGGTGTCAGTGCTCACACCGTTGTGCATGATCGGCGAAGTCGTCATGGAAATGATCGTGCCTCGTCTGATGGCTTCCATCATCGACGACGGCGTCACCGCTGGCAACATGGAACACATCTACCGCGTGGGCGGCTGGATGATCCTGGCTGCCGTGATCGGTCTGGTTTTCGGTGTGCTGGGCGCCGTGTTCGGTTCTCGCGCCTCCACCGGCTTTGCGCGCAATCTGCGCCGGTCCATGTACCGCAATATCCAGACCTTCAGCTTTTCCAACATTGATAAGTACTCCACCGCCGGTCTGGTCACCCGTATGACCACCGATGTCACCAACATCCAGAACGCCTACCAGATGATTCTGCGTATGTTTGTGCGTGCCCCGGCCAGCATGATCATCGCCATGGTCATGTCCTTCTCCATCAACCGGGAGCTGGCCAGCGTGTATCTGGTGGCCGTTATCCTGCTGGGTGCCGCGCTGGTGTTCATCATGACCCGTGCCACCCGCTATTTCGGCGAAGCCTTCCGCAAGTACGACGACCTGAACGAGAGCGTGCAGGAAAACGTTTCGGCCATCCGCGTGGTAAAGGCCTATGTGCGTGAAAAGTTCGAGGGCGAAAAATTCCAGAAAGCCAGCGGCAACGTACAGAAGCTGCTGCTGCGCGCTGAAATGATCCTGTCCTGGAACGCCCCGCTGATGCAGCTCACCGTGTATACCTGCATCCTGCTGATCTCCTGGCTGGGTGCCCGTATGATCGTGTCCAGCGGTGCAACTGCCCTGACCACCGGCGAACTGATGAGCATGCTGACCTACTGCATGAACATCCTCATGAGCCTGATGATGCTCTCCATGGTTTTCGTTATGATCACCATGTCGGCCGCTTCTGCCCGCCGTGTGTCCGAAGTCCTGAGCGAAAAGTCCAACCTGACCAACCCGGAGAACCCGGTCATGGAAGTCAAGAACGGCGCTGTTGAGTTCGACCATGTGGGCTTCCGCTACAAGCCTGATGGCCGTGAGGTCCTGTCCGACGTTACCCTGAACATCCGTTCCGGCGAAACCGTGGGCATCATCGGCGGCACCGGCAGCGCCAAGACCAGCCTGGTGCAGCTGCTGCCCCGTCTGTATGATGTAAGCGCCGGCAGTGTGCGCGTGGGCGGTGTGGACGTGCGCAAGTACGACCTGGAAACCCTGCGTGACAGCGTGGCCATGGTGCTGCAGAAGAACGAACTGTTCTCCGGTACCATTGCCGAAAACCTGCGCTGGGGCAATGCCAACGCTACCGATGCCGAGATCGAGGAGGCCTGCCGTCAGGCCTGCGCCGATGAATTTATCGAGCGCTTCCCCGACAAGTATGAGACCCACATCGAACAGGGCGGCACCAACGTGTCCGGCGGTCAGAAGCAGCGCCTGTGCATTGCCCGTGCACTGCTGAAAAAGCCCAAGATCCTGATCCTGGACGACTCTACCTCCGCCGTGGATACCGCTACCGATGCCAAGATCCGCCACAGCTTTGCGGAAAAGATCCCCGGCACCACTGTGTTTATCATTGCCCAGCGTATCTCCAGTGTTGAACATGCCGATCACGTTCTGGTTCTGGACGGCGGCCGTGTCCAGGGCTGGGGCACCCCGCAGGAACTGCTGGAAAACAACAAGATCTACCAGGAAGTTTACCGCAGCCAGACCAAGGGCGGCGGCGATTTCGACGAGAAGGGAGGCGAAGAATAATGGCACAGGAACGTGTAAAGGTCGTCCATGCAGGGCGCGGTGCCCGTGGCCCGCGTCCCAAGGTCAAGAACCCCGGGAAAATTCTGAAGCGGATTATGGGATATGTGATGCATGTCTATCGTGTGCCGTATCTCATCGCCATCGCCTGCATCGTGATTTCGGTGCTGGCCAATATTCAGGGTACCTTGTTTATGCAGACCCTGATCGACTCCTACATTCTGCCCCTTCTCACCGAGAAGAGCAACGATTTCTCCGGCCTGCTGATGGCCATTGCCCGCACCGGTATTTTCTACGCCATCGGTGTTGCGGCTACCTTCACCCAGACCCGCCTGATGGCCATTATCACCCAGGGCACCCTGAAAAAGCTGCGTGACGAACTGTTCACCCACATGCAGACCCTGCCCATCAAGTACTTTGATACCCATGCCCATGGCGATATCATGTCAGTGTACACCAACGATATTGATACTCTGCGCCAGATGATCAGCCAGAGCATCCCCCAGATCCTCAACAGCGGCATCACCATCATTGGCGTGCTGATCTCCATGATCTTCCTGAGCGTGCCGCTGACACTGGTCACGCTGGTCATGGTTGCAATCATGCTGCTGGCTACCCGCTACCTCACCGGCAATTCCGGCCGCTACTTTGTGGCGCAGCAGCGGGAACTGGGTAAGGTCAACGGCTTCATCGAAGAGATGATGAATGGTCAGAAGGTCGTCAAGGTCTTCTGCCATGAGGAAAAAGCCATTCATGACTTTGACATCCTCAACGACGAACTGTTTGAAAGCGCCAACAAGGCCAATACCTACTCTCTGGTGGCCATGCCCGTCAACAGCCAGCTGGGCAACCTGAGCTATGTTCTGTGCGCCATCATCGGTGGTGCGCTGGCTCTGTCCGGCGCCACTGGCCTGACCCTGGGCAAACTGGCCAGCTTCCTGTCCTTCAACCGCAGTTTCAACATGCCCATCAACCAGGTGTCCATGCAGTTCAACTCCATCGTCATGGCTCTGGCCGGCGGTCAGCGTATCTTTGACCTGCTGGACGAACCTTCCGAGGTGGACGAGGGCAATATCACCCTGGTCAATGCCAAGCGTCTGGCGGATGATTCTGTCACCGAGGCCCAGACCCGCACCGGCCTGTGGGCCTGGAAGGTCCCCCAGGCTGACGGCTCCAACAAGTATGTGGAACTGAAGGGCGACATCGTCTTCAAGGATGTGGACTTCGGGTATGTGCCGGAAAAGGTCGTTCTGCACGACATCAACCTGTATGGCCGTCCGGGCCAGAAGATTGCTTTCGTCGGTTCCACCGGCGCCGGCAAGACCACCATCACCAACCTGATCAACCGCTTCTACGATATCCAGAAAGGCCAGATCCTGTATGATGGCCTGGACATCACCTCCATCAAGAAGGATGACCTGCGATCTTCTCTGGGCATCGTGCTGCAGGATACCCACCTGTTCACCGGCACCGTCATGGAGAACATCCGCTACGGCCGTCTGGATGCTTCGGATGAAGAATGCCGTGCCGCGGCCCGCCTGGCCAATGCCGAAGTGTTCATCCGTCATCTGCCCAACGGCTTTGACACCATGCTGACCGGCGACGGTACCAACCTGAGCCAGGGCCAGCGTCAGCTGCTGGCCATTGCCCGTGCCGCTGTGGCCGACCCGCCGGTGCTGATTCTGGACGAGGCCACTTCCTCCATCGATACCCGCACCGAGACCCTGGTGCAGCAGGGCATGGACGGCCTGATGTATGGCCGCACCACCTTTGTCATTGCGCACCGCCTGTCTACCGTGCGTAACTCCGACTGCATCATGGTTCTGGAACAGGGCCGCATCATCGAGCGCGGTACCCACGATGAACTGATCGCGCAGAAGGGCCGCTATTATCGGCTTTATACCGGTAATTTTGCGGAAAATTCCTGAGAAAATGCGAAATATTGCCGGGATGTCGCTGGACATTCCGGCAATTTTTGTACAATATGCCGTTAGAGCGTTGAAAACTTGACGCACTGGAAAAGTTTGGCTATAATAATGACATAGGGACGGCGTTTGCTGTTCCTTTACCGCTGCCGGAGGGACACAGCGCGCACCGGTTTTTGCGTGTGAGGCGGCGGCCTGCCAATGAATTTGATTGAATGAATACAACAAAACTTTCAGGAGGGGTATCACCATGGCAGTCAGCAAGAAGGTCGCTCAGACCGTGATTAAAGAAGATAAGTTCTACACCATCAGCGCCGCCAACGGCAAGGTTGTGGAAGTTGCCGATTACAACACCGACAACGGCGCCCGCATCCAGCTGTGGGACAACGCCAATGCCGAATGGCAGCAGTGGGGCTTTGTCCGCGCCGGCGAGGGTGTCTACCGCATCAAGAACCGCTTCACCGGCAAGATGCTGGACCTGTACCAGGGCGGCGTCGGTGACGGCACCTCTGTCCATCAGTGGGAAGGCGCTCCTGCCAGCAGCCAGCTGTGGGTCGTGGAACCCGGCAACGATGGCCGAGTGAAGATCAAGTCCAACCTGGCCGGCAAGTGCCTGGATGTGGTCGGCATGAACAGCGAAAACGGCGCCGGCCTGCAGATCTGGGCCGATGTGAACGGCGACAACCAGCATTGGGTCATCGCTGAAGTCACCCGCAAGCCGAAGGCTGTCAAGGCGGCCGCCAAGGTCAAGGCTGAAGCCGAAGCCAAGCCGGTGGAAGAAGTGAAGCCGGCTGTCGAGGCCGTGCCCGCCGCTGAAAAGAAGGCCCCCGCCGCCAAGAAGGCTGCTCCTGCCAAGAAGGCTGCCTCTGAGGTCAAGCCGGTCGTGGAGACCAAGCCCGTGGTGGAGAAGACCGCTCCTGTCGCAGCTCCCAAGACTGCCGAGAAGCCCGCTGAAAAGAAGGCTCCGGCTGCTGCCAAGAAGCCTGCTGCCAAGAAGGGCCGCAAAGCTTCCAAGTAATCTGCTTCTGATATGCAAAGGCGTTCCGGCCCGTTCAAGGCCGGAACGCCTTTTTTGTGCGGCAGCCTCCCAAAAGCGGTACTCTTGCGCAATATCGGCCTTTGGGGTACAATGTAAAAGAATAAAAACCGGCAAGGAGCTTTTAAATATGACGCAGTATAAAGTCTTGGCCCTGGATCTGGACGGTACTTTGACCAACAGTGAGAAGGTTGTTACCCCGCGCACCGCGGCTGCCCTGCGCGAAGCCGCAGAGCAGGGGGTCCGCATTGTTCTGGCCAGCGGCCGTCCCACGGCGGGCATCCGTTCGCTGGCCAAGGAACTGGGACTGGAACAGACCGGCGGTTATATCCTCAGCTACAACGGCGGCAAGATCATCGATTGTGCCACCGGCAAGGAGATGGTGCAGCACCCGTTTCCGGCGGAGCTGATCCCCTCCGTGTGTACCTTTGCGCGGTACTGGAATGTGGTGCCCCTGACCTATGATGATGTGGGCATTGTCACCGAAGTCCCCGACCACCCCTATGTACTGGAGGAAGCCCGCATCAATAAACTGCCGGTGCGCCAGGTGCCGGACCTGCCGGCCGAAGTGACCTACCCGGTCAACAAGCTGCTGCTGGTGGGCGACCCGGTGGATATGCCCCATGTGGAAGAGCTGATGCAGCAGGAATTTGCCGGCAAACTGTCCATCTACCGCTCGGCACCTTTCTTTATTGAGACCATGCCCCTGGGCGTGGAGAAGGCGGCATCCCTGGGTGTGCTTTTGCAGACTCTGGGCCTGACCCCGGCCGAGCTCATGGCCTGTGGTGACGGCTGGAATGATCTGCCCATGATCAAATTTGCCGGGCTCGGGGTAGCCATGGGCAATGCGGTGCCGCCGGTCAAGGCGGCAGCCGGATTTGTCAGCACCGACAACGACCACGACGGCGTGGGCGTGGCAGTGGAACGCTTTATTCTGGGCCGGGAGGTATAACCGTGGGCAGAAATCTGATTGTATTTGACCTGGAATGGAATATTGGCTATCAGCCCAAGACCTTCCGATACCATGATACTGAACTTACCCTGCGCGGGGAAATCATCCAGATCGGCGCTGTGCGCATCAGTGAAAACGCCGAAGTCCTGGATACCTTTGAAATCACCCTGCGGCCGCGCATTTTCCGTAAGCTGCAGCATCATATTGCCAAGGTCACCGGTATGAGCCAGGGAGACCTGGATGCCGGTGTACCCATCGCGGAAGGCCTGGCCCGCTTTGTGAAGTGGGCCGGCCCCGACGCCGAATTTGCCGAGTGGGGCCTGGACGATGTGCCGGTCCTCAAGCAGAACCTGTTCCTGTGCGGTCTGGATGAAAGCTGGCCTGCCCGCTGGTATGACCTGCAGCGGATTTTCCTGCAGACCTATCCCCGCAGGGAAGGGGAGGGCATGACCCTGGAGAGCGTGGTGGACCGTCTGGGCATCGAAAAGCAGGACCCCTTCCACAATGCACTGGATGATGCTCTGTACACCGTCAAGGTCTGCCGCAAGCTGCCTCTGGCGGAAGGACTGGCCTCCTACCCGGATGAGGTGGCCCAGCTGACCGAGGCACTTCTCACCGACCCGGAGGCGGAATACCAGGATGTACAGACCTGGTTCGGCATGATGGAACACGACGCCTACAAGACCGACCCGGCCCTGTGCAGCGTGAGTTGCCCGGTATGCGGGGCGCCGCTGACCCTGGGGGATATCTGGCTCAAGCGGGGCAATACCGGCTATTATACCGAGGCTACCTGCCCGCAGCACGGTCCCTGGTTTGTGCGGTTCAAGCTGTCCCGTCGGGACGGCCTGCACTGGAACTTTGCCCGCTGTACCGAGACCATCCGGCCGGATACCTATGCCCGGTGGAAACGACAGGAAGCAGCCCAGCGGGAGCGGATACGCCGCAAGGCGGAAAAAGCACTGGCCGAAGCACAGGCCGAACAGTAAAGGAGAGAGGCCTTTATGGCTGACCAGACCATCTATACCGTCGTGGTGGCGGATGATGAAGACGAACTGCGGCAGGCAGTATGCACCATGATTCCTTGGGATGACCTGGGGTTTCGCCTGGTAGGCAACGCCAGCAACGGGCTGGATGCCCTGGAACTGGTGGAAAAGCTGGAACCGGACCTGCTGCTTACCGATATCCGCATGCCTTTTATTTCGGGCATCGAGCTGGCCCGGCAGGTGCGGGAGATCCGTCCTGCCATGCACATTGCTTTTTTGAGCGGATATGATGATTTCGAGTATGCCAAGCAGGCGATCCAGTACAATATCATCAGCTATATGCTCAAGCCGCTGACCATGGAAGGCCTGGCGGCAGAGCTGCGCGGTATCCACGAAAAAATCGACCGCCAGTTTGCGGCGTTTCAGGAACAGGTGAATGCGGCCACGGCCCAGACCGGGCAGGAGGAATTTCTGGTCCCGCTGGTGCTGGACGGCCATGCCGAACTGCCGGCCCACGATACGGAATTCCATCTGCGGGGGGATGCCTGCCGCTGCGGGCTTCTCCGCGGGGCCGATGACCACCCGTTGTATGTGGTGATGACAGCTGCCCTGTATGATGACCAGGGCAACAACTGCACCCTGCCCAACTTTGTCCGTGTGATTGAAACCCTGGCCGGTAAATATCTGCGCCATGCGGTGTTTTATACCCCCGGCAAGGTGGTGGCGGTGCTGATGGGCAATGCGTCGGACTATGAGGAATATCTGCACATTCTGGCCGACGAGATCCTGCAGACGGCCAACCGTGTGCTGGGGCGTCGGGGCAGCGTGGGCGTCAGCCGTCGAACTGAACGTCTCAGTGGTCTGCATGCCGCCTACCGGGAAGCTGCCGAAGCCGCCAGCTTTACCCGTGACGGGGAGGAAGGCGGCGTCCAGTATATCACCGACGTGCGCCGCGGTACGCCGGCGGCAGTGGAAGCTATGTCCGACTGCCTGGAAGAAGTCAAGGCGGCGTTCCGGTCGGGGGATCGGGATGCTCTGTGTGCCGGGCTGAACCGCATGTGCAGCCAGCAGCCCGGTGAAAGTACCGGCCCCTGGCTGGACGCGGTGGCCATCCAGCTCATGGCGGAAGTGTACCGCCTGCTGGAAGCGGGCGCCGGACCGGATGCTTTGGCAGAACTGGACCGTCGCGGACTTGTGCCGGACCTGTCTTTCCATTATCGTAACGCGGGGGAACTGCGGCAGGCTCTGCAGGACTTGTGCCTTGGTGCCATGGACCAGCTCAGCACCCAGCAGAAAAAAGGCGGCAGCCTGCTGTGTCAGAAGGCTTTGGACGCCATTGATGAACATTACATGGATAAGGACCTGTCACTGGTATCCCTGAGCGCTATGCTGGATGTCAGCCCCAACCATCTCAGTGCCTGCATCAAGAAATACGCGGGGGAAACCTTTATCAATATCCTTATCGGCAAGCGTATGACGGCCGCCAAAGAGCTACTTATGACCACGTCACTCAAAATCCAGGAGATCGCGGCCCGCTGCGGTTACACTGACCAGCATTATTTCAGCTACTGCTTTAAGAAGTACTGCGGTATTTCTCCCAATGCCCTGCGCCGGCAGGGAACCAGACAGTGACCGCTGTGCGCCGTCCGCGGCGCCCCCGGCTGCTGACCATGCTGGTAGGCATGGTGGCAGGGATCACGGCGGTTGTCCTGTGTGCCGTCAGTGGTATTTTTATTGCTCAGTACCGGGCAGGCATGGTCCAGAGCGCGCGTACCGCCAGCGCACAGGCCTGTACCCAGGCGGCCGCCACGGTGGCCCGGTATGTGCAGGATATGAACGAGGTCATGAATCTGGTCCAGACCTCCATGCAGTATGAGGGGGCCGAGCGGGACGAGTTCCTGCGCGATCTTCTGCGGGTGCGTTCGGACGTTGTGGCAGTCACTACCTATACCGAGAACGGCACCTTGGTAGATTGTTGGTCCCTGGGCCATGAACCCCGGGACGAAATCCTGCAGAATCTTTCCTTCAATGCCGAGAGTGCCGCTGCCGCCGACAGCTATGTGACCCCGCCCCATGTGGAGACCATCTTTGAAAGTTATTACCCCTGGGTCGTGACCATTGCTGCCCGTCTGGACGGAGAAGACGGTGCCGACTGGGTTTCTCTGGATATCAGCTTCTCCACCATCTCGGAGTACATCTCCGGTGTGGGTATCGGTTCCCACGGGTATTGCTTCCTGATGGATGACCGGGGCAACATTGTCTACCATCCCCAGCAGCAGCTGATTTACTCCGGCCTGAAAAGTGAGGATACCACCCGTCTGGCCTCGATGGGGGATGGGACCTGGTCCGAAGAAACCGTCATCTACTCCATCACCGGCATCGAGGACAGTACCTGGCGGGTGGTGGGCGTCAGTTATGTGGACGAACTGGTGGACCTGAGCGTCCGGGCTATGCTGCGCATCTGCCTGGCAGTGGCGCTGACTGTTCTGGCGGCGGTGCTTGGCGCCGGCTGGCTGCTTTCCCGCATTCTGTCCCGCCCTCTGGCTGCGCTGGCCGATGCTATGGAGCGCTTTGAACAGGATGCCGACCACTTTGCCTATGAACCGGTGGCCGGCACCCGGGAGGTGGAGGAACTCTCCGATTCCTTCGGGCACATGGTACACCGGATTCAGCATCTGATGGCCACCGTCCGGGAAGAAGAGGTCAACCTGCGCAAGACCGAACTCAAGGCCTTGCAGGCGCAGATCAACCCCCATTTTTTGTACAATACCCTGGATTCCATTGCCTGGATGTGTGAGCAGGGCCGCAATGCCGACGCCGTCAATATGGTGCATGCTCTGGCCCGCCTGTTCCGCATCAGCATCAGCAAGGGGCATGAGCTGATCCCCATCCGCAAGGAGCTGGAACATGCCGAAAGCTACCTGCAGATCCAGAAATACCGGTATAAGAACCAGTTCTCTTATGACTTCAAGCTGGATGAGACCTGCCTGGACTGCCTGTGCAACAAGATCACCCTGCAGCCCATTCTGGAAAATGCCATTGCCCACGGTCTGGACCTGATGGTGGAGCCGGGGCATATTGACGTGGAAGTTTGCCGCGACGGAAAAGACATCCTGTTCCGGGTGCGGGACGACGGCATCGGCATGGATGAAGAACAGGTGCAGCACATCCTGCACAGCGAACCGGGGGACCGCACCGGCATCGGCATCAAGAATGTCAATGACCGCCTGCGCATCTATTTCGGGGAAGGATACGGTCTGCGCATTGAAAGTGAGCCGGATGTGGGAACCTGCGTGGAGATCCGCATGCCGCAGGTACAGGAGGGCGAATATGAAACGAAATAACACCCGCCTGCGCCTGGCTGCACTGCTGTGCGCGGCGGCTGCGGCGGTTTGTCTGCCGCTGTCCGGCTGTGCCCCCACGGCTGGGGACCCGCACAAGGTGGCCCTGGTGGTCAAATCCAGCGAAACCCAGTTTTTCCTTTCCATGTTTGCAGGGGCGGAGGCAGCCGCTGCCGAATACAACATTGATCTGACCATCACCGCTCCCGACTCCGAGGAGGACTACGAAGCGCAAAATCTTTTGGTGGAGCAGGCTGTTTCGAGCGGGGCTGAGGCCGTTGTGTTCTCGGCCACCGATTACGAAAATACCGCAGCGGCCATCAACTCGGCGGCACAGCAGGGCGTGGGCATCATTGCCATTGACTCTGACGTGGATTCCCCGGCTGTCAGGACCTATATCGGTACGGATAATTATGCCGCCGGGCAGATGGCGGCGCAGGCGGCCCTGGAACGCACCGAAGGGCAGCTGAATGTGGGAATCATCAATTACGGTCTCAACAGTGCCAACGGTCAGGAGCGCGAACGCGGTGCCTGCGATGCGCTGGAGGAAAGCGGCCGCGCCCAGGTGGTACAGGTGGTGCACACTCTGGCTGAAGCCTCGTCTGCCCAGGCGGATACTGTGGCACTGCTGCAGCAACATCCGGAGATTAATGCTCTGCTGGCTTTCAACGAACCCACCAGCGTGGGTGCGGCGGAAGCCGTACGGGAACTGGACCTGGCGGATACGGTCTTTCTGGTGGGGTTCGACTCCAATGTGGAAACGGTGGATGACCTGCAGACCGGCGAAGTGGATGCCCTTGTTGTGCAGAATCCCTATGCCATGGGCTATCTGGGGGTGGAAAGCGCCTACAAACTGCTGACCGGCAGGGCAGGGGAGCTGGAGCCCACCGTGGATACGGCCACCCGCATCGTGGACAGGGAAAATCTTTTCGCTATGGACAGTCAGAAGGCACTTTTTGCGTTCGGTTAATGGAATTCCAATGGAATAAAATTCCGCATTTTCGATACGCACTTGTGCAAGATACACAAAAGAAGCCGACAATAAGCAAGCAAAACAGCCAAATAGGATAAAAAAACACCCTGTATTTCGGTGAAATTTCACCTTGAAAACAGGGTGTTTTTCCTTTACCATAAATATTGTCAGGCGGGACCAAGTGAGGAACGGTCCTGCAAAATAAAATCCCAAAGTCAGAAGGAGAAACATTATGAAAAAAGCGCTTGCATTGACCCTGGCAGCCGCCATGGCACTCAGCTTGGCAGCTTGCTCCGGCGGTAATACCACCACCTCCGAAAGCACTGCTTCTACCGGCACCTCCGAAGCCGCAACCTCCGCTGAAACTACTTCCGGCGAAGTCGCCAATAAGGATAAGCCCCTCGTCTGGTTCAACCGTCAGCCCTCCAACAGCTCCACCGGTGAGCTGGACAAGACCGCTCTGAACTTCAACGAAAACACCTACTACGTCGGCTTCGATGCCAACCAGGGTGCTGAACTGCAGGGCCAGATGGTCAAGGAGTACATCGAAAAGAACATTGATACCATTGACCGCAACGGCGACGGCATCATCGGTTATGTTCTGGCCATCGGCGATATCGGCCACAACGACTCCATCGCCCGTACCCGCGGCGTTCGTTCCGCTCTGGGCACCGCTGTTGAGACTGACGGCGCTGTGAACAGCGATCCTGTCGGCACCAACACCGACGGCACCGCTACTGCCGTTCAGGATGGTTCCATCGAAGTCAACGGCAAGACCTACACCATCCGCGAGCTGGCTTCTCAGGAAATGAAGAACTCCGCCGGCGCCACTTGGGACGCTGCCACTGCCGGCAACGCCATCGGCACCTGGTCCGCTTCCTTCGGTGAGTCCATCGACGTGGTCGTCTCCAACAACGACGGCATGGGCATGTCCATGTTCAACGCCTGGTCCAAGGCGGAAGGCGTTCCCACCTTCGGTTACGACGCCAACGCTGACGCCGTTGCTGCTATCGGTGAAGGCTACGGCGGCACCATCAGCCAGCACGCCGACGTTCAGGCTTACCTGACCCTGCGCGTGATCCGTAACGCTCTGGATGGCGTTGACATCGATACCGGTATCGGCACCGCCGACGAAGCCGGCAACGTGCTGAGCGACGATGTTTACAAGTATGTTGAAGACGAGCGCTCCTACTACGCTCTGAACGTGGCTGTCACCGCTGACAACTATCAGGACTTCATGGACTCCACCAAGGTCTACGAGCCCGTTTCCAACCAGCTGGATGCCACCACTCATCCCACCAAGAAGGTTTGGCTGGACATCTACAACTCCGCCGATAACTTCCTGGGCTCCACCTACCAGCCGCTGCTGCAGAACTACGACGATCTGCTGAACCTGGAAGTCGAATACATCGCCGGCGACGGCCAGACCGAGGCCAACATCACCAACCGTCTGAGCAACCCCAGCCAGTACGATGCTTTCGCCATCAACATGGTTAAGACCGACAACGGCGCTTCCTACACTGCTCTGCTGAGCCAGTGATTTTCCAACACGGTTTACGGTAAACCGACTCATTAACAGGTAACTCACTTGCTATTAGGGAGTAGATATGCAACGCAGCTCCTCCCTAATAGCGTTTTTTGATGAACAACACAGCAGCAGTCACAGAAGCTGCTAATTTGCAGATACGGGAGTAACTAGAATGGCAGAAGCGAAAGACGATATCGTCTTGTCGATTCGTGGTATGAGCAAGTCCTTCGGCCGCAACCGGGTTCTTGACCATATCAACCTCGATGTCAAACGCGGAACTGTCATGGGACTTATGGGCGAAAACGGCGCCGGTAAGTCCACGATGATGAAGTGCCTTTTCGGCACCTACCAGAAGGACGAAGGCAAGATTTACCTCAACGGTAAGGAGATCAGCTTCTCCGGCCCGAAGGATGCCCTGGAAAACGGCATTGCCATGGTCCACCAGGAACTGAACCAGTGCCTGGAAAGAAACGTCATCGACAACCTGTTCCTTGGCCGCTATCCGGTCAACTCCGTTGGCGTCATCGACGAGACGAGAATGAAGAAAAAGGCCTCCGAGCTGTTCCGCAAGCTCGGCATGACCGTAAACCTGACCCAGCCCATGCGGAATATGTCCGTTTCTCAGCGGCAGATGTGCGAAATTGCAAAGGCCATCTCCTACAATTCGCAGGTCATCGTGCTGGACGAACCGACCTCCTCTCTGACTGTGCAGGAAGTCGACAAGCTGTTTGAGATGATGCGCATGCTGAAAGCGCAGGGCATCTCGTTGATCTACATCTCTCATAAGATGGACGAGATCTTCGAGATCTGCGATCAGATCTCGGTGCTGCGTGACGGCAAACTGGTCATGACCAAGGACACCGCCGACACCAACATGAACGAACTGATCTCCGCCATGGTCGGACGCTCTCTGGAAAGCCGCTTCCCGCCGGTGGACAACACCCCCGGCAAGCCGATTCTTTCGGTTCAGCACCTTTCCACCAAGTACGCGCCGCACCTGCAGGATATCTCCTTTGATGTCCGGGAAGGCGAGATCTTCGGTCTGTACGGCCTGGTCGGTGCCGGACGTACCGAACTGCTGGAAACCATCTTCGGCGTTCGTACCCGTGCGGCCGGACGTGTATACTTCCGTGACCGGCTGATGAACTTCAGCAACGCCAAGGAAGCCATCGAACATGGATTCGCCATGATCACGGAGGAACGCAAGGCCAACGGCCTGTTCCTGAAATGTGACCTGACCTTTAACACGACCATTGCCAACCTTGACCAGTATAAGGCCGGTATGGCACTGTCCAACCCCAAGATGGTCAAGGCGACCAACAATGAGATCAAGGTCATGCACACCAAGTGCATGGGTCCCGATGATATGATCTCCAGCCTGTCCGGCGGCAACCAGCAGAAGGTCATCTTCGGCAAATGGCTTGAACGTGAACCGCAGGTCTTCATGATGGATGAGCCTACCCGCGGTATCGACGTAGGTGCAAAGTACGAGATCTATGAGCTGATCATCAATATGGCAAAGCAGGGAAAGACGATCATCGTTGTTTCCTCCGAAATGCCTGAGATCCTGGGTATCACAAACCGTATCGGCGTTATGTCCAACGGTCATCTTTCCGGTATTGTGAATACCAAAGATACCAACCAGGAAGAGCTCCTGAGACTCAGTGCGAAATACCTGTAAGTGGGGGAAATTACTTATGGTGACAGAAAAAACAAAAATCCTGTCGGCTGAACAGGAAGCTGCGCTTTTGCAGCCAATCGACGATCATGTCGGCGCGATCCAGGAAAAGATCAACGCGCTGCGTACGGACGGCACCGATAAGGTCATCGAGATCCAGAACAACATTGATAACCTGAAACGTGACCGCATCTATACCGAAGAAGAAAAACAGAAACGCATCACCCAGCAGAAGGCCGAACTGGAAAAGGCCAAGGCTGTGGAGGCAAAGAACAAGGAAGCGATTTCCAAGCTGATTGCGGAAGGCGAAAGCTACCTGAAAGCCCACTACAACACCGAGTATTATCAGGCGGTTGTGGAGAGCTGCAAGGTGGAAAAAGCCGCCGCGCAGGAAAAGTACAAGGCTGCCGTGGCCAAGCTGGAAAAAGAGCATCAGGCTACTTTGGCCAAGCTCAGCGACGCCCATGAAATCAAGGACGAAAAGTACGTTCATAAGAACCGCCTTTTTGACGCCAAGATGCAGCTGGACAAGGACCTGCAGGCTGTCAAGGATCGCCAGCACGCTGCGTTCGATTATAAGTATCACCTGATCGATATGCTGCGCATGTCCAAGTTCACCGTGGGCGAGTCCCTGGCGCAGAAATGGGAAAACTACAAGTACACCTTCAATCGCCGTGACTTCCTGCTGCGCAATGGTCTGTACATTGCCATTATCGTCATCTTCATCGCACTGTGCATCATTACGCCTATCGTCAAGAACGTGCAGCTGCTCACTGTCAACAACATCCTGAACATTCTGCAGCAGGCTTCGCCGCGTATGTTCCTGGCTCTGGGCGTTGCAGGCCTGATTCTTCTGGCCGGCACCGACCTGTCCATCGGCCGTATGGTCGGTATGGGCATGACCGCTGCCACCATCGTGATGCATTCCGGCCCCAACACCGGTTCCGTGTTTGGCCATGTGTTTGACTTCTCCGGTCTGCCGGTTCTCGTTCGCGTGCTGCTGGCTCTGGTGATCTGCATCGTGCTGTGCACCATCTTCACCACCATCGCCGGTTTCTTCACCGCCAAGTTCAAGATGCACCCGTTCATCTCCACAATGGCGAACATGCTGGTCATCTTCGGTCTGGTCACTTACTCCACCAAGGGCGTTTCCTTCGGTGCTATCGAGTCCACCATCCCCGGTATGATCATCCCCAAGATCAACGGTTTCCCGACCATCATCCTGTGGGCTGTTGCCGCTGTTGTGATCGTCTGGTTCATCTGGAACAAGACCACCTTCGGCAAGAACCTGTACGCTGTCGGTGGCAACCCCGAAGCGGCTTCCGTCTCCGGTATCTCTGTTTTCCGCGTCACTGTGGGCGCTTTCATCCTGGCCGGCATCCTGTACGGCTTCGGTTCCTGGCTTGAATGCATCCGCATGGTCGGTTCCGGCTCTGCTGCTTACGGCCAGGGCTGGGAAATGGACGCCATCGCGGCCTGCGTTGTCGGCGGCATCTCCTTCACCGGTGGTATTGGTAAGATTTCCGGCGTTGTTGTCGGTGTCTTCATCTTCACCGCTCTGACCTACTCCCTGACCACTCTGGGCATTGATACGAACCTGCAGTTCGTCTTCTCCGGCATCATCATTCTGGTTGCCGTTATGCTCGACTGCCTGAAGTACGTTCAGAAGAAGTAATTCTGCGTTTCCCTTTCTCATCAACCTTGGACCCGCTGCAAGGTGGCTTTGGCCGCTTTGCGGCGGGCCCTTTTATGTGCCAACAAAAAACAGCCGCCGCCAGAAGCACTTCTGACGACGGCTGTTTGCTTTTTTATTTGCGGCGCTTGGCTTTTTTGCGTACGCTGTACCCGAAGGTCCCCAGCCTGCGTCCCAGCGCCAGGTATTCTCCATGGGAATAGACGATCAGCTTGGCTTTTTCCAGGCAAAGCTTGCCGGTTTCATCCAGCAGACTTTCGTCCACATCCACGGCTACTACTTCGGCCAGAAAAAGATCGTGGCTGCCCAGCGGGATTCTCTGGGTGACCTTGCACTCCAGATTCACGGGGCTTTCCTCCAACAGGACAGTGCCGATTTTGGCGGCGGGGGCGGCATGCAGCCCCATGGCGACAAACTTGTCCACATCCCGGCCGCTTTTGACGCCGCACCAGTCCACGGCGCGGGTCAGACGTTCGGTGGGCAGGTTGACCACGAATTCACCGCTGTCCTTGATGAGGTCATAGCTGTATCTCTCCGGCCGCACGCTGATGGACAGCATGGACGGCTGGGTGCAGATGGTGCCGCACCAGCCTACGGTGATGAGGTTGGGCTTTTCGGGGGAGCCGCAGCTGACCAGCACCGGGGGTTCCGGGTTCAGCAGGGTGGAACCTTTCCAGACCTGTTTGCTCATGCGTCCTCCTCCTTGTCCCAGGTACGTTCACTGATGATGTACCGCGGGCGCGCCTTGGTTTCCATGTAGATTTTGCCGATGTATTCTCCGATGACACCCAGGCAGATCAGCTGCACACCGGACACAAAGCAGATGATGCAGGTGGTGGAAGCCCAGCCGGACACGGTGGCGCCCAGTGCAGCCTCCACAATGGCCCAGATGACACCGATAAACGAAATGAGCGCCACCAGCACGCCAAATCCGGTGATGAACCGGATGGGCTTTACCGAAAGGCTGGTGATGCCGTCAAAAGCAAGGCTGAGCATCTTGGAAAGGGGATAGTGGCTCTCTCCGGCGATGCGTTCGTGGCGCTCGTAGGTCACTGCGGTGCTCTTGAAGCCTACCAGCGGAACCATGCCGCGCAGGAACAGATTGACTTCCTTAAAATTGGCAAACTCTTTCAGCACCCGGGCACTCATGAGGCGGTAATCGGCATGGTTGAACACGACTTCCGCGCCCATGGCGTTGAGCAGCTTGTAGAAACTTTCGGCAGTAAAACGCTTGAAGAATGTATCGGTGTCCCGCTTGGAACGCACACCGTACACCACCTCGCATCCGTCGCGGTAAGCATCCACCATAGCGTCCATGGCGTTGATGTCGTCCTGCCCGTCGCAGTCAATGGAGATGGTGATATCGCAGCGGTCCTTGGCTTCCATCAGACCGGCCAGCACGGCGTTCTGGTGACCGCGGTTGCGGCTCTGGCAGATACCCAGATAATGGGGGTCCTGTTTGGCCAGGTCGCAGATGATGTTCCAGGTGTTGTCCTTGGACCCGTCGTTGACAAACAGGACACGGCTTTCAGGGCTGATTTTGCCGGCGGCACTCAGGTCGTTGATCTTCTTCAGAAACTGCGGGGCAGTAATGGGCAGTACTTCCTGCTCATTGTAACAGGGGATCACAATATACAAAACAGGGGACTGACGATGGTTCATAATGGTACCTCATTCCTGGCACTGATGGCGCAGGCGTTCCTTGTCCAGAATTTTGAAGCTTCCGCGGAAAGTCTCGATCAACCCTTCCCGCTGCATGCGGCCCAGCTCCCGGCTCAGGGCGCTGCGGTCACAGTTCAGGTATTCGGCCAGGCCGGCACGGGTCAGGGGAACCGCAAAGGTATCCTGACCGGCTTCCTCGGCCTGTTCCAATAACCAGAGGCTGATGCGGACCCGCAGACTCTTGCAGATCAGTAGCTCCACCCGGCGGTCCAGTGCAAAATACTTGTTGGAGATGGTCAGCACCAGATTCTGCAGCAGCTGCAGATGACTCTCGTGCAGATGGGCGCAGGGGTGAATGATCTTGTCATAAGGCAGATAAATGGCCAGGCAATCGGTCTGGGCCATGACGCTGACCGGGCTTTTGGTACTGGAACCGGACAAAACATCTCCGAACAGACCGCCGGTGCTCATTTCGGTGATGGCCACACTGCTGCCGTCCGGTGTGTTTTTCAGGGCCGTGATGGACCCTTCCAACAGGATGCCGACCTCGCGGGTCTCGTACCCGGCCAGCATCAGGAATTCGCCTTTTTGATATCGGCGTACCCGCGGGGCAAAACAGTCCAGCATTTTGTCCAGCTCATCATCACGCATACCGCGCAGCAGAGAAGTACCGCGCAAAACAGGATAATACGGACGCAGATTCATCGCAAAGGTCCTTTCGTGCAGAGATAAAGGGGCCGACGCCAACGGACCCGCCCCTTCAAAATGTTGCCCCGGCAAAACTGTTGCACCGGCAATCGACATTCTTGCTTTATTATAGTATAGTAATGCGGCAAAAGCAAATGGAATTCTGGCCGCAGACAGCGGCAATGGGAGGAAATCACTGTGAAATTCAAACGTATTCTGGCTGCTTTCAGTGCATTGGCTCTGGCGGTATCTCTGGCGGGCTGCGGCGCTTCGTCGGAGTCCACTGCCGTGGAGGCTACCCCGGCGCCCGCAACCGAGGAAACTGCCCCGGCTGCCGAATCTCCGGAAACGGCCGAAGCCACCGGCTTCCGCGTGGCCGGTCTGAAAGGCCCCACCACCATGGGCCTTGTCAACCTGATTGATGAGGTGGACAAGGGCGAAAGCGACCTGGATCTGAACTTTACCATGTACGGTGCGGCTGACGAGATCGTGCCGCTGCTGGTCAAGGGCGACCTGGACGCTGCGGCCATTCCAGCCAACCTGGCGGCGACCCTGTACCAGAAGACCAACGGCGCTGTGGAAGTGGCTGCCATCAACACTCTGGGCGTTCTGTATATCGTGGAGAACTCCGATACCCAGTATTCCAGCATTGCCGACCTGAAGGGCAAGACCATCCTGACCACCGGCAAAGGCACTACCCCTGAATATGTGCTGCGCTATGTGCTCAGCAAAAACGGTCTGGACCCCGATCAGGATGTGACCATTGAATACTTCAGTGAATCCACCGAAGTTGTGGCCCAGATGACTGCCCGTGGGGAGGGCACCATCGCCATGCTGCCCCAGCCCTTTGTTACCAGTGCTCTTTCCCAGGTGGAAGGCCTGAGCGTCAAGTTCGACATGAGCGAAGAGTGGGAGAAGGTTGCCGGTTCCCAGTTGGTCACCGGCGTTCTGGTGGCTCGCAAAGATGCCGTTGAGGCCGACCCCGAAGCCTTTGACGCTTTCCTGTCCGCCTACAAGGCCAGCACCGAGGCTGCCAACTCCGATCTGGAGGGCACCGCTGCCCTGTGCGAGAGCTACGGCATCGTAGCCAAGGCTGCCCTGGCCCAGAAGGCTCTGCCGGAATGCAATATTGTTTATATCGACGGCGATGAGATGCGCACCGACTTGGAAACCTACTTCCAGGTTCTGTACGACGCCGACCCCACCAGCGTGGGCGGGCAGCTGCCGGATGACGCCTTCTACTATGGCGTCTGATCCCCGCGCGGCTGTCCGGCGTGACCGCTGGCATACCGCCGCTGCGGTGGTGTTCTGGATCGTTGTGTGGCAGTTGGCAGCTATGGCGCTGGGCCATGGGGGACTGTTTCTTTCCACCCCGCTGCAAACGCTGCAGGCTTTGGCCGTGCAGCTGCCCACTGCCGAATTCTGGCATCGTATTGCGTTCAGTGCCCTGCGAATCCTGACCGGCTTTGTGCTGGCGGTGGTGTGCGGACTGGTATTGGGAGCGGCCGGTGCCCGCTGGCATACGGTGCGTGTCCTGCTGGGGCCGCCCATGCAGCTCATCCGAGCCATGCCGGTGGCCAGCTTTGTCATTCTGGCGCTGCTGTGGGTCAGCAGTGCCAACCTTTCGGTGGTGGTCAGCTTCACCCATGTGCTGCCGGTGATTTATGCCGGCGTCATGGGCGGCATTGCCGACACCGACCCCCAGCTTCTGGAAATGGCCCGGGTCTACCGGCTGCCCTTGATTAAACGGCTGCGGTATATCTGGCTGCCGGGTGTCTTTCCCTCTTTGTGTGAAAGCTGTATCGCAGCCATGGGCATGTGCTGGAAAAGCGGCGTTTCTGCCGAAGTCATCGGCTTGCCCGACCACAGCGTGGGGGATGCCCTCTACCGTGCCAAAATCACCCTGTCCACACCGGACGTTTTCGCCTGGACGCTGGTCATCGTGCTGTTGTCGGCTTTGCTTTCGGCGGTGGCAGCCCGCGGCCTGCGTTGGCTCAAGGCCCGGCTTTGCGGGGAGGTGAAGGACGCATGAGCATCACGGTGGAACACCTGGAAAAACGTTTCGGCACCCGCACGGTGTTGGAAGATTTTACCCTGCATGTGTCCGGGCCGTTGGTTCTGATGGGGCCTTCCGGCTGTGGCAAGACCACCTTGCTGCGCATCCTTATGGGATTGGAAACGGCGGACGGCGGCACAGTGACCGGTATCGGCCGTATCGGTGCCGTCTTTCAGGAAAACCGGCTCTGCCCCCAGCTGACTGCGGCGGGCAATATCGCGCTCACCGGTGGTGCGGCTGACGCAGCGGAGCAGGAACTGCGGGCTCTTGGGTTTGGAGATAAGGACCTGACGCTGCCCAGTGCCAGACTTTCCGGCGGACAAAAACGACGGGCTGCGCTTTTGCGGGCGCTGCTGTGTCCCCAGGTCCAGACTCTTCTGCTGGATGAGCCTTTCACCGGCATGGATGCCGAACTGGTGGCCCAGGCCGCGGCCGTGATCTGCCGTCTGGCGGCAGGGCGGGATACGATCCTGGTCACCCATGATGCGGCAGCCGTGGAACTGCTGGGCTGGCCGGTGGTGCAGATGCGCCCCCACACGCTTTGAATTATCCATTGTTACAGGCAAGGTCCTTTGCGGGCCTTGCTTTTTTCTTTGCCGTAAAAAATAGTCTGCCCATTGACCCCAAAAACACCTTGTGATAAAATGTACTTAGTAAAACTAAGTATAAAAGAATGAAAGGAGGCCGCCATGCCCGAAAATACAGTTCCGGATACCGCCCGGTTTGCCCAGCAACTGAAAAAGGGAGCACTGGAAATGCTGGTGCTGCGACTTCTGGCAAAACAGCCTTCCCATGGATATGAATTGATTCAGCGTCTGCGGCAGGACAGCGGCGGGATGCTGGATTTGAAGGAAGGCACACTGTATCCCATCCTGTACCGCCTGGAGGATGACGGCTGCATCACATCCGCCTGGCGCAATACCGAGCCCGGCAAACAGCGTCCGGCGCCCCGCAAAGTTTACACCGTCACCCCGCTGGGACAGCAGATACTGGCCCGGCAAATCGAAACCTGGCATGCCTTCGCGGCCTGCGTGGAAAAATTCTGCAAGGAGGAAACCCCATGAACGAGGTCAAGCGATATGTGAACACGGTGGAGCGGCATCTGCGGCTGGACCGGACCACCCGGCTGCGGGTGATGAACGACCTGGGCAGTGACCTGCAAAGCCGCCTGGACGCAGGGGAGACCCTGGCGGACATCCAGGCCGAATTGGGAGATGCCAGGACCCTGGCCGATACCCTGAACCGGGAGTTTGCCGACCACTGGGAGAATGCCAGCCCCTGGCGCTGGGCGTTTCTGGTGCTGGCGGTTTTTCTGGCGCTGGTCTTTGTGGTCGGTGGCATGACTGCCCGGCAGGAAGCGGCCAGTATCGGAATCATTGGCGGAGCGGACGGTCCCACGGCCATTTATGTCAGCGTCCAATATACGTTCCTTGATACGCTGTACGCGCTCTCCTGGCTGGCAACACTGATAGGAGGATATTGTCTGCTGGGACCGGCGCGCCGCGGTTCCCGCAGGCGCCTGCTGGTGCCCATGGTACTGTGCGGGGCTTCGATTCTGGTCCAGCTGGCCTGGTTCTTCAACACCGTCTGGCAGTTTGGTGGGAGCATCACCGTACTTCTGCCGCTGTGGGGCAGTGCCCTGGTGCGCAGCGGCATCTGGCTGTCCGGCTGGCTGTTGTGGCGTGCGGTGCGTGACTGTCGCCGCCGCTGAAAAAATCTGTCCATACAAAAGACCCGCCCCCGATTATTTCCCGGGAC
>DXNX01000080.1 GCA_019413245.1 Oscillospiraceae bacterium
CCACCCAGGCGTCGGTGCGGGACCTGGGGGCCATCCTGGCCGAAAGCCAGCGCCAGAGCAGCGCTGCCGCCACCGCCCGGCTGGAAGCCATCGACAAGGCCGGTGCCGCCCGCCAGAAAGCCGCGGGCGACGCTACCGCCGCCCAGCTGGCCCTGCTGGAAAACCGCCTGAAAGGGCTGGAGGATTCCAACGCCGCCCGCCTGGACGGCATGCGCGGCGCCCTGGTGCAGGGACTGAACACCATCCGGGCGGACAACAACCGCAAGCTGGATGAGATCCGGGGCACAGTGGACGAAAAATTGCAGGATACCCTGCAAAAGCGCATTTCCGATTCTTTCCGCACCGTCAGTGCCCAGCTGGAACAGGTGTACAAGGGTCTGGGCGAGATGCAGACTCTGGCCGCCGACGTGGGCGGCCTGAAACGGGTGCTGTCCGGCGTCAAGACCCGCGGTATGCTGGGCGAAGTGCAGCTGGGCGCCATCCTGCAGGAGATCCTGGCCCCCGGTCAGTACGCCGAGAACGTGGCCACTGTGCCCGGCAGCGCCAACCGGGTGGAATTTGCGGTCAAGTTGCCGGGGCAGGGGGGCACCGTCTGGATGCCCATTGACGCCAAGTTCCCCGGCGACAGCTACGCCAAGCTGGTGCAGGCCCGGGATTCCGGAGATGCCGCCGCTGTGGCCGCCGCACGCAAGCAGCTGGACACGGTGCTGCGCCAGGAAGCCAAGGACATCCACGACAAATACATCGAAGTGCCGTATACCACGGCCTTCGGTGTGCTGTTCCTGCCCTTTGAGGGGCTGTACGCCGAGGTGGTGTCCTCCGGCATGACCGAGACCCTGCAGCGGGAGTTCCAGATCAGCGTGGCGGGGCCCTCCACCATGGCGGCCCTGCTCAATGCCCTGCAAATGGGCTTCCGCACCCTGGCCATCCAGAAGCGTTCCGGCGAAGTATGGCAGGTACTGGCTGCGGTCAAGACGGAATTTGAAAAGTTCGGCGCCGGCCTGCAGGCCATGCAGCGCCACCTGAACCAGACCGGCAGCGACCTGGAAGAACTCATCGGGACCCGCAGCCGGGCCATTACCCGCAAGCTGGAATCGGTCCAGCAGCTGGACCCCAACGAGGCCGCCGATCTGCTGGGGTTGGATACGGATGCCGCACCGGGCTTTGCATCGGCACCCCGTCTGCGCCGCCGTGACGACAGCGCCCAGACCTGAATCGTACAAAACATGATTCCCGCAGGCAATTTCCTGCGGGGACCCAAAGGAGGCAATCTGACATGAAAAATCTGCAATGGGACCGCCTGATCATGCCTGTGGCCGGCATCGTGCTGGGCCTGTTCCTCATCGCCCGTCCCTGGAACGCCACCGCCGCCCTGTGCAGCCTCATCGGCTGGCTCATCCTGCTGGCCGGTGCCTGCGGCGTGGCCAACGCCCTGGCTTTCCAGCGGGCCACCTTCCTGTCCAGCCCCACACTGCCTCTCAGCGTGGGTGCGGTGGTCATCGGCCTGTTCTTCATCCTCAGCCCCGGCATTCTGGTGACGCTGGTGGGCACCATCATCTGCGTGTTTCTGCTGGTCACCGGTATCAGCAACATCCAGGCCGCCATGGGACGCCGAGCCTGGGGCGACCGCGCCTGGTGGGTACCGCTGGCTGTGGGCGTTGTCTGTGTGCTGCTGGGCCTGTATGCCCTGTTTGCCCCGGGTGCTTCCGCGGCCATGGTCATGCGCCTGGTGGGCATCATGATCCTGTGCTCCAGCGTGGTGAACCTGCTCTCGGTGCTGACCTGGCGGGATTGAGGAAAAAACTTTGCACAGAGGTCTAATTTTTGACATCCTGTAAAAGTATGATACAATAGGAAAAAACAAAACGGTCGACCTTTTGCTGTCTGCACGGTTGTGCCGAGAAATGAGGCTTGCTGTATGATCCGCATTCTGACCGACTCTGCCGCTGATCTGACCCCCTCCGATGCTGCCCGCCCGGGCGTGACGGTGGTGCCCCTGCATGTACTGTTTGCCGACGGTGAAACCATCCTGGACGGCGTGGATATGACGGGTGATGAATATTACGCCCGCCTGACCACCGAATCCAAGCTGCCCCGGACCAGCCAGCCTTCTCCGGATACCTTTATCCGCTTTTTTGAGGAAGCCGCCGAAGCGGGGGACGAGGTCCTGGCCGTGATGATCTCCTCCAACCTGTCCGGCACTTTCCAGTGTGCCCGTCTGGCTGCCGAGACCTGCGAGTTCGAGAACGTCCGCTTTGTGGATTCCCGCACCGCTTCCCAGGGGGAGGCAATCCTGATTCGGGAGGCCGTGCGCCTGCGGGATGAGGGCAAAACTCTGGATGAGATCGCCGATGCCCTGGATGAGCTCAAGGGCCGTATCCGTATTCTGGGCATTGTGGACAGCCTGAAGCATCTGCACAAGGGCGGCCGCCTGCCTGCCGCCGTGGCCCTGGTGGGCGGTGCGCTGGGCATCAAGCCGGTGCTGTCTGTCATTGATGGTGAGATCAAGCTGGCCGATACCGCCCGCGGCCGTCCCGGCGCCATGGTCGCCCTGTTCAAGCAGATCGACAAACTGGGCGGCGTGGATGAGCGTTACGGCTATGTGCTGCTCTACTCCGACCAGAAGACCATCACCGCACCCATTCATCGCTATATGCACGAAAACCTGCACCTGACCGGTGGCCGTGTGGCCCGTCTGGGCGCTGCTATCGGCACTCACATCGGACCGGGCTGCGCCGCGCTGGTCTTTGTGGCCAAGGAAGACGCCGAATAATCCCAATATAAAAAGCAACCGCCGCCCCGGCAGCTCCGGGACGGCGGTTTTGTTTTTTTGGCAGGCGGATTCAAGGCAGGAAACCACTCTTCTCTTCTTCCATTTTCTTGCGCAGCAGTTCCTCGTACACGGCAGGGTCTGCGGGCAGGCGGACCTTGCGCTGCTGCCAGGCCGAAACATAGGCCGCATTGGTCAGTTCCACCGCGCGCAGCCCATCCTCGCCGTCGGCAATCATCGGTGTGCCCAGCCGCAGATGGTCGCTGAAACGCCGCAGCACCGTCTGGTAGGCTTCCGGGTTGGCCTCTACCGGGATCTCCCGGCTGTGATAGGCCAGCGTGCCATATACCTCCCGGTTGCTGGCGGCAAACTCGGCGGTGGTCATCTCGTTTTCGTCCAGGGCGATGCGGGCCGTGTCTTCCACGCACAGGCGACCCCGCTCGCCCCAGATCTCCAGCCGGTTCACGCCGGGATTTTCGCCGGTGGAGCTGATCAAGGTGCCGTGCAGACCGTTGTCGTAGTACAGCTGCATGTCCACCGCGTCGTCCACTGGAATGGGCGCATACCGGCCGAAGGACAGGTCGGCATACACCGCATCCGGTGCGCCCAGCAGCCACTGCCAGATGTCCAGATAGTGCTGGCTCTGGTTGATGAGCAGCCCGCCGCATTCCCCGTTCCAGCTGCTGCGCCAGGGCGCGGACTTGTGGTACGCCGGGGTGCGGAACCAGGTGTTGCACACCCATACTGCCCGCACCGGTGTGCCCACAGCCCCGCTTTGCAGCAGTTCCCGGGCCTTGGCAAAGGCGGCGTTGGCCCGGATGTTGAACATCATGCCGAAACTGACCCCGGCTTCCCTGGCCTGCTCCACCAGAGTCCGCACCTGCCGGGCATACACCCCGGCGGGCTTGTCCAGCAGAATATGCTTGCCCGCCGCCACCATCTGCCGGGCAATCTCCACATGGCTGGTGTGGGGCGTCACGATCAGGGCAGCGTCAAACTCCCCGGCATGGGCCAGGGTGTCCGCCACATCCTGATAGATGGCTACACCGGGATATTCCTCCCGCAGAAGCTGCTGCCCCGGCGCATTGCGGCAGCACACCCCCGCCAGCACCATCCCGTCTACCTCGCCGTCCCGCAGCATGGCCGCGTATTGACGCCCCATGCCGCCAAATCCGATCAGAACCATCCGTACCGGCTCCATTGCATAAACCTCCCCGGGCGGCCTTGGACCGCCGTGTTTTCCCTTATTATAGCATGGTGGTTGCCTGCGGGCAAAATAAAAGAAAAACGAACATATTTTGCCATAAAATGCCGGAAACAAACAAAAATCCTCCGGACCTGTAACATCTTCGATACATGAATCGTTATATAGTATAAGTGAGGAAAATATTGCGGAAGAGAATACCCGCCTGAATGTGTGGGGAAAATTGCGGAATTTTGTATGTAAAGAGGCTGTTGAAGTATGGCAACGATCCTGATCGCCGAAAACGAACGCGCCATCGCACAGCGTATGGCTGTAAATCTGCACCTGGTCGGACATTCCTGCGACCAGGCTCATACCGCCCAGCAGGCGGCCGAACTGGACCGCCGCAATGCCTACGACCTGGTACTGCTGGATATGGACCTGCCCGGCGTCGGCGGGTTTGAGGGGGTGCCTGCCTGGCAAAACGGCCACCCGGCGGTTTTGCTGGTGCCCCAGTCCCGTCTTGCCGCCTGCCCGGAGGACCTGCGCCCCCAGTGCCTGGCCAAACCCTTTGAGATCATGGAACTGGTGGGAATGGTGCAGAAGATGCTGGGGCAGAACAACCCCGCCGGACGGGAGTTCCACTTCCATGATATTGAGGTGGATATGGCCGGCCGGCAGGTGCTGCGGGGCGGGCACACCGTGGCGCTGACGCCTCAGGAATACTCCTTGCTGGAGACCCTGGTCCTCAACCGCAACCTGGCTCTCAGCCGTACCAAGCTGCTGGAAATCGCCTGGGGCTACGGCTACCAGGGGGCCACCCGCACGGTGGATGTACATATTCAGCGCCTGCGCCGCAAGCTGGGCCTGGAAAAGGAGATCCAGACCGTATACAAGATCGGCTACCGCCTGAATACCCGGGGTGAGGCCGGGGCTGTTTGACGCGTCTGCGCTGGAAATATGAAAATTGATTGTTCCGCTTTTCTGCCCGGAAAAGCGGAATATTTTTTTGCAGACCCAAAACTGCCTAAAAACAGGGCAGGGGAACCGGAGGGTTTTGCACGAACTGCCGAAAATATCAATATGTAATATTTATACATTGACAATGAATAAATACAAATCTATACTAGAGGATATCCCGACGGGACCTGACCGCCGGATAAGAGGGAAATGAACAGAACACTGTAAAAAAGAGGGTAATCACATGAAAAAGCTTCTTTCTGTTTTGCTGGCCGCCGGCATGGTGCTCAGCGTGACCGCTTGCGGCGCTTCTTCCGAGAGCACCGCCACCAGCGAGACCACCACCGAAAACGCTTCTGCTGAAACCGCTACCGCCGAAACTGCTTCCGGCGATTTCACCACCGTCACCGACGGCGTGCTGACCATGTCCACCAACGCCGCCTTCCCCCCGTACGAAATGACCACCGACAGCGGTGACTTCGAGGGCATCGACGTGGAGATCGCCGGCGCCATTGCCGACAAGCTGGGCCTGGAACTGCAGATCGACGATATGGACTTTGACGCTGCGCTGCTGGCTGTGCAGCAGGGCAAGAGCGACATGGTCATGGCCGGTGTCACCGTCACCGAGGACCGTCTCGCCGTTATGAACTTCACCGATTCTTACGCCAACGGCATCCAGTCCGTCATCGTGCCGGAAGATTCCGACATCGCCTCCATCGATGACATGGAAGGCAAGCTCATCGGCACCCAGGCCGGCACCACCGGTTACATCTACTGCTCCGACACCCCGGAAAACGGCGGTTTCGGTGAGGAAAATGTCATCGCCTACGACAACGGCATGACCGCTGTGCAGGCTCTGATGAACGGCCAGGTGGACTGCGTCGTCATCGATAACGCTCCCGCTCAGGAATTCGTCAAGGCCAACCCGGGTCTGAAGATTCTGGACACCGAGTACGCCAACGAAGACTACGCCATCGGCGTCAACCAGGACAACACTGCTCTGCTGGATGCCATCAACGGCGCTCTGGCTGACCTGAAGGCCGACGGCACCATCGACAGCATCATCTCCAAGTACATCAGCACCGACAGCACCAGCGCTGAATAAGCACACAACGGCGTACAAGAACGCCGCGGGGCGGCCCCGGAAGGGCCGCCTCTTTTGTGGTTTTATTGATTCCAAAAGAAAGGCGGCTCCTTCATGGCATACCTGACCCAACAGTTTGATACCTTGTCGGCCCTGGCCAAGAGCGGCACCGATCTGACTTTCTGGCAGGATTCCTTCCTGAAATTCTATCGTGCCTTCCTGGCCAACGACCGCTGGATGCAGTACATCGAAGGCGTGGGTACCACCCTTCTGGTCACGGCCATTGCGCTGTGCCTGGGCGTGATCCTGGGCAGCACCGTTGCTCTGGTGCGTGTGGCCCACGACCAGCAGCGCCCCCACCATCGCAACAAGATCCTGGGCGTGGCGAACGCCATCCTCAAGATCTACGTCACCGTGATCCGCGGTACGCCCATGATGGTGCAGCTGCTGATCATGGGCATGGTCATCTTTGCCTCCAGCCGCAACTTTACCATGGTCGGTGCGCTGACCCTGGGCATCAACTCCGGCGCCTATGTGTCCGAGATCATCCGCGGCGGCCTGATGGCTGTGGACCCCGGCCAGATGGAAGCCGGCCGCAGCCTGGGCCTGAACTACATGACTACCATGATCAAGATCGTTATCCCCCAGGCCATCCGCTCCATCCTGCCGGCGCTGGGCAACGAGTTCATCATCCTGCTCAAGGATACCTCGCTGATCACCGTCATCGGCGGCAAGGAGCTGCTGTATGCGGCCCAGGGCATTTACAGCCGTACCTACGAGTGCATGTACCCGCTGATCGGTACCGCGGTCATCTACCTGGTGCTGGTCATGATCTTTACCTGGCTGCTGGGCAAGTTTGAAAGGAGGCTGGCGCAGAGTGATCGTAGTTAAAGACCTGAAGAAAAGCTATAATGGTCTGGAAGTCCTCAAGGGCGTGAACCTGACCATCAACAAAGGCGACGTGGTGGTCCTGGTCGGACCTTCCGGCTGCGGCAAGTCCACCTTCCTGCGCTGCCTGAACCGGCTGGAAGAACCGGACAGCGGCACTATTCTGCTGGACGGCCAGGAAGTCACCGAGAAGGGCATCGACGCCATGCGCGCCAAGATGGGCATGGTGTTCCAGCACTTCAATCTGTTCCCTCACCTGACGGTGAAGAAGAACATCACCCTGGCGCCGGTGCATCTGGGCCTGATGGACCAGAAGACCGCCGATGCCAAGGCCATGGAACTGCTGGAACGCATCGGCCTGGCCGATAAGGCGGATACCTACCCCAACATGCTTTCCGGCGGCCAGAAACAGCGTATCGCCATTGTGCGGGCACTGGCCATGAACCCCGAAGTCCTGCTCTTCGACGAACCCACCAGCGCTCTGGACCCCGAGATGGTGGGCGAGGTACTGGAACTGATGAAGGAGCTGGCCCAGGGCGGCATGACCATGGTGGTGGTCACCCACGAGATGGGCTTTGCCCGTGAAGTGGCCAACCGTGTGATCTTCATCGACGAAGGTACGGTCAAGGTGGACAAGCCCCCGCAGGAATTCTTCAAGAATATCGAAAACGAACGCCTCAAGGCCTTCCTGTCCAAGGTCCTGTGATGCGTCGTCGGCAGTCCCGCTCTGCGGGGCTGCTTTTTGTTTGGCCGCGGACGGGCCTTTACACGGTGTGCCCGGGTATTGTATCATAAGGAACGGAAAAAGGAGGGGACAAGTATGCCCACGATTCATATGCACGGTCAGGCGCCGCAGAGGGATGCGGCAGCGTTTGTGGCACCAAACGCCACCCTGGCGGGAAATGTCCGGCTGGAGGAGGGCAGCAGCGTCTGGTATGGGGCGGTGCTGCGCGCCGACACCGGCCGCATTGTGGTGGGACGCAACTCCAACGTGCAGGACAACGCCGTGCTGCATACCGGCCCGGACCTGGATGTGGTCATCGGGGAGCGGGTCAGTATCGGGCACAGTGCCGTGGTACACGGCTGCACGGTGGGGGACGACTGCCTCATCGGTATGCATGCCACTGTGCTCAACGGAGCGGTGCTGGGGGAAGGCTGCCTTATCGCCGCCGGGGCCCTGGTCACCGAACACACCGTTGTGCCGCCCCACAGTGTGGTCATGGGCGTTCCCGGCAAGGTGCGGGGCACCGTGACGCCGGAAAAGGCGGCGGAACTGGCCCGCAATGTGGAAGAATACTGTGAGCTGGCTGCCGCCCATGCCCGGGCCTGTGCGGTGGCACCGGAGGAAAAAGGAGAGTAAGATGGCAGTCAAGATGATCTGCAGCGACCTGGACGGGACGCTGCTGCCCTACGGCCACAGTCAGGTCAGTGAGGAAATCTATGAGGAGATCCGGGAACTGGCCCGGCATGATATCCTGTTCTGCCCGGCCAGCGGCCGGCAGTATACCAGCCTGCGCAAGCTGTTTGCCCCTGTGGCCGACCAATGTGTGTTCCTGTGCGAAAACGGCGGGGTGGTCTGCCGGGACGGCAAGGTCCTGGCCAAAACGCCCATGCCCCGGGCGCTGGCCGAAGCCATTGCCTGGGATATGTGGAATCACTCCGATGGCCGGGGTGAAGTCATGCTTTCCGGCGAAAACACCAGCTACCTGATGGAGCGGGGGCTGGGTATGCACAAGCGCATCCACGAGATCGGCAACAACCATACTGTCATTACCGATCCGGCGCAGATCCCGGAGGACATCGTCAAGGTCAGCGTATACCTGCCCGACGGTGTGGAAAGATTTGCGGACCGGTTCGTGCCCAAATGGGCGGAAGCCAATGCCGCAGTGGCCGGGCCGTTCTGGATCGATACCACCCTGGCCAACAAGGGGGTGGGGGTGCAGAGCCTGTGCCGTGTGCTGGGCTTCGACCCTGCCGAGGTCATGGCCTTCGGTGACAATTATAACGATGTGGCCATGCTGGATCTGGTGGGACAGCCCTATATCATGGAGACCGCCGCCGAGGAACTGCGGGCACGGTATGCCTGCCATACCCCCCGCCCGGAACAGACCATCCGGGCGCTTCTGAACCGGATATGATCATTTTGCCCAAATAGGCGTTTGCAATTTTGTTTAAAAAAGTTATGGACAAATTTTGAATAAACAGGTATCATAAGTACAGAACAAGATTGTTACTCACCTCCGAGGCATTACTTGTACACAGCGACCCAACATAAAGTGTGTCGGCTGGCGTATATGCCTTTGGGGTTATTTTTTTGCAAAAAATTTGCAGCCAAACATTCCGACCAGGTGGGATCGCATGGAAATCATCAAAAAGATCAACAACAACATTGCCCTGGCCCGTGATGCCAAAGGCCGTGAGTGGTGTTCGGCAAGGGACTGGGATTCCCTGCAACGCCCTATATCCTGCAGGATCTGAGCAAGGTACAGCGCACCTTCTATGATGTGAGCGACAAGTACTTTGCGCTGCTGCAGGAAGTGCCGGAAGAAATTTTTCTGGCCGCCGATGATATTGCCGGGGAGGCCAACGAAGAGCTGGACTGCCCGCTCAACCCGAATCTGCCGTTCATTCTGGCAGATCACCTGAATTTTGCCATCGAGCGCACCCGCGCGGGGATGACCCTGCGCACGCCGCTTGCTTACGATATCCAGCACCTGTACCCCAATGAGTACAAGGTGGGACGCAGTGCGCTGCACATGCTGCGGGAACGCCTGCATGTGGACCTTCCCGACCAGGAAGCCGTCAGCATCACCCTGCACATCATCAACGCCGAGGCCGAAAACTGCGATATGCACATGACCATGCAGAGTGCACAGGTCATCTCGGAACTGACCGAGATCGTGGAAAAGACCTTCGGCATTACCCTGGACCGGGACAGCTTCAACTATTCCCGGTTCGCCATGCATCTGCGGTATCTGGTGCAGCGCATGATGCAGGGCAAGCCGCTGGCCACCGATTCCGGGAGCCGGGAACTGTTCCTGGCGGTGCGGCGCCAATATCCCGAAATTTACGCCTGCACCCGTCAGATTGCAGAATACCTCCAGGACCGCTACGGCTGGACTTGTACCGAGGAAGAAAAACTGTATCTGACCATGCATATCCACCGCGTCACGTCCGAGCGTCAGCCCGGCCAGGACGCCGAATAAATCCATACATCAGAACAGGATCGTTACCCGCACGCAGTTTGCGGGGCGTCACCCAAAATACACTCCGCAGCAGGGCGGCCGCTGGCCGTACTGTGTGACCGGGGCCGTGTTTTGGGTTGTTTTTTTGCCTGTTGTTTTTTCACGTTGGTATGTCTACGCCCGGCGCGCGAGGGCGGTGCATATATACATTTTCCGCGGTCATGCGGCAACCCCAGTCAAGGAAAG
>DXNX01000081.1 GCA_019413245.1 Oscillospiraceae bacterium
CTGCCGGTGCAGGACATCATCAAGATCGCACTGCGCGGCCTGTCCCGCGCCTGAATCCCTGAAAGGAAGGTACCATGGCACAGAATCAGGAATACACCGTCGATCCCAGCCGTCTGGTCAGCCCGGACCTGGGCCCGGCGGAGGTGGAAGAAAACAGCCTGCGCCCCAAGACCCTGGACGACTACATCGGCCAGGACAAGGCCAAAAACAACCTGCGCATCTATCTGCGGGCGGCCCAGCAGCGGGGCGAAGCGATGGACCATATCCTGCTGTACGGCCCGCCCGGCCTGGGCAAGACCACCCTGGCCGGTATCGTGGCCCAGGAAATGGGGGTCCAGGTGCGCATCACCTCCGGCCCCGCCATCGAGAAGCCCGGCGACCTGGCCGCCCTGCTCACTAATCTGCAGGAAGGGGACATTCTGTTCATTGACGAGATCCACCGTCTGTCCCGCCAGGTGGAGGAAGTTTTGTACCCCGCCCTGGAAGACTACGCCCTGGACATCATGATCGGCAAGGGCCCCAGTGCCCAGAGCATCCGCATCAACCTGCCTCACTTTACCCTCATCGGGGCCACCACCCGGGCCGGGCAGCTCACCGGCCCTCTGCGGGACCGCTTCGGCATCCTGCTCAAACTGGAACCCTACAGCCCGGACGAGCTGGCCCGCATCATCACCCGCAGTGCGGGCATCCTGGGCATTCCCATCGACCAGGAAGGCGCCCTGGAGCTGGCCCGGTGCAGCCGGGGCACCCCCCGTATCGCCAACCGCCTGCTCAAGCGGGTGCGGGACTTTGCCACCGTCCAGGGGGACGGCGCCATCGACGGCCCCACCGCCGTGGCGGCCCGCAAACAGATGGACATTGACGAGATGGGCCTGGATGAGCTGGACCGCGGCGTTCTGCGGGCCATCATCGAACTGTACGGCGGTGGCCCTGTGGGTCTGGAGACCCTGGCCGCGGCCCTGGGCGAGGAGAGCGTCACCCTGGAGGACATCTGCGAACCCTATCTGATGCAGCTGGGTTACCTGACCCGCACCCCGCGGGGCCGCTGTGTCACCCGACTGGCCTACGAACATCTGCATCTGCCGGTGCCCCGCCGCCTGCGTGACGACGAGGACGACGGCCAGCAGACCATGTACTGATACAACGGCGGCCAAGCCCGCCCCACATGCCCGAAAGGAGCCTTGAATCTATGCGCTGTGCCGATACCTGGCAGGACTACGAACTCATCGACGCCACCGGCCACAACCGGCTGGAACGCTGGGGCAAGACCCTGCTCATCCGTCCCGACCCGCAGATCATCTGGAAAAACGAACCCGTTAGCCCGCTGTGGAACCGGGCGGACGCCGTCTATCACCGTTCCGCCAAGGGCGGCGGCAGCTGGGAACAGCACCGCAAGCTGCCCCAGCGCTGGCAGATCGGCTGGCAGGGGCTTACCCTCATCGTCAGCCCCACCGGCTTCAAGCACACCGGCGTGTTCCCCGAACAGGCGGTGAACTGGGCCTGGTACCAGAAGAAGATCGCTGCCGCCAATCGTCCCATCAAGGTGCTGAACCTCTTCGGCTACACCGGCGGCGCCACCCTGGCCTGCCTGGCCGCCGGGGCTTCGGTCACCCATGTGGACGCCTCCAAGGGCATGGTGGCCTGGGCCCGGGAAAACGCTGCCGCCAGCGGCCTGGCCGACAAGCCTTGCCGCTGGATCGTGGACGACTGCGCCAAGTTCGTGGCCCGGGAGATCCGCCGTGGCAGCCGGTACGACGGCATCATCATGGACCCGCCCAGCTACGGCCGCGGTCCGGGCGGTGAGATCTGGAAGCTGGAAGACAACGTCTACGACCTCATCACCCTGACCCAGCAGGTCCTTACCGATGACCCGCTGTTCTTTGCCATCAACTCCTACACCGAGGGCCTGAGCCCCGCGGTGATGGAATACATTCTCAAAACAAATCTGTGCCCGGTCAAGGGCGGGCATACCTGGTGTGATGAGATCGGCCTGCCGGTTTCGGCCACTGGGGGCGTGGTGCCCTGCGGCGCCACCGCCATGTGGGAAAACGAATAAAGGGGGAAACCTGTCATGGAATCCATGATCAAAGCGCAGGACGTGCGCTTCCGCTATGACCCCGAACGCCCCGACTACGCCGTGGACGGCGTCAGCCTGGAGATCAAGCGCGGCGAGTTTGTCGCCGTGCTGGGCGGCAACGGCAGCGGCAAGAGTACCCTGGCCAAACATTTCAACGCCATTTTGCTGCCCGAAACCGGCACCGTGCTGGTGGAGGACATCGACACCCGCACCGAGGAAAAACTCTACGACATCCGCCAGAAGGCGGGCATGGTGTTCCAGAATCCGGACAACCAGATCGTGGCCACCATCGTGGAGGAGGATGTGGCTTTCGCCCTGGAAAACCTGGGCGTGCCCAGCGAGCAGATCCGCACCCGGGTGGATGAGGCCATGCAGATGACCGGCATCTACGAATTCCGGGAAAAGGCGCCGTACAAGCTGTCCGGCGGCCAGAAACAGCGGGTGGCCATCGCGGGCGTCATCGCCATGCGGCCCGACTGCCTGATCCTGGACGAAGCCACCGCCATGCTGGACCCCCGGGGCCGTGCCGCCGTCATGAACACCATCCACAGCCTGCGGGCGGCGGGCATCACCATCGTGTCCATCACCCATTACATGGAGGAGGCCGCCCAGGCCGACCGGGTGCTGGTCATGAGCCACGGCCGCATCGTCATGGAAGGCACCCCGGAACAGGTCTTCAGCCAGACCGAGCGCCTCAAGCGCTACCGTCTGGACGTGCCCCAGGCCGCAGAACTGCGGGACGCGCTGGTGGCTGCCGGGCTGCCGATGCCCGCCAACGTCATCACCCCCGAAGCCTGCGCCAAAGCGCTGTACGATCTGCTTCGCTGAAAAACGGCGCACGCCGCACAATCTTACAAGACCGCAGCTTCACCGGCAAAGGCCGGGCGGCATGCGGAAGGAAGGGAAACGAACGTGTCAGAAATCATTCGCTGCGAACATCTGCGCTATGTATACAACGCCGGTCTGCCCGACGAGACCGCCGCGCTGGACGATGTGAGCTTCTCCATCGAGGAAGGGGACTTCGTCGGCATCATCGGCTCCACCGGCAGCGGCAAATCCACCCTTATCAGCCATTTCAACGGCCTGAACCGTCCCACCTCCGGCAAGATCTATGTGGACGGCCGGGACATGTGGGCGGAAGGGGAGGACCTGCGGAGCTTCCGGTTCCTGGTGGGACTGGTCTTCCAGTATCCCGAATACCAGCTGTTTGAGGAAACCTGCGCCCAGGACATCGCCTACGGCCCCCGCAATATGGGCCTGAGCGAGGAGGAGATCCAGCGCCGGGTCAAGGAAGCCGCCGAATTCACCGGCCTGAGCGAGGAACTGCTCCAGCGCAGCCCCTTTGAACTGTCCGGCGGTCAGAAGCGCCGGGTGGCCATTGCGGGCGTCATGGCCATGGAGCCCCGCATCCTGGTGCTGGACGAGCCCGCCGCCGGGCTGGACCCGGAAGGCCGGGACACCATCCTGGCCCAGATCAAGGCCTACCACAAAAAGACCGGCGTGACCGTGGTGCTGGTCAGCCATTCCATGGAGGACATCGCCAAATACGCCGACAAGGTGCTGGTCATGCACCGGGCGGGCGTGGCTATGTACGACACGGTGGAAAATATCTTTGCCCGGGCGCCGGAACTGCTGGAGCTGGGCCTTTCGGTGCCCCAGGTCACCCAGATCTTCCTGCGCCTGAAGGAAATGGGCCTGGACATCAAGACGGATGTATATACCATGCCCTACGCGGTCAAGACGGTGCTCAAGGCGTACAACGCTCGCCATCCGGAAAAGCCCTTGCCGCTGCCGGAAGAAAAAGGAGGGGAAGACCATGCTTCGTGATATCACCATCGGCCAGCACTTCCCCGGCAACTCGGTGCTGCACCGCTGCGACCCCCGCCTGAAACTGGTGGGCACCATCGCCTATATCATCGTGCTGTTTGTGGCCTCCAACCCGCTGGGCATCATTCTGTCCCTGGCGCTGCTGGCCCTGCTGTACGCCGTGGCCAAGATCCCCTACCGGCTCATTCTCAAGAGCCTGAAGCCCATCGTGCCCATCATCATCTTCACGGCGGTGCTCAACCTCTTCTTCATCACCGGGGAAGGGGAACCGCTGGTGCATCTGTGGATCTTCTCCATTTATAAGGAGGGCGTGTCCTACGCCATCCTCATGGCGACCCGCGTGGTGGCCCTGATCGCCGGTACCAGCCTGCTGACCTACACCACCAGCCCCATCGTCCTCACCGACGCCATTGAATCCCTGCTGCGGCCTTTGCAGAAGCTGCACTTCCCGGTGCATGAGCTGGCCATGATGATGACCATTGCCCTGCGGTTCATCCCCACCCTCATTGAGGAGACCGAGAAGATCATGAACGCCCAGAAGGCCCGCGGTGCCAAGCTGGACAACGGCAAATTCACCGAGCGCATCCGCGCCCTCATCCCCATCCTGATCCCGCTGTTCATCAGCGCTTTCCGCCGGGCCGATGAGCTGGCCATGGCCATGGAATGCCGCTGCTACCACGGCGGCGAAGGCCGCACCCGCTTGAAGGTGCTGCACTTCGGCAAGCTGGATGTGGAGTGCGCCCTGGCTCTGGCGGTGCTGCTGGGCATCATCCTGTCCACCACCCTGCTGTTCTGAGGAAATGTCCATGACCGTACTTTTGTGGCTGGCCTACAAGGGCACCCGGTACGCCGGGTTTCAGGTGCAGCCCAACGCCCTGACTGTCTGCGAGGTGTTGCAGGACGCCATGGAAGCGGTGCTGGGCAGTCGCCCCGATGTAAAGGGCTGCTCCCGCACCGACGCCGGCGTCCATGCGCGCCGTTTCGCGCTCAGTTTCCGCTATGATGGGACCGTGCCGCTGCGGCGGCTGCCTTTGGCCCTCAACGCCCACCTGCCCGCCGATGTGCGGGTGATGCAGGCGCAGGAGGTGCCGGAGGATTTCCACGCCCGGTACGCCGCCCACGCCAAGACCTACTGTTACCGCATCCGCAACGGAGCGGTGGATGATCCCTTCGATGCTGAATTCACCCACCGGGTGCCCAAGCCCCTGGATGAACAGGCCATGCAGCGGGCCGCCGCCGGGTTTGTGGGGACCCACGATTTCCTGGCCCTGTGCGCCTCCGGTTCTTCGGTGGCCGCCCACGGGGACACGGTGCGCACCATCACCCGGTGCGATGTGACCCGGGAAGGGGAGATCTTTACCATCACCGTCACCGCCGACGGATACCTGTATAACATGGTGCGCATCCTGGCCGGGACCATCCTGCAGGCTGGCCTGGGCAAGCTGGACCCGGCGGAAGTGCCTGCCATTCTGGAAAGCCGGGAACGCCGCCGTGCCGGTCCTACGCTGCCCGCCAAGGGCCTGTGCCTGGCAGATGTGCAGTACCCCGGTCTTGCGCCGGAAAATGACGACTGAACGCTGTATGCGTGAAATCTTACGAAAGGGGAAACGCCGATGAGAGCCGAGGATAAGGAACGTCTCGCCCGGCGCCAGCGTATGCTGGCACGGGAACGCGGCGAATCCCTGCCCGGACAGGAGCCGGAACGCACCGAGCCCCAACAGCCGGAAAACCAGACCCGGGAATTTTCCAAGCCGGACCGTCCCGAACCGAAACAGACGGAACCCAAGGCCGCCCCCAGGGCGGATAAAACCGAAAAGAGCGACAAACCCGGCCGCAACGCAGCCGGAAAAACACCGCTGCGGGCCGAGGGCGTCCGCACCTCCCGCACGGGCAATACCCGCCCTTTCAGTCCCATCCTGCGCCGCCGGGCGCGCCGCCGCCGGATCTTCTGGGTGGTGGTGGTCCTGGCTCTGCTGCTGGGGGCCGCGGCTTTTACCGGTGTGCTCTCCGCCTCCCTGTCCTCTTTGGGGGACGTGATGGATTCGGTGACGCTGTACTTCCAGCGTAGCGGCAGCTGGCCGGCGTCCACCGGCATTGAACAGCCCACCCGCATCGAGGAACTGGCCGGCGGCTTTGTGGAGCTGGATAAGGAGGATGTGGCCATCTATTCGGCCTATGGCTCCCAGGTCCGCACCCTGCAGCCCGGCTACACCCGTCCGGCCCTGGCCGTGGGCAACACCCGGTTCGTGCTGTATGACCGGTCCGGGACCAACTTGCAGGTGGAAAGCCGGACCCGGACCCTGTATACCAAGAGCTTCTCCAATGCCATCATGCTGTGTGCCATGTCCCAGAACGGGACCCTGGGTGTTGTGACCGAATCCGACCGGTACGCGGCGGAATTGCAGGTGTTCAGCCCCACCATGCGCAGCATTTACAGCTGGAAGATGACCCAGGACCAGGGCACGCCCCTGGTGCTCAGCTTTGCCGCCGACAACCATCGGTTTGCGGTGGGCACGGTGGCCGCCCGCAACGGGCGGATGGCCTGCAGCATCTTCCTCATGGATACCGCCAAGAGTGAGACCGGCCCGGTCTATACCGCGGATGACGGCAGTCTGCTCCTGCAGCTGCACTGGATCTCCGGGGACCAGGTGCTGGCTGTCTTTGATACCTATGCCGCCGTGCTGGATGCCGCCACCGGGCAGCAGACGGCCCGGTATGACTTCGGCGGCGCCACCCTGCAGGGGGCTTCGGTGGACCGCCGCACCACCGCCCTGCTGCTGTCCACCCACAGCGGCACCGAACTCGTTGTTCTCAACGACGCCATGCAGGTGGTGGGGCAGGGGAACGCAGGCCAGGCCGAGGGCGTGACCTGCGCCGATACCGCCGTGTACCTGTGGGGGGCGGACACCGTCGCCTGCTATGAACTGAACGGCGCCGAGCGCTGGAGCCGGGTCCTGGATACCCGGCCTCTGGCGGTGCTGGACGCCGCCCAGCCGCTGCTGTTTACCGCCGGACAGGTGGAGGTGCTGTATCCCGCCGCCTGAGCCGAAATGATAAAATACAAAGCGTAATATTTCAAAAGAGGAAAACAAAATGGACTATTCGATCACAGGCCTGCTGTATGATATTCTGTTTGCCGTTGTGCTCATTCTGGCGGCCGTTTCCGGCTGGAAGCGGGGATTCATGTCCTCGCTGATGCTGCTGGCCGGCAGTGTGGTGGGTATCTTCGGCGCCGTGTGGGCTGCGCAGACCTTCGGTCCCACTATTTACGATAACTATGTGGGCGCTGCCATCGCCGAGAAGGTCTCGGCCGCCCTGTCCGAGAGCGGCGGGGATGTGGCCAATGCCGTGCAGGCGCTGACTTTCCTGCCGGATACCATCCGCAATGCCCTGCTGGGCACCATGTCCGAGATCACCGGGGAAGCTACACCCCATGTGGTGGAGGTGCTGGAACCCATCGTTCTGCCCCTGATCCAGGTCATTCTGTTCCTGGTGGTGTGTGTGGTCATCCGCTGGCTGTTCCGTGCCCTGGCCTGGGCGCTGCGGGGCTGCAATTCCATCCCGCTGGTGGGCAGCCTGAACCGGCTGCTGGGCCTGATCATGGGTGTGGTGTCCGGTGCACTGAACTGCTGGCTGCTCTCGCTGGGGCTGTGGCTGCTGAGCATGCTCAGCAGCGGGCAGGTCGAATTCCTGCGCAGCAGCGTACTGGACCAGAGCGTGATTTACAGCCTGCTTTCCGGGCTGAATCCCTTCGTCGTCTACTATTGAGCGCCGCATGAATAAACCATGTGAACGCTATGAACAATATCTGAACATTCGCCCTGTGCCCTTGCAAAAGCGGCGGCGCGGGGGGATAATGGTTCTTACAGCGGCCGGTTTTTCCCATACGGCCGCCAGAGAGAGGTGAGCGTATATGTTGTGTGTCCGCTGCAAAAAACGTACCGCAGTGGTATTTATACAGCGCATGGAGGACGGAAAGCCCATTCAGGAGGGCTACTGCCTGACCTGCGCGAAGGAATTGCATATCAAACCCGTAGATGACCTGATGCAGCGTTTCGGCATGACCGACCAGGACCTGGAAAACATGGAGGAACGCATGGCCAGCTTCCTGCAGGAAGCCGGTCAGGACGGTGCCATGGTCCCCACTGAAGACGGAGAGGACGAGGAGTTTGTGCCCGGCGGCAGCCCGGCGTTTCCCTTCGGTTTCGGCGCCCCGGCCGAAAACAAGGAGGATACCGGCAAGAAGAAGGGCAAAAAGGACAAGGCGCCCCGCCGCAAGTATCTGGACACCTACTGTGAAAACCTGACCAAAAAGGCCAAGGAAGGCCGCATCGACCGCATTGTCGGCCGTGACCGGGAAATCTACCGCGCGCTGCAGATCCTCTGCCGCCGCCAGAAGAATAACCCCTGCCTCATCGGTGAAGCCGGCGTGGGCAAGACCGCCATCGCGGAAGGTCTGGCCCAGCGCATTGCCGAAGGTAAGGTGCCGGCCCGCCTGCAGGACAAGGAGATCTATCTGCTGGACCTGACCGCCCTGGTGGCCGGGACCCAGTTCCGCGGCCAGTTCGAACAGCGGGTCAAGGGACTGCTCAGCGAGATCAAGGCTGCCGGCAACGTCATTCTGTTCATCGATGAGATCCACAATATCGTGGGCGCCGGTGACTCCGACGGTGCCATGAACGCCGCCAATATCATGAAACCCGCCCTGTCCCGGGGACAGGTGCAGGTCATCGGCGCCACTACCTTCAATGAGTACCGCAAGTACATCGAGAAGGACTCCGCCCTGGAACGCCGTTTCCAGCCCATCAAGGTGGAGGAACCCACCATCAACGACTCCATCGAGGTCATCCGCGGGGTGAAGGGCTACTATGAAAAGCACCACTGTGTGCAGGTGCCCGACGCCGTGGTCACCAGCGTGGTGCAGCTGTCTGAGCGGTACATCACCGACCGCTATCTGCCGGATAAGGCCATCGACCTGCTGGACGAATCCTGCGCCAGCTGCAACCTGCGCCACCCGGAGATCACCGAGCTGTATAAGCTGCAGCGCAGCATTGCCGACCTGGAAGAAAAGGAACACGACCTGGAAAACCCTGAAGGGGACGATGCCGCCATCGACTACGAGGAACTGGCCAAGACCAAGACCGAGCTGGCCCGCCAGCGGGAACGTCTGCCGGCCCTGGAATTGCAGGTCGCGGACATCCAGGTGACCCTGGACGACGTGGCCAAGGTGGTGGAGCTGTGGACCGGCATCCCGGCGGTCAAGATCAAGGAAAGCGAATACGGCCGTCTGCAGGGGCTGGAAGACGCCCTCAAGGCCCGCATCATCGGTCAGGACGAAGCCGTGCACGGCGTGGCCCAGGCCGTCAAGCGTGCCCGGGCCGACCTGTCCGGCCGTCATCGCCCGGCCAGCTTCATCTTCGTCGGCCCCACCGGCGTGGGCAAGACCGAACTGGTCAAGCAGCTGGCCAACCAGCTGTTCGACACTGTGGACCCGCTCATCTCCATCGATATGAGCGAATATATGGAAAAGCACACGGTCTCCCGCCTGATCGGCTCGCCTCCGGGCTATGTGGGCTACGATGAGGCCGGTCAGCTGACCGAAAAGGTCCGCCGCCGCCCGTACAGCGTGGTGCTTTTCGATGAGATCGAAAAGGCCCACCCCGATGTGATGAACATTCTGCTGCAGATCCTGGACGAAGGCAAGATCAACGACTCCCAGGGCCGTGTGGTGGATTTCTCCAACACGGTCATCTGCATGACTTCCAACGCAGGCTCCACCGACCGCACCGGCGCCACCGGCTTCAACCGCACCGCCGAGCAGGCCACCCGCGACAAGAGCCTGAAGGCTCTGCAGGAGTTCCTGCGTCCCGAGTTCCTGGGCCGTGTGGATGAGATCATCACCTTCCGCCCGCTGGAGCAGGCCGACCTGGAAAAGATCGCCGCCCTCATGCTGGAGGAATACCGCCCCGGCCTGTCTGCCCGCGGTCTGACCCTGGAATACGGCCCCGAGGCCCTTACCGCCATCGTCAAGGCTACCTCCACCCGCTTTGGTGCCCGGGAACTGCGCCGCACCATCCGCAAGACGCTGGAAGACCCGGTGGCCGAAGCCTTGATCAACGGCAGCCTGAAGGATGGAGCAACTGTTACCCTGGAAGCCGCCGAGGACGGTACCCCGCGGCTGAAACTGCCGTCCTGACCCCCTGCCTGATGAGGAGAACCGGATGAAACGACACATGCGGGTCCCGGCGCTGCTGCTGGCCGCGCTGGTACTGACGGCCTGTTCCCGGGGCGACATTTCCATCGCCCGCGGCCCCGGCAGCCGCCTGGAACAGACGCCCGATCTGTCCGAACTGCCCCCCGAAACCGAAGAACCCCAGCCCACCG
>DXNX01000082.1 GCA_019413245.1 Oscillospiraceae bacterium
GGGTGTACATGCGGGTCTGGATGACGCAGAAATCCGGGTTTGCTTCCCGCACCGTCCGGTTCAAAGCGGCCATGCCCGCAGGCCGCACCACCGGGAACCGGCCGTTCATCACCGGCCACACCGGCAGGCGGACGATCTCGATGCCGTCGGCGTCGGTCTCGCGGTCGGGCAGGCCGGGCAAAGCACTGGTCACCACCACGGCACGGTGCCCGGCGCGCACGGTGCGCAGCGCCAGGTTCCAGGTATAGCGCTCGACCCCGCCCACGGTGGGCAGATACTGGGCCGAGAAATACAGGATGGTCACAGGCAGCCTCCTAAGAAGCGGTCACCGGGCAAGGATGACCAGCATGATGTTGAGCAGCACTCCGAAGTTCACCGCGCACAGTCCGCAGACCAGCTGGGACGCGGCGGTGTCGGGATCCACAGCCAGGATGCGCCGGGGCGCGCAGACCAGCAGGGCCAGCGGCAGCACCGGCAGCAGGTAGCGTCCCTGCAGGCCGTAGACGGTTTCATAGTAAGTGGGGGTCCAGACGATGCACCCGGCCAGCGTCAGGGCACAGCAGGCCAGCACGGCCCCCACACACCAGGCGCGGTAATGTCCGGCGGGCAGGCGGTCGAATTCGGTATCCCGGCGGGCAGGCAGCGCGGCAAAGGCCAGCAGCCCGTACAGGGCGATGACCCAGCCCCAGGCCAGTTCCACCGAGTTGTAGCTCAGAAGTCCGCCCACCAGCCCGCGGAGATACCCGTCGGTGTTGTACACGACGGTGCGCACCACCAGCAGGACGGTGGCGGGCAGATGGGTCAGGATATACCCGGGGGTGTAGGTGATCTGGTCCTCGGGGGCAGCCACGCTCTGGCTTTCCCGCACGGCCCGGGCCTCCTCCACCCGCTCCACCAGCAGCTGGCGGTCCAGGGGATAGTGGTCGGCGTCTTCCATGCCGATGGTGACGCCGCAGGCGGTGAGTTCGTTCACGCCCTTGGCCTCGGTATAGCAGGCCTTGAAGAAGTTCACCCGGCCCTGTTCCTCCACCACGCCGATGGACCAGTCGCAATACAGATCTTCCCCGTAATAGGTCAGGGTGGTGGCCCGGATGAAGTCCGCATCGTTGAAGGAGCTCTGTTCCATCTCACTGGGGCTGAAGAAGAAGCTCTGTCCCAGTTCGGCGGCGCTCACGTCCCCGTCCACCAGGGCCTGGGCCCAGAACTCCACCTCGCTGTCCGACACATCCTCGGTCAGGCCGCCGCAGTAGAACAGCCGCCGCACAAAGGCTTCGGGGGTGTGTTCCATATATTCATCCGGCACCGCCAGCAGATAGTCTTTCAGGGGGCCGTCCCCCGCGTCATACTCCGCTCCGGGGGCCGCGTGGGCCACCGGCGTCTGCACGGCGGTGGGTTCGGCGGTGGTGTCGGCCTGGGTTTCGGCGGATTCTGCCGCTGCCGGTGCGGTCTCTTCGGTCCCGTCGTTGTGCAGCAGGCCGGTGAGCATGGCGCTGTTCAGGCACAGGGCCAGCACGCAGCAGGCCGCCAGATACACGCCCTTTTTCGCCCAGGGACGGGCCCCCAGACGGGCGTTGGGGATCAGCAGGAAGAGCGCCGCCAGCGGCAGATACACCACCTTGGCAGGGGCCAGCAGCACACCGGCCACCCCCAGTGCCACCAGATGGGGCAGAGTGACGGGGTGGCCCTCATCCGCAAACACTGCCTGCATGCACAGGGAGGTAAAGAGGAAGGCCAGCCCCAGCAGCAGCGCATCCCGGCTGAACGAAGCGACCAGATGCAGGGTCATGGGCAGCAGCGCCGCCGCGGCGAACACCCGCCGCCCGAACGGAGCGAACCGGACCGCCAGGGCCGCCAGCACCGCAAAGGCCAGCAGGTTGGCCAGCCGCCCCAGCATGAGCACCGGCACAAAGCCCAGATGCAGCACAAAGCCCAGGAAGACCGCCGCCGCGCTGACCACATACAGGGTGGGGTTGCGGTCGGTCTGGTATTCCGCCAGCTCCACATGGCTGTCGAAGCTGTCGGTGGTGGTGGTGAAGAGATTTTCGGACAGCTCCTGCCAGGTGAACACGGTGGTGTTCTCGTCCTGGAGCAGGGCGTTGGTATCGTGTTCCCGGCGGTAGCTCATCTCAATAGGCACGTTGCCCATCTGCCAGTCGTCATCGCTGAAGAAGTTGGCCCAGCGGCAGGCCAGGGTGAAGGACTGGTTGATGTGGTATTTTTCGTCCGGGGCGGAATAGGGCGGCAGCACCACGCTGTACAGCAGCCCGAAAGCCACCACCAGCACGAACACCAGCCGGTGCAGGGGCATCTTGCGTCGCAGGACCGTGCGCACCCCCAAAAAGACCAGCAGTGCCGCCAGCACCGCCACGACCAGGAAGAACCGGTCCAGGAATCCCCCGATGGTGCGGTAGGTCACAATGAGGGAGAGGGTGGCGTCCTGTTTTTCGCCCCCGAAGGTGTAGGTCTCCTCCCACAGGGCGGCACCGTCGGAGGTGCCCACGCACAGCCGCCCGGCGCCGGTATAGTCCGGGGTCAGGGTCAGGCAGTAATGTCCGTCCAGCTTGCCGGCCACCGCCCTGTCCAGGCCCAGACCGGTATACTGCCCGGGCACGATGAGGCTCATGTCGCCCCAGGAGGTAGCCAGTACCTCGCCGGTGTCGGCGTCGGTGAGGGTCACGTTCAGGGTGCCGGTGGGCTGTTCCCCGTTCGTGCCGAAGACCACCGCCACTGCCAGCAGGTCCTCCTCGTAGGAGAAGGTCTGGCTCACGCTCTGGCCCTCCTCGATGGGCGCGCTCATGAGGGTGTAGTCATCGCTGATCTTCTGGGACAGGCTCTTCTGGGTATTGCCCCGCACCACGGCCAGCCACAGACCGGCGGCCACGGCCAGGCAGACCAGCAGGGCGCCCAGAGCCAGCATCGTGGGGCGGTGGGTCTGATAGAAATCACGCAGTTTGCCGGTCATACAGGGTTCTCCCTTTTCGTTTCAATGCCAAAGGCCCGGTGCAGGGCCTCGTCCAGGCGGCCTTCCCGGCGCAGGAATTCCTCAATGGCTTCCCGCACGGCGCCTTCGCCGCCTTTTTTGCGGCCCACATAGTCAGCCCGGGCGGCCACAGCGGCCGCCGCATCGGCGGGGCAGGCCACAAAGCCGCACAGGGCCATGGCGGGCAGGTCGTTCCAGTCGTCCCCGCAGTAGGCCACCTGTTCCCGGGAAAGATGCTGTTCCGCCATGAATTCCCGCAGGAAAGCGGCCTTGTCCTTCACGTTCTGGAACACATAGTCGATGTGCAGGTCGGCGGCGCGGCGGCGCACCGCCTCACATTCCCGCCCGGTGCAGATCATCACCCGCACCCCGGCGGCCCGGGCGGCCACGATGCCCGCCCCGTCCTTGATGGCAAATTTTTTCAGTTCGTTGCCGGTGGCGTCATAGTATACGCCGCCGTCGGTCATGGTCCCGTCCACGTCCAGCACCAGCAGTTCGATCATAGTTTGTCTCCGGTTCAGGCGTTCATCAGTTTGGCGTACTCGCTGGGGGTCACAAATTCAATGGGCAGTCCCCCTGCCTGGATGGCCCGCATCGCCGCCGCCACCTGGGCGTTGTAGGCGGCGCCCCGGTCGGTGTGGGTGTGCAGCCGGCCCTCGGCGTAGGCATTCTCGCCCTCCCGGTAGCCGTCGGCACCGGCCAGCAGCGCCTTGGAAGCCCCGCACAGCCGCAGCAGGCGCAGCAGCATCAGGACGCTGTTACCCGCCGGGGCATCAGCGGCGCACAGACGGTCATAGTTGACGGTCAGCGGGTTGTCGGTGCGCAGGTTGCTGGTGAGCACCGCCGGGCAGGGCAGGCTGGCGGCGTCGATCTTATCGTACCGCTTGCTGGAGGAGAAGAAGGCGTAATCCGGGGTGCAGAACTCCGGGCAGAAGTTGGCCGAGATGACCACATCCGCCTGCGCCTCGCCCGCCGCAGCCCGGCCTTCGGGGGTGCCCAGGGAGGCACCGGGGGCCAGTACCAGCACCGTCTTGCCCGAAAGGGCGGTGTGCAGGGTCTCCATAGCGGCGGCATCGTCGATGCGGCGGCTCTGGTATTCCCGGTACAGGCTGTCGGCGTAGGCGGCATCAAAGACGGTGGCCTTGCTGCGGTCCAGCCCGGCCAGGATGTGGTTGATGTCCCGGTTGGTCAGATCGCCTTTTCCCAGGAAATGCTCGGCGTAGTTGCGGTGCAGGTTGTACCGGGCCGAGAGGAAATACGCCGGGGTGTAGCCCCAGGCCGTTTCTCCTTTCAGGGGGGCGATGTGGTCCTGGATGGCGTCCATGAGTTCGTCAATATCGTAGCCCATGCCCAGGTTTTCGTTCATATAGTCGGCCACCAGCTCGATGGGCAGGTTGCCGGGGATGCGGCCCATGCCCAGCAGGCTGGCATCCACGGTGGTATCCCGCAGCAGGTGCTTGTCCAGGAATTCCTGGGCCAGGCAGAAGCTCAGGGCCATGTTTTCGTGCAGATGCAGCCCCACCCGGATATCCGGGTCCAGGTTGTGGTCCACCAGGCTGACAATGCGTTCCAGGTCCCGGCGGCGCATGCTGCCAAAGGTATCCACAATGGAGAACTGGTACGGATGGATGGCGTTCACCTGGTCCAGAATCCACAGAATGTCCTTGTCCGCATAGCCCATGATGTTGATGGGGTTGATGGACAACTTGTAGCCCCGGGCCTTGACCTCCCGGGCAAAGTCCATACCTTCCCGGATGTCATAGTCGTGGGCGGTGATGCGGATCATCTCGATGCCGTGGCCCTCGTAGGGGGAAAGCTGGGAAATATCGTAGTTGGAGCGCATGGCCATGCCGGAGTACATGGTGTGGCCGGTGTGCTCCGGCAGCAGGCGGTTGAGCTGTTCAATGGTGCGGCAGACGGTCACGTCGGGGTCGTACTGGTCCACATTGCGCAAAAAGCCCACTTCCACGATGTCCACCCCGGCGCGGGTCAGGGTGGCGATGATGTCACGGGCAGCGGAAAAGCCCCAGCGCCAGTTGTTCACATACCCGCCGTCGCGCAGGGTGCAGTCCAGCAGTTTGGTATTTGCCATATAAGGGTACCTCGTTGGTTTTATTGGTCGGGGTTGGTTTCGGACAGAGAGCGGCGGACCAGGTCCAGGTCCTTGGGGGTGTCCACGCTCACCGTCTTGTACGGGCTCTTGATGGCGTGCACCTTGTGCCCGTGCTCGATGAAGCGCATCATATCATTTTCTTCCGCCAGTTCCAGGGCGGACTTGGGGGTGTCGTGGTAGAACTGCAGGGCCTTGCGGCTGTACAGCTGGATGCCGGTGACCTTCTCGTACTCAAAATCCAGGGTCCCTTTGGGGTACGGGATTGGGCTGCGGGAGATCATCAGGATCTCCCGCGCGGCGTTGGTGACCACCTTCTGGTTGGAAAAGTCCACCACATCCGCCGGGTGGGTCATCACGTTGGTGAGCACCGCCACATAGTAGGGGTCTTCGGGCAGCTCTTGAGGCAGAATCAGGTCGAAGGCCTTCACGTTGATGAGGGGTTCATCCCCCATGACCTGCAGGTACAGGTCGGCTTCCAGCCTGGTGGAGACCTCCCAGATGCGCCCGGTGGGGGTGTCGTGGTCGGGGCTGGTCATCAGGCAGTTCATGCCGTACTGCCGGCAGGCGGCTTCGATGCGCTCGTCGTCGGTAGCAATGACCACATCGGCCAGGGCGGCGCACTTTTTGGCTTCGTTGTATACCCACCAGATCATGGGCTTGCCCAGAATATCGGCCAGAGGCTTGCCCGGCATGCGGGAGCTCTGGTAGCGGGCGGGAATGACGGCAACGGTTTTCATATAAAACGCGACCTTTCGTTATTCAGTTGGGGCAGTTTTGGACACAAGCGCGCGGGCTTCGTCCAGAGAAAGGAAGATGTTTTCCTCGGCAGCGGTAAAGCCCCGCAGCACCCAGCTCTGCACCGTGACGGCCCGGCGGAATTTGCCGGGCAGGCAGAAGTTCAGCACCTCGCTGGGCATGGTGCGCTCCAGCACGGTGGCCTGCGGGAACAAAGCCGTGTAATCGGTATCGTCCCGGGGATGGGTCTTGATGAACAGGGGGCCGGTGGTGTATTTGGCGGCCACGGCCTGGAAGATGGCGTCCTGTTCCGCCTGGTCCATCAGCCCGTCCTGCACAAAGCTGCGGGGCAGCAGCAGGGTGGCTTCGGCGTATATTGCCGGGTCTTCGGGCAGCGGCCGGGAGACAAACACCCGGCGCACCGCGGCCTTTTCTTCGGCCGCCAGGTTGGCCAGCAGTTCCCGGGCGCTGAATTTGCACAGCTTTTCCCGGGGAAAGAGGCTGCACCGGTCCGGGTCCTCGCTCTCCACGGCCGCACAGGCCGGGCTGTCCCCCCAGTACAGGTAGGGTCGGCGGGCAAAGTCCGGGGCGGCCCGCTGTTCGGTCAAAAGGTGCTGGTCGGTGTCCAGGGTACCGCCCACCGTGTCCTCACACAGGGTATATCCGGCTCCGCAGTCCTGGAGATACCGCCCGGCCACGCTCCAGTCGTTGCTGATGCGGATGGTGCCGTAGGCGTCCTTGTCCAGCTTCGGCCCTACTCCTGCCTTTTCATAGGCGCGGCGGTTGCGGGTATGCCCCAGCAGGCCGGTGACAATGCCCGGCCAGCGGGATTCGTGGAGCACGGCCACCTCTTTAAAGGCGCCGTCCAGCTTGCCGGAAGCCGCCAGCGCGTCGGCGCCGGGGATCTGCTCACTGAGCCAGACAGCCTGCCCGCCCCCGGCCCGCAAAGCGCGCACCAGGGCAAGGAGCAGGTGGTAGGCGGTGTGGCAGATGTACAAATCAGGCTTGGCCATTCCTTACGCCTCCGCGGTGGTTTCCACCACCTGGACCGGCGGGAAGTGGATACGGCCCCAGCCGGACGCCCATTCGGGCATGGACAGGTCGGCGTTGGTCACCTCAAAGGCGAACTCGGTCACCGGCTTGTCCAGGCAGACGGCCTGGGCCAAAGACCCGTCGAACACGTCGATATAGAAGAAATACTGGCCCTCGCCCAGCAGGGAGGGGTCAAAGGTGAATTCGGTGGTATACAGCTTGCCGGGCACAGCGGGGCCCAGGTCCACCGGGTGGGTGATGCCCACGGGGGTGGAGTCCCGGAAATGCAGGTTCAGCTTCATGTTCACCCCGGAGAAGGGCTCGGCCACCCGCCAGGTGATACGCACCCGCACCTTTTCGTTGTCCGCAAACACGCTGGATTCCTTGTCCACAAAGTCCAGGGTCTCCAGCCGCAGCCGCTTGCCGGCGCTGCCGGTCATGCGGGACACATGGGTCAGGTCGTAGTGGACCACGTTCACGTCGGTGGTCTCCATATACACGGCGATGGCCTTTTCCACGTCGCCGTCAAAGATGACCTTGCCCTTGTCCAGCACCACGCACCGGGTGCACAGCTGCCGGATGGTGGACATGTTGTGGCTGACGTACAGCACCGTCCGGCCTTCCTGCCCGGCCACGTCGCTCATCTTGCCCAGACATTTCTGCTGGAACTTCATATCGCCCACGGCCAGGACCTCGTCCATGACCATGATCTCGCTGTCCAGATGGGCGGCCACCGCAAAGGCCAGCTTGACGAACATGCCGCTGGAATATCGCTTCACCGGGGTGTCGATGAACTCCCCGCACTCGGAGAATTCGATGATCTGGTCCAGCTTGGCGTCCACTTCGGCCTTGGTCATGCCTAAGATCGCGCCGTTCATATAGATGTTTTCCCGGCCGGTCATCTCGTTGTTGAAGCCGGTGCCCACTTCCAGCATGCTGGCCACCCGACCCCGCAGGCGGATCTCACCTTCGGTGGGGGCGGTGATGCGGGACAGAATCTTCAGCAGGGTGCTCTTGCCGGCGCCGTTGCGGCCGATAATGCCCAGGGCTTCTCCCTGGTAGACGGTCAGATCCACCCCGTTCAGCGCCATGAAGGTCTGGCCGAACAGACGGCTGTCGGTGCCGATGACGGTGTTGGGGTCCTCCTTGCCGCGGACCCGGGCCCACCAGCTCTGCAGGTCGTGGGTAAGGGTGCCGCCGCCGATCTGGCCCAGCTTGTACTGTTTTTTCAGCCCGGATACCTGAATGACCGGGCGCTTTTCATTTGCCTGTGCCATGGGGTATCCTCCTTACACCGTATCCATAAAGGTTTTTTCAATGCGGCTGAACAGCACGATGCCCAACGCCAGCGCCGCCAGGGTGAACACCACGCTGTACACAAGCCCCCCCACACTCACGGTGCCGGTGCCCAGGGTGGCCATGCGGAAGACCTCGATGGGGGCGGTCATGGGGTTGAGCATCATCAGCGCCCGCAGACGGGGGCTTTCGCTCAGGCTGGACAGGGGGTACACCACCGGGGACACATACATCCACAGCTGTACGCCGAAGCCCACAGCGATGGCCAGGTCCCGGTATTTGGTGGTCAGGCTGGACACAATGATACCCACGCCCAGGCCCAGCAGCATGACCTCCACAATGACCAGAGGCAGGGCCGCCAGCCAGGGGGTCAGGTGCATCTCGGCGCCGGACAGGGCAAAGCCCACCCAGAACAGCACATACATGATGAACTGGATAAAGAAGTTGATGAGGCTGGTCAGCGCCTGGCTGATGGGCGTGGTCAGGCGCGGGAAATACACCTTGCCGAACACCTGGCTGTTGGCCACAAAGGTGTTGGCGGTGTTGTTGATGCAGCTGGCAAAGAAGGTCCACACCGTGTTGCCCGCCATGTAGAAGAGGAACGAGGGGGAACCATCGGTGGAAAGACCAGCCAGCCCGCCGAAGACCACGTTGAACAGAACGGTGGTGATCAGGGGGTTGAGGATGATCCAGGCGGGGCCCAGCACGGTCTGCTTGTACAGCACGGTGAAGTTGCGCTTGACGAACATGAGGGTCAGGTCGCGGTAGCGCCAGAGTTCGGCCAGGTCGATGTCGAACCAGCCGGTGCGGGGGCGTATAATGGTGGTCCAGCCTTCTTCCGGCACAGCCGGGGACTGGGGATGATGTTCAGCCATAAAATCTGTATCCTTCCTGTTGGAGGCGGCTCACATTGGTAAAAGAGTACAGTCCGCCAATCATAGTGTTTATTCTACCATGTTTGGCCATAAAATACAATCGCCGCTCCCGGGTGGGCACGGGGCCCGGCGCGGGAGCGGCGTGGTTGTCAGGCGGGGCAAAAGCCGGTATACTGATACACAGAACCGGGTCTTGCCCCGGGAGAGGAGATTTTTTGTATGCGCAGAAAAGACCGTGAAGTGACGGATTTTTCCCGGATGGTATCCATTTTGCAGGATTGCGACTGCTGCCGCCTGGGGCTGGTGGAGGACGGCGAAGCCTACATCGTGCCGCTGAACTTCGGCTATGATACTGAGGGCGACACCCTGACGCTGTATTTTCACAGTGCGGCGGCGGGGCGCAAGCTGGACCTGCTGCCCAGCCAGAAACTGGTGGCCTTTGAGGCGGACACCGGCCACAAACTGGTGGCGGGCCCCGAAGCCTGCGATTACACCTGCCTGTACAGCTGCGTCATGGGCAAGGGGGAGCTGACCCTGCTCACCGAGGACGCCGACCGCCGCCACGCCCTGGAGCGGGTCATGGCCCACTACACCGGCCGGGAAGGCTGGACCTACATGCCCCAGTATTACAACCACATGGCCATGCTGCGCCTGACCGTGCGGGAGTGGAGCTGCAAGGTACATGACTGAACCCAGACCTCCCCTGTGGTTGGGGAGTTGCCGCGTCCTTCCCTTTTATGCCTCCCCTGTGTAAGGGGAGGTGCCGCGCAGCGGCGGTGGGGTTGTGAATCCTGCCTTATCGCCCGTATACGGGCAATACCAGCAAGTCCCCAACCCCTCAGTCGCCTACGGCGCCAGCTCCCCTTACACAGGGGAGCCGTTTATCGCTCCCGCAGGGCTTCCACCTCCTGGGCGGCCAGGGTGGGCCAGAGGG
>DXNX01000083.1:0-600 GCA_019413245.1 Oscillospiraceae bacterium
CCGGAACTCCAGGGTTACCTTGCCGTCGAAATCGTCGTCTGCCACAAAGGTCAGCGTTACGGTGGAAAAGGCCTGAGGCAGGCTTTCCTGCACGGCCAGATCGGCAAAGGCGTCGAAAGTCACGGGCTCGGCCTGCCCGGCATAGCTGACGCCGTCAATGCCGCCCAGGGTATCGCTCACAAAGTAGTTGCCGCTCTGCTCGCTGCCGGTGTCCTGCAAGGCGTCGGTCAGGCTGTCGCTTTCCAGGGCACCCGCAATGGCGCCCACCCACTCGGTGCCGGAAGCCAGCACCAGGGACCGGCACCCGGTCACGGTGTAGCCGCTGCCTGTGATGCCGCCCACATATCCGTCGCCTTCCAGGCGGCACTTGGCGGCACAGTCACGGACGGCGCTCCGGCTGCGCCCGGCAATGCCGCCCACATAGTCGGTGTCGGCCGTGCCCAGGTCCGCATAGTTCCGGCTGTTCATCACGGTGCCCATGTCCATGCTGCCCACGATGCCGCCGGCACATTCTTTCTTGGCCTGTACGCTGCCGGTGTTCTCGCAGTCCCGGATGACGATGCGGGTCTTGTAGCTGTCTCTTATACACATCTGACGCTG
>DXNX01000083.1:610-9722 GCA_019413245.1 Oscillospiraceae bacterium
GGGAACTGCTGCCGGAAATTTTGGTGTCGTCCTCCGGGTCCAGGTCATTCTCCCGGGCCATGGCGCCGGTGATGCCGCCGGCGTTGATGTCGGCGTTCACGCTGCCCTCGTTGCGGCAGTTGAACACCTTGCCCTCGGTGTCGGTATCGGTGTCGCTGTCCGAAACATCCTGGAACAGGTCGGCGTTGGTGTCGGGTTCGGCGGCTCCCAGCAGGATGTTGCCGATGACGTTCAGCTGGTCGGTGATGGCCTGAATGTCCTGGATGAGAGCCTGGGTGTGGTCGCCGGTGTCGGTGTTCAGGCTGCCCACGCCGTCGGCCAGAGAGGCCAGACTGCCGTTCAGGCTGTTGCGGGCGGCGGTGATCTGGTCGCGGCCGGTCACATCCAGACTGGGCACCGTCAGGGTCAGCTGGCCGTCCACCGTCAGGGAACCTTCGTGCTGAAGTTCCCCGTCCAGGACCGGGGCACCATGAACAGCGGCGCTGCGGTCGGCCGGTTCGGCGGGAGCCTCCGGCTCTGCGGGGGCTTCCGGGACCTCCGCGGGAACTTCCGTGGTATCCGGGGAGGGGGTCGGGGATTCATCGGGCGAAGGTACCTCACTGGGCTGGGGTTCCGGCGACACTTCCGGCGCGGGTGTGGGCGTCGGTTCCTCCGAAGGCGTCGGCGTCGCATCCGGCGCTTCGGTGGGGGCCGGGGTCGGGCTGCTGCCGATGCCCAGGGACGTATCGCCGTTGGTGGTGCTGTTGCCGGTCAGCTTGGTCAGGTCGGTGAGGGTGATCTCCTGGGTGCCGATGCTGATGCCGTTGGCCAGCTGGTCCAGAAGATTGCTGACCGCTGTGCGGGCGGTGTCTACCTGGCTTTGCAGCTGACTCAGCCGTCCGGTCAGCTCGCTGGAGGAAGCCGACGCATCCTGGGTGGCCTTGTTCATCAGCCCCTGCAGGGTGTTCAGCTCACCTTGCAGCTGCTGCAGGGTATCGGCGCTGTACTGCAAAATGCTGGAAGGCTCCATCTGGCCCACGATGCCGCCGCCTTCCTTGCGGGCATGGACGGTGCCGTAGTTCACACAGCCTTCGATGTAGCCGGTCTGGCTGCCCGCAATGCCACCCACGTTGTAGCCGATGTGGTCGTATCCCACATCGCCACGGTTCACGCAGGCCCGGATGACCCCGGCGGAACTGCCGGCCACACCGCCGATGTCGGTGATGTCGGCGGCGCGCTCGGTCTTGAGCAGGTCCTCCACGGTCAGGTCTTCCAGGTCCACCTCGTTCTGGCTCACGGTGGTGTTCACAGCGGCCAGGTTGGTGCAGCCGGTCACCACGCCGTCGTTGCGGCCGGTCATGCCGCCGATGAAGTGGTCGCCGTACACGCTGCCGCTGACTGTGCATCCGCTGATGACGCCGTCGGCGGTGTTGACGCCGGCGATGCCGCCCACCTGAGTGGTGCCGGACACGGTGCCGTCAAACCGGCAGTTCTCGATGGTGCCGGCGTTCTCTCCGGCAAAGCCGCCCACCTCGGCCCGGGACCCGCCCGGCTGGACTGTGCCCTGCAGGGTGGTGGCCCGCACGGTAGCGTCGGTCTGGATGTAGCGGAACAGGCCCTGTACGCTGCCGTCGACGGTCAGGGTCAGGCCGCTGATGGTGTGGTTCTGGCCGTCCCACAGGCCGCCGAAGCTGGGAATGCCGCCGAAATCCGTGCCGCTCAGGTCAATATCGGCATCCAGATAGACGGTCTTGTCCCGGCTCCAGCTGTCCAGACGGCAGTCCGCAGCCAGCTGGAGCAGGTCGTCGGCATTGGCCAGGTGGATGATGCCGGGCTCTTCTTCGCCCAGGGCACCCACCGGCACGCAACAGACCAGCAGGGCGGCGCTCAGCAGGGAACAGAGTCCACGTTTCACTGTCTTGGTCATCATACTTCCTCCCCTTCGGTATAATTCTGGGCCCAGACCTCGGCGTCGGCCACTGCCTGGGGCAGGTAGTAGTCCGGCTCGGCAGGCTCGATGGTGGTGCCGGAAGTCACCGAGGCTTTCAGGGTACCGTTCAGGGTGCCCTTGATCTCGGCGTCAATGACACCGTTCACATACCCGCGCACCCGGCCGCTTACCCGCATGCTGCCGCTGGCGGAGCGGTTGATGCGGGACAGGTCGATGGGGGCTTTCATGGCAAAGCTGGTGCGCTCCACGATGGAATCGCCCACCAGCAGAATCTGGGGCAGGACCGCCAGCACCAGCACAATGGAGATCACGGTGCCGCGGCCCAGGCAGGTGCCGATGGCCGCAATGACCGGATTGGTGGTCATTGCGCCGATCAGCACACCGGACACGGCCAGAATGGTGCCGGAGGTGAAGATGGTGGGGAACGCCTCGTTCAGGGCGGCAATCATGGCCTGCTGGATGGGCATTTCTTTTTTCAGGTCGGAGTAATGGCTGGAGATAACGATGGCATAGTCGATGTTGGCGCCCATCTGGATGGCATTGACGATGAGGTAGCCCAGGAAATACAACGGCTGATCGGCCAGGGTGGGTACGGCAAAGTTCATCCAGATACTGCCCTGAATGACTAGGATCAGCAGGATGGGCAGGCCCACCGACTTGAAGGTGAACAGCAGGATTAGCACCACGAACAGGGCCGAAAGGATGCTGATGAGCATGTTGTCCTGGATGAAGGAACTGGACAGGTCCTTCACGTTGGTGGAGTTGCCCACTACATAGTAGTCGCCGCTGTAATACTGGCCGATGATGCTGTGCATGGTGTCCAGGAAAGCCATGGTCTCATCGCTTTCTTCCGGCAGATTCAGGTATACCACCATCCGGCTGTACTTGTCGCTCTGCAGCTGGACCTGGGCCCAGTTCAGCTGGTCGAACAGGTCGTCCAGTGTGTCCTGCATGTCCCCCTCCAGGGTGATGTTGCCCTCTTTCATCTCGTTCTGCAGGAACATGAACATGTCAAACAGCGGTACCTTGTAATCTCCGATGCCGTTCAGTACGCTGCCGTACTGGTTCTGGTCCACGGCATAGGCCACATACAGTGCCTCCGCCGCCTCGTAGTCGATGCCCGCAATCTCCGAAAGCTGACGCGGGGTCACGGCGTCGGCCAGCATGTAGCCGTCCTGGGCCTCGGTGTTGGCCAGCCCCTGGGCGGACTTCACCTCCGGGCAATCCTCCAGCTGCTGCAGGATCTGCCGCTCGGCGTCATAGTTGCCCTTGGGCACAATAACAGCCACCATGTTGTTGTTGCCAAAGGTGTTCTTGATCTTCTGGTGGGCAATCTGGCTCTCGCTCTGCTTGGCCGTCACCAGGTCGGTGAAGCTGTAACAGTAGGGGCACTGGTTGGCCAGTACGGCGGCAATGACCACCACCACCGCAAATATCGGTGGAATGATGAAGCGGGTGGCCACGTCGAACTTGCCCAAAAAGGTGATGTGGGGAATGAGCTTGCGGTGGCGGGTGGCGTCGATTTTCTTGCTGAAGACCATCAGCAGCCCGGGCATGAGGGTGAACACCGACAACAGGCTGAACAGAATGGCCTTGATGAGGACGGTGGCCATGTCCCGCCCGATGCCGAAGTGCATGAAGGCCAGAGCGCCCAGACCGGAAATGGTGGTCAGGGAGGAGGAGCTGATCTCCGGGATGGCCTTGGACAAGGCGGCAATGCAGGCTTCCCGGGTGTCCTTGGTTTCGTGTTCGTCGGAAAAGCGGTGGCACAGGATGATGGCATAGTCGATGGCCAGCGCCAGCTGCAGGATCACCGTGACTGAGTTGGAAATGAAGGAGATGGTCCCGCACAGGAAGTTGGTGCCCATGTTCAGGATGGCGGCGGCGCCGAAGGTCAGGATCAGCACCGGCACCTCGGCGTAGGAGCGTGAGGTCAGGGTCAGCACCACCACGATGATGACCGCGGCAATGACCAGAATGACCCCCATCTCGCTGGCCAGGTCGGCGGACATATCCTGCCCCACCTCGGTGTCCACATAGGCATCGTACCCGGACAGTGCCTCGTCGATGCCGTCCAGGGCCTGCAGGCTGATGTCGTCGGTGGCGGTGCCGTCAAAGGTCACCGAGTACAGGGCCGAAGCCTGCTTGTAATGGTCGGCGGTGTCGTCAAACTCCACGCCGTACACCCCGTCCACATTCTCGATGGTGTGGGCCAGGTCCTGGGCGGTGGCGTAATCCACATTGGAGACCATCACCCGCGCGGTGCCGAAGGTGGTGAAGTTGTCGTTCATGACGGTGAGCCCCTGGCGGGTCTCGGTGTCGGCGGGCAGGTAGGTGGTGATGTCGTTCTCCACCTTGACCCAGCCCGACGCCACGATGCTGAAGATCAGCGCCAGCGCATACAGCAGGAAAAACAGGTTGCGCTTATCCACAATAAAGGTCGCGATCTTTTCCAGCCCGCCGGTTTTCGGCTTCTTTTCTTCCATGGCAGAAAAATCCTCCCGGTTTCAAGTTAAAAAACAGCCCGAATCTTCCGGACCGTCCTACTATCTTAATACGGGCAGAGGACAAAAACCATATACAATATTGAACATCTGTCAAAAAAATGAAACGGAAAGGCTGAAATTTTTACCGCCCGGTTCGGCTTGTCAAGAGCCAAAATCACCAAAAGAAAGACGCAAAATTTGCTGTCCACGCATGGTGCACACATCAAACCGGCATGGTATAATAAAACCATAAATGCCCCTGCCGGTTTCCGGCAGAAGCCTTTGTCAGCGGCAGCGGCCACCCCCTCGCTGCAAGAATACAAATCAAGAAAAAAGGAGAGATTTCCCATGGTTTCCCGCATTGTTCTGAATACCATTTCCTACCACGGCCACGGCGCCATCGAAAACATTGTCCCCGAGCTGACTTCCCGCGGCTACAAGAAGGCTTTCGTCTGCTCTGACCCCGACCTGATCAAGTTCGGCGTCACCAAGAAGGTCACCGACCTGCTGGATGCGGCCGGTTTCGCCTACTCCGTGTACAGCGAGATCAAGCCCAACCCCACCATCCAGAACGTGCAGGACGGCGTGGAAGCCTTCAAGAAGGCGGAAGCCGACTGCATCGTGACCATCGGCGGCGGCTCTTCCATGGACACTGCCAAGGCCATCGGCATCATCATCAACAACCCCGAATTCGCCGATGTGCGCAGCCTGGAAGGCGTGGCTCCCACCAAGAAGCACGCTGTGTTCACCATTGCCGTGCCCACCACCGCCGGCACCGCGGCCGAAGTCACCATCAACTACGTCATCACCGACGTGGAGAAGAAGCGCAAGTTCGTCTGCGTGGATACCAACGACATTCCCGAAGTGGCCGTGGTCGACCCCGATATGATGTCCTCCATGCCCAAGGGCCTGACCGCCGCCACCGGTATGGATGCCCTGACCCATGCCATTGAAGGCTACATCACCAAGGGTCACTGCACCATCTCCGATATGTTCCATCTGGAAGCCATCCGCCTGATCTCCGAGAACCTGCGCGGCGCCGTGCAGAACACCCCGGAAGGTCGCGAGGGCATGGCCCTGGGCCAGTACATTGCCGGCATGGGCTTCTCCAACGTGGGGCTGGGCGTGGTCCACAGCATGGCCCACGGCCTGTCCGCCCTGTATGATACTCCCCACGGTGTGGCCTGCGCCATCCTGCTGCCGGTGGGCCTGGAATACAACAAGAGCGTGGCCGGTGAGCGCTATCGCGCCGTGGGCAAGGCCATGGGCGTGGAAGGCATCGACGCCATGAGCGATGCCGAGGCCGCCGACGCCACCATCGCCGCCGTCAAGCAGCTTTCTGCCGACGTGGGCATTCCTGCCAACCTGCACGGCATCCTGAAGGAAGAGGACATCCCCTTCCTGTCCGAATCTGCTTTTGCCGACGCCTGCTGCCCGGGCAACCCCCGCGACACCAGCGTGGAGGAGATCGCCGAGCTGTACAAGAGCCAGCTGTAATCCTTCTTTCCCCATACAAACAAGAGGGCACGGTCCGAAAGGACCGTGCCCTCTTGCTTTGTTGCTCTTATTTTTTCGGCTCCATACCCCAGAACAGGAGATTCATGGCGATCACCACGGCCGCTACCGCTGCCAGGGCCACCCAGAACCCCATATTCAGGCCGAACAGCTCGGTGGTGCCGAACAGCCGGAGCCACAGTTCCGTCCATTTCATGGGAATGTCCTCCTTTTACAGCAATTCTTTGTAGTGGCGCACATACGCCTTTTTCAGGCTGGTGGCCAGGACCATGTACAGCAGGATGCAGGGGATCAGATACACAAAGTAGGCCATGGGCAGGGCCACAAAGCCCAGCAGATGCCCGAACCCGGTGAAGGGGATGACGGTCAGCACGGCAATGCCGGTAAAGGTCAGCAGCGTGACCGGCGCCGAAGCATGGCTTTCCAGGAACGGCAGCTTGGGGGTACGGATCATGTGGATGACCAGGGTCTGGCTCCACATGGATTCCACAAACCAGCCGGCCTGGAACATGGCAATGTAGGAAGCCTGCATGTGGGCCAGCTCGGCGCCGCTGAAATGGTTGGCCAGATCGTTGAACAGTACCCCGTGGGAAACAAACAGGGGGCAGAAGACGAAATACATGAAGATGTAGGTGGTGAAGTCGAAGACGGAGCTGGTGGGGCCCAGCCAGAGCATGAAGTTGCCCACGCTGGAAGCGTCCCACTTGCGGGGTACCCGGATAAACTCCTCATCCACGTTGTCCCAGGGAATGGCGGTGCAGGACAGGTCGTAGATCAGGTTCAGGAAGATCAGATGCAGGCTTTCCATGGGCAGGAAGGGGAGCAGGGCCGACGCTGCCAGCACCGAGAACATGTTGCCGAAGTTGGAACTGGCCGTCATCTTGATGTACTTGATCATGTTGGCATAGGTCTTGCGCCCTTCCACAATGCCTTCTTCCAGCACCATCAGGTCTTTTTCCAGCAGGATGATGTCCGCCGATTCCTTGGCCACATCCACGGCGGTGTCCACCGAGATGCCGATGTCCGCGGATTTCATGGCGGCCGCATCGTTGATGCCGTCTCCCATGAATCCCACCGTGTGGCCGATCTCCCGCAGGACCGTCACCACCCGGGCTTTCTGGTCGGGGGTCAGCTTGGCGAACACGTCGGTGTCCTCGGCCACCTGGGCCAGCTCGGCATCGCTCATGTATTCCAGGTCGGATCCCAGCACCATGTTGCGCACCTTCAGCCCTACCTGCTTGCAGATGGTCCGGGTCACCTTGTCGTTGTCGCCGGTCAGGATCTTGGTGGTCACGCCGTGGTCTTTCAGCGCCTGGATGGCCGCAGCGGTAGATTCCTTGGGCGGGTCCAGGAAGGCCAGATATCCCATCAGTACCATGCCGTCCTCATCCTGCACGCCAAAGGCACCGGCCGGGGCGGGGTTGCTCTTCTGGGCAATGGCCAGCACCCGGAACCCCTTGTTGTTCAGCCCGTCCACCGTGTCCAGAATCCGGCGGCGCAGGTCGGCGGTCATGGGGGCCACTTCTCCGCCCACCTCCGCGAAGGCGCAGATGGACAGCATCTCCTCCACAGCGCCCTTGGTCACCATCTGGGTCTTGCCGGTGCGGTCCCGCACCACGGTGGTCAGGCGGCGCCGGGCAAAGTCGAAGGGAATCTCGTCCACCTTTTCGTACTGTTCGGACAGGTCCACCAGCGTCGGGTCGGCGGCTTCCTCCTCCTCGGTCTTCTGGATGATGGCCAGGTCCATCAGGTTCTTGTACCCGGTCTGGAAATAGCTGTTCAGATAAGCGTGGCGCAGCACCCGGCGGTCGTCCTCGCCGTTCACGTTCAGGTGGTATTCCAGCACCACCTTGTCCTGGGTCAGGGTGCCGGTCTTGTCGGTGCACAGGATGTCCATGGCGCCGAAGTTCTGGATGGAGTTCAGGTTCTTGACGATGGTCTGCTTCTTGCTCATGGACACTGCGCCCTTGGCCAGGCAGGTGGTCACGATCATGGGCAGCATCTCCGGCGTGAGCCCCACCGCGATGGAGATGCCGAAGAGGAAGGCCGAAAGCCAGTCGCCTTTGGTGATGCCGTTGATGACGAACACCAGCGGCACCATGACCATCATAAAGCGGATCAGCACCCAGGATACCGCGTTGACCCCGCGGGAAAAGCTGGTTTCCACCGCTTCCCCGGCCACGGCGGAGGCCATGGACCCGAACAGGGTGTGGTCGCCCACCGCCACTACCACCGCCGTGGCGGTGCCGGAGATGACGTTGCTGCCCATAAAGGCGATGTTGGTGTGGTCGGTGACGGATTCCTGCGGGGAAACCACGGCGGCGGTCTTTTCCACCGGTTCGCTTTCCCCGGTCAGGCTGGCCTGGCTCACAAAAAGGTCCTTGGCGTCCAGGATGCGCACGTCGGCGGGCAGCATATCCCCGGCGGACAGGTGCACGATGTCCCCCGCCACCACCTCATCCAGGGGGATTTCGATTTTCCCTTCGCCCCGGCGGGTGACGGTGCAGGTGGTGGTGATCATGGCCAGCAGCTTTTCGGCGGCATTGCCGCTGCGGCTTTCCTGCACAAAGCGCAGGGTACCGGACAGGATGACCATGGTCAGAATGATGACCACGGTCATGCAGTCGAAGTCCTCGGGGCTGTTGCCGAACAGGGAAAGGGCCGGCAGCAGCATATCGGTGACCGAGGACACCACCGCCAGAATGATGAGGATGGCGGTGAAGGGGTTGATGAAAGCCTCCGCCAGGCGGCGGGGCAGGGACTTCTTCTTCTCCCGGGTGACCTTGTTGGCGCCGTGGCTGGCGCGGCTTTCGGCCACCTGTTCGGGGTCCAGCCCGCACAGCCCGGTGTTCAGGGCCTGCAGGACTTCCTTGACGGGATGGGTGGCCGCAAACTGCAGGCGGCGGTTCTCCTCATCCCGGATGACGGCCCGCTGGGCGGCGGGGCGTACTTCCATACGACGATTCTTCTTGTTCATGTTCTGATGCCTCCTTTGCAAAACAGGAAGGCAAACCCCGGATACGGCGGGAAAAACGATGGCCGCTTCCCCGGCGGTACACGGTTTGCCGTATTCTTCGCGGACTTCCGTCTGCGGTCATGGTTTTCTCACCTCCTCGGGTGGAACATTCGGGAGCGGCGGGCTTTCTTGCCGCCCCTCTATCAGTATAAAAAAACGCAAGGG
>DXNX01000084.1:0-8615 GCA_019413245.1 Oscillospiraceae bacterium
AAGCCGGGGGTTTTTCATAGACGGGTAAAACCCTGGAATACTAGCGCACGCGTCACGTCGCGTTGGTACGGTCTGCCAGCCACGAAGGACTGTTACTTGCTACCCGTAAACGGGCTTTTTAGATGTTTCCCATCGTTAACTGTTCACCGGCTTTGTCTTCTTCCAGCTGGCGCCGTATGTATTCCTCTATTTTCTTTGCATTTTTGCCCGCTGTGTCTGCGTAGTACCCTATCCACCAGAACTCCCGGTTGCGGTATTTATACTTCAATTCCGGGTACTTCTCGTATATCATCAGGCTGCTTTTCCCTTTCAGGTATCCCATGAAACTGGATACCGAGTACTTGGAAGGTACCTCTACGAGCATATGTATGTGGTCCGGGCATACTTCTGCCTCTATGATTTTCACTTTCTTCCAATTACACAATGTTCGCAGGATTTCTCCTGCTTCTCTACGTTTCTGCCCATAGAACACTTTGCGCCTATATTTCGGCGCAAATACTATGTGATATTTGCAATTCCAGCTTGTGTGCGATAAACTATTTACGTCGTTCACTCCGAATGACCTCCCTTTGCTTGGCTTGTGCAGTTGGCAGACCGCACTTCCATTATAGCAAAGGGAGTTTTTCTTTCTGCAGTATCGACTATAGTCTTCTTTTGAACCACTCGGCCTAGCGAGTGGTTTTCGTTATACAAAAAGCCCCCGCGCATTCTCTGCACGGGGGCGGATCTGCGGCGGTTATTCCGCTTCTTCTTCCAGTTCCCGGACCAGCTTCCAAAGCTCGTCCAGCGTCTCCACTTCTGCCAGGCTGTCTTCGTCCACTTCCACGCCGATGGCTTCTCCCAGCTGCCAGGCCAGTTCGATCATATCTTCATGGTCGGCGCCCAGGTCCGCCAGGGTGGTGGCGGGGGTCAGTTCGCTTTCATCGCAGCTGAACTGTTCCGCCAGGATCTCTTTCAGTTCCTGCATGGTCATCTTGCAGCATCCCCCAATCTTTTGGCTATTCCGCAGCCATTTACTGTTCTTTTGCACTATGATACCCAATCTGCCCCAGTACCGTCAAGAGGGGATGAACTTTTGCAGGTTAGAAATCCCGCCCGGATTCTTGTGCAACCCTCACAAGGCATTTTTTCCCGTCACGGGCTATTGTACCCCCAAAAAGGCGCGGGTACGTTGTTCTGTGCCCGCGCCTTTTATATCACGTCTTGTTCTGCCGCCCGGACTGGGTCCCGAAATAAAATGCCACCACCATGGTCACAATGGTCATGACCGTGTCCGGCTGCAGTGTTCCCGCCAGGGCCAGCGCCGCAAACACCCCGATGACCACCAGCGTCACGATGGTCTTGACCTTGATGAGGGCTGCCAGGTTCTTCCAGAAATCGTCCAATGTGCCTTCCCCTTTCATTCTCTGCCGGAATGGACCGGCAGGCCTTCACATTTTTTCATGATGTGGGTCACGGCGGGGTCCCCATCCCCCAGGGCCATATACGGGTCGTAGCAGCTGCGCAGGGTCTCCACCCCGTAAGGCGGGACGGCCTTTTCCTGAATGTAATGCAGTCCCAGGTCAATGACCTTGGCCCGCAGCAGGCCTTTCACCCCTTCCCGCAGGGCCTTTTCTTCCTTGCGGCTATGGGTCAGCCGGGCGGCAGCCCAGCCGCCGAAGGCTGTCAGAAGCGGCAGCGTTGCCGTGAGCAGGCCGGAAATCACGTCCATCTCCATCACCCCGCATCCTCCTCTGCCCAGGCGGAACGGTACAGGCCCAGCTTGTCCAGCTGGCGCTCCCGGCACACCGCCAGGATGGCATCCGCGTCCCCCTGGGTCACCGGGCCGATGGTGATGGTCTGCAGCCGCCCCGCCTGGCTCTGCGTCTCCGGCTGCTGTACCGGGCGCTTCACGGCGTATTCGCCGGGCTGGTAAGTATACACCTGCGCACTGGCTGTGGTGAAGTCGTCATCCAGCCACACAAGCGGATTGCGGCGGGACCCGCCCAGAATGACCTCGAAATGCAGGTGTGCGCCGTTCACGTTGCCGGTTTCCCCGGTGTAGCCGATGAGCTGTCCTTCCCGCACGGCCTGTCCCTTTTCCACGCAGATGCGGGACAGATGGGCGTACCTGGTCTGCAGGGTCACGCCTGCATAATCGGCATGGCGGATGCGGATCATGGTGCCGTAGCTCTGCATGCCGGTTTTGGTATGGCCGTCCCAGGATTGGGTCTCCTGCACGGTACCGTCCTCTGCCGCGTACACCGGCTTGACGATACTGCCGCCCTGGTTGGTGCGCAGATCAATGGCCTCATGCCGGCTGCCGTCGCTGTAAAAATAGCCGGCCGTCAGCACATGCAGGGCCAGCGGCCAGGCCAGCAGCACATCTCCATTGTTCAGTCTCATGTATACTCCTTTCGCATTGTACGCCAAAGCCGTTTTCTCCCGGTCCCAGCTGTGGTTTTGCAGCCCTGCTCAGGTGGTACTGACAAAACACACAGGCAAATTGTAGGTATTGCCGCTGTCGTGTTCCGTAAGGTAGGCCCGGACCTCTGTATTGTCCCCCGATACCGTGATCAGCCAGTCCCGTGCTTCCCCGCCGGAAGCGGTTTCCATCCGTCCATTCACATTGATTCCCGGATTGATTCCGGGAATTCTCAGCATGGTCAGCCATTTGCCGCTGTCCACAGTCGGGATCTTGATGCCCAGCTGGCAAACAATCAGTTGGCCGATACGCCAGATCTTTGTGGTGCCCGAATTGGTAAATCCGTTCAGCCAGGACGGCGTAATGGCTTTGGGCTGCAGGCTTTGCGCCACACACTTGGGGGTTGCCGCCACCCCGGACGCGGCACCATTAGCGGTACTGGCCGTATCGGACAGCTTGGTGTGTCCGTACAGGCTGGCCGTGGCTGCCCCGTACGCGGTGGAAGCGCTGGCGTGACTTTTGGGCGAAAAGGCCGCTGCGGCCTGGCTTTTGGTGTAGTAGTCGGAAAGGTCCGTCCGGTTGCCGGTATCGATCCAGCTGCCGGTATCGCTGTCCCAGGTCCAGATGGTATCGGTGGTACCCACAATGGCCCACTGTCCGTCCTGACCTGTGGGAAAGGCGTCTGCAAGCTGAGTGTCATCGGCATACCAGCCCATGGCGCCCTGGGCGATGGTCTGGGCCTGACCGCACCAGTAACGGGCACTGTTCAGGTCCTCCCCCTCCCGGATGCCGGTGCCGCCCTCGGCCCAGCTTTGGGCCAGCTGCACATTCCGGGCACACTGTTCCACCGCTGCATCCACCTGGGGCAGCTTCTTCAGGGCTTCGTCCAGTTCCGCACCGGTCAGGGTGCTGTCATAGTAGATTTGCGTATCGGCCATGTATTTCCTCCTCCCATGGTTGGCGGTGCCGTCATTCCTCCGCGGTCAGGCGGCTGTCCAGAAACGCTTCCAGCTGCTGCACCGCTGCCAGGGCATCCGCATCCAGCAGCACGCAGTTGGCACGCTTGTTGCTTTCGGTAATGTTGCCGTCGGCGTCGATCACGCTGTACATATAGGCGCAGCGCTTGCCTTCGGCAGTGGTATGCACGGTAAATGCCGTCAGTTTTTTCATGCAGGTTCCTCCATTTCTTCCAATCTGGCCCATTCCATCGCCACGGCATCGGTAAGGCCGTCCAGTTCCCGGCAGCTGCGTTCCATCCGGGCGGCTGCGGCGTCCAGTTCAGTTTCTGCGGTGCCGTCCGGCACCGTTTCCTGTGCCGGCACACCGTCGGCGTAGCAGTCACTGTATCCCTGCTGGGGCGCCATGACCAGCCAGTCAAAGCCAGCCCCCGCAGGCCCATGGACCAGGGCATCCCGGCCCTGTTTTTCCACCCAGAACCCCGGCGCAGCCCCGGTCACGAACCACTGGGGTACCGCATGGGGGTCCAGACACTCCTCCACCACCGGGTGGATGACCAGCAGGCAGAGCCCTGTTTCATCCAGAATACCGCTGCCGTTGTCGCAGAAGACGGCGGCTGCGCTCTCCATGGCGTTCAGCGCCCGGGCGCCGTAATGGGCGGTGGTCACAATGCGGTTTTTGGCGCCGCCGCAGCTGATGTTGCCCACACAGTGGAAGTTGGTATTGTACACCGTCACGGCGTTGTCATAGGCCTGGATCTGACCGTCATTGGCACCGCCCACCGAATTTTCCAGGTACAGTTGGTACCGGCAGCGCTGGATGCGGGCACTGCTCACATCGGTGCAGTACTCGGCCCCGTTGATGTAGTTGACAAAGCCGCTCTGGATATCGGAATACGGGTCATAGGTATAGCCCACCTGCAGGTTTCCGGCAGCGTTCTTGTAGCCAACGCCGGTCAGACCGGAGGTGGAGAACAGGGCCGTCAGGCTGCGGTTGAACCAGGTCCAGTTGTTTTCGATGCCGGAACGAAGTTCGCCGCCGGTGTAGCTGTTGAAGCCGTTCCAGAGGAACCTGGTATAACTGTCGGCGGAACCGGCCCGCAGATCGGCATTGTTTCCCGCCACCAGCGCAGCCTTATCCAGGTCGATGGTCAGTGCACCGTTGCGGCTGGTTAATGTTCCGCTTTTGACGTTGTCCGCATTCAGGTTGGTCACGTTCACCAGAGCTGCGTCCAGCGTACCGGTGGTGATATTGGCACCGTTGATGACAGTGCGGCCGCTCTGTTCCAGGTCGCTGAATTCCACCATGCCGGTCAGGGCAATGCGGGCGCTGGAAAGTTCAGCCTCCCCGGCGTTCAGCTGCAGGGTGGTGACCCTGGCCGACAGGATCTCCAGCCCCGGGTCTTCCACTTCCAGAGTACCGGTGCCGGACTGGATGTTGGCAAACAGATACACCCGGCCCAGTGTGACCGAAGGCAGGTGCAGCTTTGCAGCCGCGGACACCCACTGGCCCGCAGCGGCCGGGGTATCGGCGTCGGCCAGCTGTGCCAGAGAGGTCCAGACGGACTTTTTGACGCCGTCCTCCTCATATTCGGCAAAGCCCCGGATATAGGCCCCCACCACCCCCTGTTCCAGGATCTTGATGGGTTCTGTGACCCGATACCGCACCGAAAATTCCACATCCGCCCCGGGCAGCAGGTCCAGAATGCTCTCCGGCACTTCCACCACGGCGCCGCAGCTGCCGGTGCCGTCCCCCTGCAGAGCAGCATGCCGCCTATCCAGGGTAACGGTGCCGCCGGCCGTGGTTCCGGAATGTCCGCTGCGCCAGTTGACCGTTTCCAGCTGATTGCCCGGGAAATCCTGCTGCGCGCGGAGTTCAAGACCGTCCACGGTGGTCTTCATCTCAAAAACCTTGCCCTGCAGTTCCTTGTAGCTCTGGCTGTTCACGGCGGTGGTGGTATCCCGCCGGGCATTGCCGGTGCTTTCCAGCTGCATGGTCTGCCCGCTGACGGTTCGCTTCATCACCAGGGTGTGCCGCACCTGTCCGTAGGCGTCCACCACGTCCAGCCGGGTGCCCGGGCGGATGGATTCCGCAAAGGGCAGGGTCAGGGTCAGCGGCGTATACCGGATCCCCTCCACCGCCGCAAAAACAGTCTGTGCCACCGGCTGCAAACGATTGGCACTGTCGGTGGTCAGCAGCCGGTTGCCGCTGATGACCAGGGCGTTGGTGCCGGTCTCCTCCGGCGGCCAGATGGTCCCCACATCCGCCTCGCTCTGCTTCAGCTGTACCTTGTCCACCGGGGCGGTCTCGTAGTCCTCGTATTGCAGGGTATCCTGCAGATAGTAGCCGGTTTTTCCGGCAATGCGCCAGGTCTGTCCGGAAGCCGTGCGCAGCACCTCGCCGGCAAGGCGCAGCGCCGCCGGAGCCGTCCCTTGCTGCGGAGCGACCACCACCGGCATGCCTTCGGTCGTCCGGTACCAGTCCAGTTCCAGCCTGCCGTCGGCGGTCATGCGGGCAAACCTGCCCGCCGCCTGGGCGCCCCATTGGAGCAGCTGGCGGCCGGTGATGCCGTCGGCCGTGAACGCCCGGAGTTCATACCCGCCGTCCGGCAGATCTTCCAGCGTGCCCGCCGCCGGTTCCACCCCGCAGGCCGCGCACAAATCCGCCAGAAACCCGGCCAGTGTGACCGGAAAATCTTTCTGTTTTTCCGCCAGCCAGGCCGTCATATCCCGGTCGAACAGGGTCATACGGTCGTAGGCGGTGATCTTGTACACATTGGCGCTGCTTTTTGTGGGTTTCTCCGCCAGGAAAATTCCCGCCTGCGTTTCGGTGCCAGCGTCGGTATCCAGACGGAACAGGGTCAGTTCCGCCCCGTGGGAGATGCACAGCCTGTTTTCCGGTGCCCAGAGTTCGATCTCCGCACAGGCGGCGCAGGCCGCCCCGGGGCACAGGTCGTCCCTGTCGCTGACCTGCTCGGTAAGTGTCACGCTGCGGATGGCATTGTCCGTACCGACGCCGCTGGCCAGCACGGTGCCGTCCGTCAGCCGGATCTTGTGTTTCAGCATGCGCCCCTCCTCAGCACTGAATGATGTTGAAGGCGAAATTGCGCCACCGCCCGGTGCGCTGGTTTTTCCACACGGCGCTGCACTGGCTCATGTAGGCGGTGCAGGTCTCGGTGGCGGTGCTGTCCCCGAACACCGGGTGGGTGAAGACAAACTGTGCCTTGCCCGCAAACAGGTCCCGCAGATACCGCAGTTCCTCATCGGTCAGGCAGCTGTAAGAAAAGCTCCAGCTGCCCACCTTTTCCCGCACCATCAGGCGGTGCATGACGCCGCTCTCGTCCCGGCCGGAGTCACTGGCATCCAGGTCCGCAAAGCTGAATTCCGGCTCGGCATCGGGCACCAGCATGGGGATGCCGTCCACCTGATAAAAGTCCACTTTCGTCCGCATGGTCAGTATCCCCCTTTCATTACGGTCTGCCGTTTCTGGTACCGCTGCATGGCCGCAGCCACGGCCTCATCCCCGATATGGATGCCGTACACCGCTTCCAGGATCTCCCGCAGGGTGGCCACCACCTGCGCCAGGGCAGCCAGTTCCCCGTCCTGCAGGTCCTGCATGACGGCGGCCACGGCCTGCTGGATGGTGGCCAGGGGTGCTTCCACGTTGGTACCGCTGCGCTGGTCACCCAGAACGGCCAGGAATTCCCGGTTGGGCGGGATGACCGCGCCCCGGGCCAAAGCCGGCACCGGCAGGACGCTGTCGGGCATGGACGGCAGGATAGCCGCATTGCGGGCCTTGGTGTTGGGGACCTTCACCACGGCACCGCTGCCGCCCAGACCGGAAATGCCGGAAACCGCGTTTTTCAGGGCATCCACAATGCCGGAAGCAAACCCGGTGACCAGATTTTTCAGGTTTTCCACCGCCGTGCGCACCGTCTCGGTGATGCGCTCCCACACCCGGGCCGCAGTGTCGGCCATGTCGTTCCAGGCTTTGCTCCACTGTCCGCACAAAACGTCGGACAGGAAATCCGCCAGCCCGCGCAGGGCGGTGAGCAGGGTGCTGACCAGCCCGGCCACCACCCCCACGGCGGTGGTCACGGCACCGCTGATAAGCAGGCATACCTGGGTCACCACAGGGCCGAGCGCTGATGCCAGCCATTCCAGCAGGGGTGCCAGCACCTGGTTCCACAGGTTGAGCAGCAGGTTGGTCACCGAGCCCATATACATGGCGAAATCCGCAAACAGCGGCACCAGGCATTCCTGCCACACGGCGGATACCTGTTCCATCAATCCCTGGGCCAGGGGCAGAACAGTCCCGGTCCACAGGGTGTTCAGAATGGCACACAGGTTGCTCACCGCCGTGAGGATGCCGTCAAAGATAGGCTGTCCGTAGGTCTGCCAGGCGGCGGTGATGCCCTGCATCAGCCCCTGCCAGATGGTCAGGGCGTTTTCCAGGGCCGGGCGCACCACCCCGTCCAGGGCCTGCTGCACCACACCGGACAGCCAGATAAAGGCGTTGCCCAGCGCCGTGACGGCCGCGGTACCCAGCCCGCTGACCACCGGCCACAAGGCCAGGGAAAAGCTGTTCACCAGCCCGGGCACAAACTGGGTGAGCAGATAGTCGCCCAGGGGTACCAGGGTGTCCTGCCACAGGCTAGTCAGGGCGGCTTTCAAGGGCGTCCACACCTCCAGGGCGGCGTCCCGCATGTGCCGCCACACCGAGCCCCAGGCCAGGATGGCCGGGGCGTAAAACTGGCGCAGATAGGCCCAGAAATCATCCAGTGCCCCTTTCAGGGTCTGCAGCACGCCTTTTGTCTGCTGCACCGCCTCGTCGCTTTCTTTTTTGGAAGAGCTGCTGCTCTTCTTGCCGGAGGACGAGCCTTTGCTCCCCGACGAAGCGGATACCGCACCCATCCGGATGATTTCATCGAACCCGGCCAGACTGTGCACCGCCTTGGTGCTGCTTTTGGCCGCCGCAGCCGCCGATTTCTGCACCTGATCCAGACCGGCGGCGGTCTTGCTCACCCCGCTGCGCCCGCCCAGCTCCCCGGTCAGGGTGTTCAGCTCTGCCAGGGCGGGGTTCAGGGTATCGGTGAGCGGGGCCGCCGCATGGACAAAGGCCGACCGCAGCCCCTGGGTGACGGAAGCAGTGCGGCGGGCACCGGTCTCAGCGGTGCGCAGGGCCGTGTCCAGCCCCGCCAGGCTGTCCTTCAAAGCGCCCACCCGGGTTTTCAGGGCCGAGGACTCCTCCTCAA
>DXNX01000084.1:8625-9712 GCA_019413245.1 Oscillospiraceae bacterium
TCCTCAAACAGAATGGTTTTTGCCAAATCGTTCCCCCCTCTCTCATTTTGCCAGCAGGGCCAGCAGCCGGTCATGTTCCGCCTGCTCGGCCTCGCTTCGGGCGGGGCGCAGGTCGATCTCGGCCCGGTGGGCACGGTAGTAGCTCATCTCCCAGGCTTCCAGCTTTTTGCCCCGGCGCAGCTTGTCCCGGATGGCCACCACCGTGGCCAGAGGCCCTTCCCCGATGGCCGAAAACCAGGCCAGAAAACTCCACCAGTGCAGGAACGGCAGGGCCCGCACCTCGCACCCGGCCGCCCGGTTCACCCCCGCCACAATCATGGGGGCGTCCTGCTGCCAGTCCAGCAGCCGGGGTCCCGCCGGGCCGGAATCGGTCCGGCCCCCGGCGATGAACTCCGCCAGTTTTTGGGCAGCTTCGGGGCGGCATTCTTCGGGCATTTGGGGGAAATCCCGGTAGAACAGAGCCAGGGCCACATACCACCGCTCTTCGGGCAGCAGATTTTCCCCTTCCGCCCCGTCCAGCCAGCCGATGACATCCAGCACGTCCCGGAAATCCCCGTGGATGGCCCAGGACTGTCCCCCCACCGTCAGGGCCGTGGGCAGGTCCCAGCCGGTCATGCCCGGTCGCCCCGGGCGGCGCGGGCCGCATCCGCCGCAGCCACCGCATCGGCGGCGGTGGCCTGCACCGTGCGCTGTGCCCCCGCCTGCAGCACCGGCGTCAGGGCATCCAGCAGGTTTTCCACCACCCGGCGCCCGTTCGTACCCACACCGGCCAGATTCACCCCGTCCAGCAGGGCGTCAAAGTCGTTGGGGGCGCCGAACACCCGGTTCAGCAGTGCCTTGATGCGCCGGTCATACTCGGCCAGCAGTTCCAGGGAAGCCCCGCCGTCCGCCTCCGTGGGCAAAGCGGCACTTTTACGGGTCAGTTCCTCATCCATGGCGGCCAGTTCGTCCCGGGCCGCGAAAAAACGGTGGTAGAGGTTGGGATCCCCGGGATTGAAGCGCAGCACGCCCCGCCCGTTGACCTCGAATTCCTCCACACCGGTATCCACCAGCAGTTTGTGCATCGAAAAATCACGCTCCTTTGTGT
>DXNX01000085.1 GCA_019413245.1 Oscillospiraceae bacterium
GGAGATGTGTATAAGAGACAGCTCCCTCTATATTTGATAAATTGACCGCTAGGTCGCAGCCGTCAAAAGACTTCTGCGAGATACTGCGGGGTCAGTCGTTATAGTCCACACCCTGGAACGAATCAAAGGCGGCGGGCAGGTTATCCTCTTTGGGCTGCTTGGTCGTCTTGGACTTGCGGGTGGTCGATTTTTTGGTAGTACTGCGGCTGCGGGTCGTCTTCTTGGGCGGCTCGGGTGTCAGGTCAGCGTACAGCCCGGAAGCATCCGGCAATTCGTCCGTGGGCTGCGGAGTTGCTTCCTGCTCGTAATATTCCTGTTCCGGCTCTTCCGGTTTAGGGGCAATGGCAAATTCAACGGTGTTGATCTTGCCTTCCTCCGTTGGGTCAGCCGGGGTGGGCTCATAGTATTCAGGCTGCTGGACCGGTTCCGGCTCGGCAGCCGGAGCCATGCTTGCCGCAGGAGTCGGTTCCGGCTGTGTGGGCTGCGGTTCGGGCTCCGGTTCCTGATAGGAAACCGAAGACGTATGTGCTTTCTGCTCGGCAGCCGCTTCCTGAGCCAGCTCACCCGGATATTCCGGTATCTTGCTGAGCACCTCGATGTGCTCCCGGTACATACCCATCAGCGTTTTCTTGAAGCTGTCCGCTTCCTTTTTCAGAGTGATGAGTTCCTGCTTGGCCAGTTCCACCTCATCGCGGGCATGCTGTTCCCGGTCTTCCGACTTGATATTGGCCGCACGGATGATTTCGGCCGCTTTCTGTTTGGCTTCCCGAATCACATTTTCGCCCAGACGCTGAGCATTGATCATGGTCGTGCGCAGAGTGTCCTCCTCGGCACGGTACTGGTCAATGCGCTGTGCCAGCACAACCAGCTTTTTTTGCAGATCTTCATTTTCGGCGCTCAAAGCGTCCATGCTGTCCGCAACCTGCTTGAGGTAATCGTCCACATCCTCGCAGCGGTACCCGCGCATCGCACGTTCAAAAGTCACGCGGCGGACATCCTCCGAAGCAATCATCCATTACTCCTCCTGTTCGGGCAAAAGCCGTATCGTTTTCGATCCTGCTCAATATTGAAAATAAGTGATGAATAGGCGGCCTTTCCGGCTGGTCCCGCCTATTTCTTTGACTCGCCAGCGTCCCGCACCGCGCACGGTAAACAAATCTCCGGCATACACGGGCTCGGAAGCGCTGCGCAGCGGCAGATGGTTGATTTCTACCTTGCCGCCGGAAATAGCCTGTGCTGCCACCGCACGGGATGTGTGCATCATGGACGCCAGAACGGCATCGGCGCGCAGGCTGGACACCGTGGTGTCATGCAGTTCCCGTTCCGGTTCTTTCAGGACCTGCGCTGGGATTTCCTCGCAAATCTCTGCGCGCACGCTCCAGCTGCCTGCCTGATGCAGTTCCTCGACCAGGAACTCCTGCTTGTCCTCCAACACGAATGCATACATCACGCATGGGTCCTGCGGGTCCGGCAGAATATCTCCCAGACAGGCCCGATCCAGCCCCAGGCCCAGAATAGCTCCCAGGTAATCCCGATGTCCGGGCACTTTAGGTGGCTGTGCATTCAGTGCTGTCAGCTGGAGAATGCCCACCGGCTCCAGTTCCCAGGTATCCGGCGGCTCCAGACACAGAACTTTGCGTTCTGCCTGTTCCCAGCCGCCCCAGAAACGGGCACAGGTACATTCTTCCCGGTTGAGGGCTGCCTGCGCCAATGCCTGTTCCCGGTCAGAAAGGAAGCCCGTACTGCGCGGTACTCCACGTTTCTGCGCCAGAGTACACAGTTCCTGGACCCGATGCATCAAAAAGCGTTCCGCCTCATTCTGCGGCGGAACAAACCCGCGGACTGCGGCATCAGAAGAAGACGCCATTGTTCTCCAGCTCGTCGATCAGGTCACCCATGATATCGACGTTGTAGGGGGTAATAATAAAGGTACTGGTCGCCACACGCTTGATCTGGCCGTTATTGGCATAGGCCACACCGGACAGGAAATCGATCAGGCGGCGGGAAACCTCTTTGTTGGTGGATTCCAGATTCAGCACAACTGTACGCTTGGCGTTGAGCTGGTCCGCAATGGTAGAGGCATCGTCAAAGCGTTCCGGCTTGACCAGAACGACCTGCAGCTGGGTGGTTGCGTTGATGTTGACTACCTTGTTGCGCTGCTGCACAGGTTCGCGCTGTGCATAGGTATCCGGCGCAGCGGAACCACCACCCTGTCCTCCTGCGAAGATTTCGTCCTCGGTATCATCCACATAAGAATCCCCGTCAGGGTCCTGGTTGATACCCAGCACGTTTTTCAGACCGTCAAACATTGACATGATGAATTCTCCTTCGCTTTTCTAAATCAAAAAATCAGTATAATATACCATATCAGGTGTTCGTACACAGCCGGACGGACAATAATTCCAGCGATATACATAAACTATTATCGTCTTTTTTTGTCCAAATGTCAATACGATAGCGGTAATTCCACCCGAGTGCTAAATCAGACCGCCATCCTGCAGGTTGCTGCCCTCCACAATGATCTCATCATACAGGCGCACTTCACTGTCCTTGCCGATTCCACCATCAGCCGGTACCAGCATATAAGTATCGTCCTCGTACAGGATCGTAATTTTCCGGAACCGCTGCAAATCGCCGTACTTGACATACACGCCTTTCTGGCCGTCCACAATGTGCAGAGCATCCTTATCAATACGAATTCCCTCATAGGTTTTCAGGTCGATCTGGGCCATTTCCTGTCCGAGACGCAGCACATCCGCATTGATGGTCTGACATTCAATGACCACCTTGGCCAGCCCGGCAGTCTCATCTGTCTCCACGGAAGATACGATCGCATCCAGAGGGGTGTCTTCTTTTCCCGGCACGCTGATGCGCACATTGGTAACGCCGTCAAACCGTGCAGCAGTGTCCAGATCGCACACCGTATAGAATCGCCAGGAGAATCCTTCCACGATACGGCCAGCCAGGGCCTCGGTACTGTCTGCCACGCCTTCATTCAGCAAATCCTGCAATTGGGAGGGCGTAGCATCTTTCAGCGTCTGCTCCGCCAGATCCAGCGGCATGGCCGAAGCGGCAGAGATAAAATAGCCGTTTTTCTCGGCTGTGATCGTTTCCAGGCCGTCCAGCTGTGCTGCCACCTGGTCCCGTTCAGACTGTAGTTCGGCAATAGTAGACTGGAACCCGCTGGTCTGCCCGGTGGAAACCTGCAGTCGGTTCTGCGCCAGCAAGAATTCCGATTCCGCATCCATCATACCGGTATAGGAAGCCGTATCCAGCTGGTCCAGCAGGTTGTACAGAGCCGTCTTGGTCTGTGTGGTCAGAAGAGTCAGGTCATTGCCCGCCGAATTTTGGGATTTGGTCAGCAGATCAATACTGTTATCCAGACGAATCAACTGTTCACGGGCCGCGCTCTGGGAATCGTCGGTATATTTTTCGGCAACAACTGCCCCTTCCGCCACACGTTCGCCATCCTCGGCCAGATAGCCGAGATTTCCATCTCCCGGCACGTTGACTGCATCAAACATCACGAATCCGGGCAGTTCCACGCTGTCGGCCATGGTGTAGGCGATAGCCGTTTCTGTTTTGTATTCCCGGCCAAGGATTGCATACAGCTGCACGATAATATAGGCTGCCGCCAGTATAAATAGCAAAGTGCCCATGGCAACCGCGGCTTTTACTGCGGCATGACGGCGCTTTTCCCGTTCCAGCATCTGCAATCCCTCCTTTTATTATTGCGCAAGAAATGCAGCAACTGCGTTTTCAGCCTGCTGTATCAGCGGCAGTTCCGTCTGTTCATCCACATACAGCCAGCTAGCATCCTGCTGATGACGGAACCAGGTCAGCTGCCGTTTGGCATAATTGCGGGATGCCTGTTTCAGTTTGTCCACGCAGGCTTCCAGCGGTTGTGTTCCTTCAAAATACGGAAAAAATTCCTTATATCCGATGGCCTGTGCCGCTGTGCGGTAGGTATCCCGATGTTCGTACACCTGGTGCGCCTCATCCAGAATTCCTGCCTGCAGCATCCGGTCTACCCGCTCATCAATCCGACGATACAGAAGGCTTCTGTCCCGGTAGCCCAAGCACAGGCAAAGGGAGTGATAGGGCGGTTCGCTGCGGCGTGCTTCCTTCCGCTGCTCACTCATCCGGCGGCCGGTATTCTGATACAGCTCCAGCGCCCGGATGACCCGAGGCAGATTGTTGGGATGCACGGTTGCCGCATATTCCGGGTCAACCTTCTGCAGCTCCCGGTACAGGACCTCTTTGCCTTCCGTTTCCACCCGTTTTTCCAGCGCAGCACGGATGGCTGGGTCCCCTTTTTCGGGGGCAAATCCCAATCCGTTGAGCAGGCTGGTGATATATAACCCGGTCCCGCCAACCACCAGCGGCAAATGACCTGCCGCGGTGATGTCACAGATGCAGCCATCCGCTGCAGATACAAAATCTGCCACGCTGAACGGCGTATCCGGGTCCAGAATATCCACCAGGTGATGCGGCACCCCGCAGCACTCTTCCGGTGTGACTTTGGCTGTACCCACGTCCAGACCGCGGTAGATCTGCATGGAGTCGGCACTGATCACTTCCCCGCCGAATTTTTGTGCCAGCGCTACCGAAAGAGCCGTTTTGCCGGTGGCCGTCGGTCCGCCGATGGCCACCACCCGGGGAAGTTTTTTCTCAGACAAGGCGTCCAAACTGCTTTTCCAGCTCCTTCCGGGTGATTTTCAAGACGCAGGGGCGTCCATGGGGGCAGAAAGGCGGCACGGTGCCGTCCATGATTTTCTGTGCCAGCACCATCATTTCTTCTGCGTTGGTCTTATCCCCCGCTTTGATGGCTGCGCGGCAGGCAATGGAATGCAGTACCCACTCGGTTTTTTCCCGCAGCGCATCACGGGCGCCGTTCTGCAGGTGCGCTGCCAGTTCCAGCATCATATCTGCCACATCATCCACCGGCACATCGGCCGGAACGGCCCGGACCACAACAGTCGGTCCGCCGTAATCCTCGGCTTCGATGCCTGCGTTCTGCAAAAGTTCCTGATTTTGCAGGATGGCCAGCTTTTCCGGCGCGCTCATATTGACCTGTACCGGCATCAGCAGCATCTGGGCAGGCACATTACCATAGTCCCGGGAAAGGCTTTCAAACAGAATCCGTTCATGGGCCGCATGCTTGTCGATCAGGCAAAGCTCCCCGTCCCGTTCGGTGATGATGTAGGTCTTGAATACCTCGCCCACCAGACGCAGCGGCTTGCTGTCCGGTTCCGGGTCAAACGTTGTCTGTTCCACGCTCTGGGCCGGCAAGGCGCTGAGGGCATGTCCGGATTCCGGTTCCTGTGTATCCTGCTGCACAGTGGGTTCCATCGCAGGCGCCACTTCCGGTTCAGGAGCTGCCGGAATAGCCTGCTCAACTGCCTTCCGGATTTCCGGTTTCGTATCCGTCTCCGACAGCTCCGGAAGAATATCCAATACGGCCTCCGAATAGGTAGACACAGGTACTGATTCCAGCACTGCCTCCTCCGGGAACTTGCCCGGTTTCTGCAGTCCCGGCACAGCGCGGGGCGTCACTCCCGCCGTCATCTGGTTCAGTGCCCGATATTCCGCCGCAGACAGCGTGGTAAAATGCTTCTGCGGCTGTGGAGCGGCCGGACGTGCTGTGGTAACAGTCGCGGCAGGCATAGCCGGAGTGGCTGCGGGCCTGGGCTGAGGAGCAGGTGTTTCTTCTTCGGGCGCCTTATGCCCCAGGTCAAAGCGGCATTCACCGCTGCCCGGAGTGGCCAGAGCCGAACGAACGGCGCGGTAGACGGTATCAAACACATCGCTTTCCCGGGCAAAACGGATCTCTGTCTTGGCCGGATGCACGTTGACATCCACCAATTCCGCCGGCATTTCCAGCATAAGAATAGCACCCGGAAAACGTCCCTGCATCAGGGTTCCCTTGTAGGCATTTTCCAGGCCTGCCATCATGGTACGGTTCTTGACATAGCGGCCATTGACATAGAAATGCTGTGCACTGCGGGAAGCCCGGCAGGCACGGGGCGGCGTGATCAGACCTTTGATCTTGTAAACGCCGTTTTCCCCTTCCAGCTCCAGCAGATCCCGGGAGAAATCCCGGCCCAGCACCGCATAAGCCGCACTGCGCAGCGAGCCGTCACCCGGGGTAACAAACTGCTGCTTGCCGTCCCTCACAAACCGGAAGGAGATTTCCGGATGGGACAAGGCCACATGCAGAACGGCATCGGCCACAAAAGTTCCCTCGCTGACATCCTTTTTCAGGAACTTCATGCGGGCGGGGGTATTGTAAAACAGGTCGTTGACCGTGATGGTGGTACCACGGCCGCGGGCACCGGGTTCCAGTCCCAGTGCTTCTCCGCCTTCTATGCGGTAGCAGTAGGCAAATTCGTCGGCGTCGGTCTTGGTCAGCAGTTCCACGCGGGCCACGCTGGCGATGGATGCCAGTGCTTCACCGCGGAACCCCAGGGTGTGGATATGGGTCAGATCATCTGCCGTGGTGATCTTGCTGGTGGCATGGCGGACAAAGGCGTTCTCGATGGATTCCGCTTCGATGCCGCTGCCGTTATCCGAGATCTGCAGCTGCTGAATACCGCCGCGCATAATGGAAAGGCTGATCTGGGTAGCACCGGCATCAATGGCGTTTTCCAGAAGTTCCTTCGCCACGGATGCGGGACGCTCGACCACCTCGCCGGCCGCGATCAGTTCCGCAGTATGTTTATCCAGCACATGGATCTGTGCCATAGGGGTTCACCTGCCTTGTTCGTCGGTTAGACGGCACCTTATTTCAGTGCCTGCTTGAGTTCATACAAAAAGTTCAGCGCTTCCAGCGGAGTCAGCGTTTCCACGTCGATCTGGTGCAGCTTGTCCACCACCTCACTGGGAACAGCGGGATTGTTGTAGGCCTCCACCGTTTCAAAATCCAGCTGCATGGCCGTGTTGGCACCGGGCGCTGTAGCTTCCAGCTGGCGCAGCACTGCGTGGGCCCGTTTGATAACGGCATCCGGCAGACCGGCCAGTTTGGCCACCTCAATACCGTAGCTGTCATCTGCCGGACCGGCCACGATGCGCCGCAGGAAGGTAATATCCTCGCCGCGCTTCTTGACCGCGATGTTGTAGTTCTTGACCCCGAACACATCCTTGTCCATGCTGGTCAGTTCGTGGTAATGGGTGGCAAACAAAGTCTTGCACCCGATATTATCGCAGATGTATTCTACCACGGCCCGGGCAATGCTCATGCCGTCAAAGGTCGAAGTGCCGCGGCCGATCTCGTCCAAAATCACCAGGCTGTTCTTGGTGGCGCTGCGCAGGATCTCGGCCACTTCGGTCATTTCCACCATGAAGGTGGACTGCCCGGCGGCCAGGTCATCCGATGCGCCCACACGGGTAAAGATGGCATCCACCACGCCCACACGGCATTTGGCTGCCGGGACAAAGCTGCCGATCTGTGCCATCAGGGCGATCAGGGCATTCTGACGCATGTAAGTGGACTTGCCGGCCATGTTGGGGCCGGTGATGATGAGCATCCGGTTTTCGCTCTCGTCCAGGGTAGTATCATTGGGCACGAACAGGCTGTTTTTTAGCATCTGTTCAATGACCGGATGACGGCCTTCCGCAATGTCCAGTACATCGCTGTCATCCACCGTTGGTTTGACGTAATTGTTCTGCACGGCTGCTTCGGCGAAGGATGCCAGTACATCCAGCTGCGCCACAGCAGTAGCGGTACGCTGGATGCGCAGAAGCTGCGTGGAAATATCGCTGAGCAGTTCAGAGAACAGCTGATGTTCCAGAGCCAACAGACGTTCGTTGGCGCCCAGGATCTTGTTTTCCAGTTCTTTCAATTCCGGGGTGATATACCGTTCGCCTGTGGTCAGGGTCTGTTTGCGGGTAAAGGTTTCCGGCACGCTGCCCACATAGCTGCGGCTGACCTCAATGTAATAGCCGAAGACCTTATTAAAGCCGATCTTCAGCTTGGGGATACCGGTCTGCTGGCGCAAATCGGCTTCCAGCTGGGAAAGTACACCCTTACCGCCATGCATGATGTCCCGCAGCTCGTCCACTTCGGAGTTGTAGCCTTCCCGGATGGCACCGCCATCCTTGAGGTTGGCCGGCGGGTCATCTACGAGTGCCCGGCTGACCTTGTCCAGAATATCCTCCAGCGGATCAATGGCTGCCGCCAAGTCATCCAGCAGCTTGGTGCCCGCTGCAGACGCCTGTTCCTTGACCTGCGGCAGACGCTGACAGGTATCCCCCAGCGCTTTGACTTCCCGGGGCGTCGCAGAGCCATACAGGATACGGGTGGTCAGGCGCTCAATGTCAAACACATGGGAAAGAGCCTCTTTCAGTTCGGCACGGCCCACGTTGGCATTGTACAGTGCTTCCACGGCATCCAGACGCTCGTTGATGATTTTGCTGTCCACCAGCGGCTGTTCGATCCAGGAGCGCAGCATCCGTTTGCCCATGGAGGTTTCAGTCTTGTCCAGCACCCACAACAGTGTGCCTCTCTTTTCCCGGCCACGCATGGTTTCGGTCAGTTCCAGGTTGGCGCGGGTCACAGCGGAAAGGCGCATATACTGGGCGTCGGCGTAATTCTGTACCGCCTTGATGCGCTCGGTACCGTGTTTCTGGGTTTCATACAGATACCCCAGCAAGGCGCCGAACGCCTGAGGCACAAAGCCGTCGGGCGCAAACCCGCAGCTCTTGTTCCAGTCCTCGCCAAACTGACGGCTGAGCATACTTTCGATGACAGCTGGCTTGTAGCAGTCGTCCTCCCGCAGTTCCACCAGGGCATTGGTATGCTGTTTGATGTAGTTGGTCAGGTCTTTCAGGTCCAGAACCGCCGGGTTGATCAGAATTTCACTGGGCATATACCGGCACAGCTCAGTAATGAGCGCACCGCCCATCTTTTCGCTGTGCAGCTCGGTGGCATAGGCTTCGCCGGTGGAAATATCCGCAAAGCAGATCCCGGCCTTCCAGCCGCCGCGGACCTTTTTGGCATAGATGGAACACAGATAGTTGTTCTTGTCCTCGGCCAGCATGCTGCTCTCGATGACCGTGCCGGGCGTGACCACGCGGATGATATCCCGCTTGACCAGACCCTTGGCCGTAGCCGGGTCTTCCATCTGCTCACAGATGGCAACCTTGTATCCCTTGGCAATCAGACGGGCCACATAAATTTCATAGGAGTGGAAAGGCACCCCGCACATGGGGGCGCGCTCCTCCTGGCCGCAGGCCTTGCCCGTAAGGGTCAGTTCCAACTCGCGGGAGGCCGTCAGGGCATCGTCATAAAACATCTCATAGAAATCCCCCACGCGATAAAAGAGGATTTCATTGGGATGCTGTTTCTTGATCTCAAAATACTGCTGCATCATGGGCGATACGCTTTGTCCGGCCATGCTTCACACTCCTGCTTCTTTCACTGTACCCGGTTTCTGCTCTGTTTTATTTAGTGGCAGCCGCCGCAAGTGGCGCAGCTGCCGGTGCAGCCGCCTTCGGGCGGGTTGACGGTCATGGGGTCGCCGCCGTTCATAGCGGTGTTGATGATGGCGTCGATATGGCTGACCAGAGCCTCGCACTCGGATTTCGGAGCGTTGTAGCGC
>DXNX01000086.1 GCA_019413245.1 Oscillospiraceae bacterium
TCATCATTTCGCCCGCCAAAAAGATGCGCACCGACCCCGATGGCCTGGCCTGGCAGCAGCTGCCGGAATTTTTGCCCCAGGCCAAGGAATTGGCGGCGCGGCTGCAGGCCATGGACCCGGCGGCACTGCAGCGGCTGTGGAAATGCAACGACGCCATCGCCGCCCAGAACCAGCAGCGGCTGGCCCGGATGGACCTGGAAAGGGGTCTCACCCCTGCCATTCTGGCCTACGAGGGCATCCAGTACCGGTATATGGCCCCCGAGGTATTCACCCAGGAGCAGCTGGACTATATCCAGCAGCATCTACGGATCTTGTCGGGGCTGTACGGCGTATTGCGTCCTCTGGACGGGGTGCAGCCCTACCGGCTGGAGATGCAGGCCAAGCTGGCGGGAGAAAAATTCCGGGATCTGTACGGCTTTTGGGGCCAGCGCCTCGCTGCCAGCCTCTGCCGCGAGGCCGACTGCATCCTCAACCTGGCCTCCAAGGAATACAGCCTGGCGGTATCCCGGCATCTGCCGGAACATGTACGGCTGGTGAACTGTCTGTTCGTGGAGGAAAAGGAAGGCCGTCTGGTGGAAAAAGGCACCCTGTGCAAGATGGCCCGGGGCGAGATGGTGCGGTTCATGGCGGAAAAAGGCATCACGAAACCGGAAGAAATGCAGGCGTTCGATCGTCAGCAGTTCCGGTTCTCTGCCAGGCATTCGGACGAAAACACCTATGTGTTTTTGCGTGACCACGCTGCCGCCAAAAAGGCCAAAAGATAAAAAACAGGGCAGACAGGCCGCAAAACGGGCGGCAGGCCTGCCTTTTTGCTTGCCAAAGCGCCGGATTTATGGTACCGTAATAACCACAAAGCAACACAAGGTGCCCGGGGCAGAACAGCCGGCCGGGAGAATAGGGAAGCAGGTGCAAGACCTGCGCGGGACCGCCGCCGTAACGGTTGAGTTCCGGCCCACTGATGCCACTGTGCCGCATGCATGGGAAGGCAGGGCCGCAACGAGGAAGCCGGAGCCGGAAGACCTGCCTTGCGTTTGAATACTGCCTGTGCCGCCGGAACGAACCGCCGGCGGTGCGGGGCAGGGCCCGTGCAGCGGACGGACGAAACGTTTGCGCGGTAAAACCATGGTACACCGTGTTTTGGCGTGCTTTGTTTTTGTGCGGGCCTTTTCTGCTCTTTTGCCGGAAAAGGCCCGCTTCTTTTTTGCGGTGTAAGGTCGGTTCAGACAAGAAAGGAACAGCTTTATGAAAGCAAAGCACACCATCCGATGGGCCGCATTGGCCCTCTCCCTGACCGTACTGACTGCCGGCTGTGCACCTGTTGCCTCCGAGAGCACACAGACGGTGGCCACGGCGGAAACCGCCGCCGACGGGCACTATCCCGTGACCATCACCAACTACAATTATCTCGGGGACGAAGTAAGCTATACCTACGAAAAAGCCCCCGAGCGTGTGGTGGCCGTGTACCAGGGGTCCATCGAAACCATGATCGCCCTGGGGCTGGAAGACCGGGTCATTGCTTCCTATGGCCTGGACAACGAGGTCAAGCCCGAATGGCAGGACGGCTTTGCCGAAATGAACTACCGGGATGATGTGTTTGCCCCGGATAAGGAAACCATGACCCTGCTGCAGCCGGACATGATTTTGTCCTGGGGCTCTCTGTTCAGCGATAAGAATCTGGGGGATGTGGACAGCTGGAACAGCAAGGGCGTTGCTACCTATATCAACTCCAACACCCGCAGCGGCGGCCGCCCCCGCACCCTGGAAAATGAATATACGGACATTCTGAATCTGGGCCGCATTTTCAATGTGGAAGACCGGGCCGAAGCGCTGGTGGAAGATATGAAAGCCCGGATTTCGGATACCCTGGCAGCGACCCAGGGGCAGGAGGCACAGCGGGTGGCCGTGGTGGAGCCCATGGCCGGCAGCCTGAGCAACTATGATGCCGATTCCCTGGCCGGGGACATGGTCACGCAGCTGGGCGGGACCCTTGTGAAGCCGGACGGCGGCGAGATGAGCAAGGAAGAGCTGGTCCAGAGCGACCCGGATGTGATTTTCGTAGTGTACATGGCATATTCCGGCGATGACCCGGAAACGGTAATATCCCAGCAGCTGGCCGCTGTGACCGAAGACCCGGCCCTGGCCAGCCTGTCCGCGGTGCAGAACGGCCGGGTACTGCCGGTCATGCTGGGGGATATCTATGCCGCCGGCCCTCGCACGGCGGACGGTATCTCCACCATTGCGGCAGGCATGTATCCGGAGCTGCAAACCGCGGAAGCAGAGGCAGCCGCATGAAAAACGGCACAAACACCTGGACCGGCCGCTGGCTGCAAAGTCCGGCCGGAACCCTGACGGCAATAGTGGTATTGGCGGCGGGGCTGGTGCTCTCTCTGGTGCTGGCCGTCGCCTTCGGCACCACCCGGCTGCCGGTGGAGCAGGTGTACACGGTCATCCGGCAGGAACTGGGCCGGATCTTCCTGGGACAGCCCATCCCGGATGCCTGGGCACCCGGGACCCCCATTCACGATGTGGTCTGGCTCATCCGCCTGCCGCGCCTGGTTCTGGCTGCCACTGTGGGTACCTGCCTGTCACTGTGCGGCGTGGCCATGCAGGCAATCGTCAAAAACCCGCTGGCGGACCCGTATATTCTGGGCGTTTCCTCCGGGGCAAACCTGGGGGTCACGCTGGCGGTCCTGCTGGGCGTCGGTACGGCGTTCGGCGGCAACTCGGTGGGCCTGATGGCCTTTGCCGGGGCGCTGGGCATTTCCTTTGCGGTGGTGGCGCTGGCCAATGTGGGCGGACGCGCCACTTCGGTCAAGCTGCTGCTGGCGGGCAGTGCGCTGTCGGCGGTATGCGGGGCAGGGACGCAGTTCCTTTTGTACCTGAAGAACGCCGACCACGCCGCCACCGAGATCATGCGCTGGACCATGGGCAGCCTGGCCTCCGCCAACTGGCCCAACAACGGTGTGATGCTGGCGGTGGCGGCAGGGGGCACGGTGTTCTTTCTGACCCAGTGCCGCACCCTGAACCTGATGCTGCTGGGGGATGAAACCGCCGTGACCCTGGGCACCGACCTGCACCGGTACCGCATCCTATATCTGATCGTCAGCTCCCTTATGGTCGGCTTTGCGGTATATTCCGCCGGGGCCATCGGATTTGTGGGGCTGGTGGTGCCCCATGTGGTGCGTCTGTTGTTTGGGACCGACCACCGCCGTATGGTGCCGCTGTGTGCCCTGGCCGGGGCGCTGTTCCTTGTGTGGGCGGATGTACTTTGCCGCACCATCCTGCCCGGCAACGAGATCCCCGTGGGCATCCTGACGTCCATGCTGGGCGCGCCGGTCTTTTTGTATCTGATGGTGCGCCACCATTACGGATTCGGAGGTGGCGACACATGAAGATTACGGTACAGCACCTGGAAAAATCGTTGGGCGGCAATCCGGTCCTGCGGGATGTGACCCTGGACGTGCCGGACAATAAGACCCTGGGCATTATCGGCCCCAACGGCAGCGGCAAATCCACCCTTTTGCGCTGTATCTGCCGCGTGCTGCAGCCGGACAAAGGCGCCGTTCTGCTGGACGGTCGCCCTCTGCACGAATACACGGTGCGCCAGTCAGCCCGGCGGATGTCCATGGTGGCCCAGCACAATTCCTATAACTTTGACTTCACCGTGCGGGACATTGTCCTCATGGGACGAAGCCCCCACAAGCGGGCCTTTGAGCGGGATAACGCCGAGGATATGCGCATTGCGTCCGAATGCCTGGCCCGGGTAGGGCTGGCGGGATTTGAGGAACGAAGCTATACGGCGCTTTCGGGTGGGGAGCAGCAGCGGGTGATCCTGGCACGGGCCCTGGCCCAGCAGACGCCCTGCCTGCTGCTGGATGAGCCTACCAATCATCTGGACATCCGCTACCAGCTGCAGCTGATGGAACTGGTACGCGGTCTGGAATGTACGGTTATGATTGCCGTGCACGACCTGAACCTGGCTGCCCTGTATTGCGATACCCTGGCTGTCATGCAGGATGGCTGCATTGTGGCAACGGGTACTCCACAGGAAGTGCTGACCCCGGACCTGATCCGCCGGGTGTACGGGGTGGAAGCCCGGGTATTGCCGGATGAAAATGGTGTGCCCTATATCCTTTTCCGCCCCGGATGTGGTACAATAACAAAATGACCCCGCCTGTACAGCGGGGCTGACCAGGAGAATACGAACCATGCCAAAAACTTTGTTGTGCGTCAGCTTCGGCACCAGCGTGCCCGAAGCGCGCAGAAGCATCACGGCGGCGGAGACCGCCCTGCATCAAGCAGCCCCGGACCTGCCTTTTGTACGTGCCTTCACCAGTCCCACCATCCGCCGGATTCTGCAATCCCGGGGAGAAACGGTGCAAAGCCTGCCCCAGGCGCTGGAATCCCTGTCAGGGCAGGAGGTCATTGTGCAGCCTACCCACTTTCTGTATGGGCAGGAGTACGACAGTATCCGCCGCCAGGTAGAAGAATACCGGGACCGTCTGGCCTCTGTGACACTGGGCAAGCCTTTGCTGGCTGGTGTGGAGGATCTGCGTGTTTTGGCTGCCGCCATTGCTGCAGCCTGCCCGCCGGTGGCCGGGGAGGCGCTGCTTCTGATGGGGCACGGCACCGAACATTTTGCAGGTGTTGTGTATCCCGCCCTGCAGACGGTGTTTCATATGATGGGCCGCACTGATGTTTATGTGGCCACCGCCGAAGGCTGGCCCGCCCTGGAGGATGTGCTGCCCCAGCTGCTGGCGTCCGGCTTTGAGAAGGCACACCTGATGCCGCTGATGCTGGTGGCGGGGGACCATGCCTGCAACGATATGGCCGGGGATGACCCCGCAAGCTGGAAATCCCGCCTGCAGGCCAAGGGCCTGACCGTCCGCTGCACCTTGCAGGGGCTGGGCATGCTGCCGGCGGTGCAGGAACTCTACGCTGCTCATCTTCGGGAATTGCTGGAGCAGGTTTTATGAGCTTTGAACACTATATCCGCAGCGGGCAGCGCCTGCTGCGCTGCGGTTACACCACCGGCACCTGCGCGGCGCTGGCAGCCCGGGGAGCGGCGGAACTGCTGCTTTCCGGTACGGCGCCCCGCACTGTCTGCCTCACGACCCCCAAAGGCTGGCCGGTACAGGTATTGCCGCAGTTCTGCCGCATGGAAGGCGATGGTGCTGTCTGCGGCATCCAGAAAGATGCGGGGGACGATTGTGATATTACCGACGGCATGACCGTCGTGGCGGCGGTTTCCGGAACCGAAGCCTCCGGCATTCACATCGACGGCGGGGAAGGGGTGGGCCGGGTGACAAAGCCCGGCCTGGACCAGCCGGTGGGGGCAGCGGCCATCAACACGGTGCCCCGGCGCATGATTGCGCAAGCGGTGCAGGAGGTCTGCCGCCGCCTGGGCTATACCAGTGGCCTGAAAGTGGAGATCCGGATTCCCGGCGGGGCCGAAGCCGCCCGCAAGACCTTCAACCCCAAGCTGGGCGTGGAAGGCGGACTCTCGGTGCTGGGGACCTCCGGTGTGGTGGAACCCATGAGCGAGCAGGCTTTGGTGGATACCCTGGCATTGGAGATCCGCCAGGCTGGCGCCCAGAGCCACCGCCTGATCCTGACCCCCGGCAACTACGGCACCGATTTCCTGCATGCTCAGGGGCTGGACAAACTGGGCGTCCCGGTGGTCAAGTGTTCCAACTTCATTGGTGACGCTCTGGATATGGCCGCTGCCGAAGGCTTCGAACAACTGTTGCTGGTGGGGCATATCGGCAAGCTGGTCAAGCTGGCAGGCGGCGTGATGAACACCCATTCTCGCTATGCGGACTGCCGCACCGAGCTGATTTGTGCCCATGCCGCTGTCTGCGGTGCCGGGCAGGCTCTTTGTGCCGCACTGTTGGCAGCTCCCACCACCGATGCCTGCCTGGAACTGCTTGACAAGGCCGGAATGCGGCAGGCCGTTCTGGAACGGCTGCTGACCGCCATTGCCGGGCATCTGCAGCGCCGGGCGGGGGATGATTGTCAGGCCGGCGCACTGCTGTTTTCCAACCAATATGGCCCCCTGGGCCTGACCGATACCGCAAAGGAGATTCTTGCACAGTGGAAACAATAAAAGGTACCCTGTACGGGGTCAGTGTAGGGCCGGGTGACCCGGAACTTCTCACCTTCAAGGCTATGCGCGTCATGCGCCAGTGCCCGGTCATTGCAGCTCCGCAGACCAAAAGCGGAGAGATGCTGGCTCTGGATATTGCCCGGCAGGCGGTGGACCTGAGCCGTAAGGTGATCGTCCCGCTGCACTTCACCATGAGCCACGATGAGGAAGAACGCCGCCGTGCCCACCAGGCTGCCGCCGAAATGCTGCGGGGGTATCTGGATGCGGGGCAGGATGTGGCCATGCTGAACCTGGGGGATGTGTCGGTGTACGCCACTTTCGGGTATCTGCAAACTATTCTGGAAGAACAGGGCTACCGGACCGCCATGGTGGCGGGGGTACCCAGCTTCTGCGCGGTGGCGGCGCGGCTGAACCAGCCCCTGACCGGCGGTATGGATACCCCGCTGACCATCGCTCCGGGCAGTATCCCGCTGGAAGAGATTCTGGCAGCGCCCGGTGCCAAAGTCCTGATGAAAAGCGGCCGCCAGCTGCCCAAAGTGCTGGATACCCTGGAAAAAGAGGGACTTCTGGAACAGAGTTCCCTTGTGTGCAACTGCGGCTTGCCGGAAGAACAGGTCTGGGACCACTTGGAGCAGGACCGGCCCGAAGGCAGCGCCGGGTATTTTGCCACCATTCTGGTGAAATAAGAGGGGAGGAACACCATTATGATCCATTTCGTGGGCGCCGGACCGGGAGCACCGGACCTGATCACGCTGCGGGGCGCAGATCTGCTGGGCAAGGCAGACTGCGTCATTTACGCGGGCAGTCTGGTCAATCCGGCTTTGCTGGGGCTGACCAAGCCGGGGTGTGCCATCTACAACAGCGCTGAAATGACCCTGGAACAGGTGCTGGACATCATGCGGCAGCAGGAATCCGAAAACCACATGATGGTGCGCCTGCACACCGGGGACCCCTGCCTGTACGGGGCTGTCCGGGAACAGATGGATGCCCTGGACGCGGCGGGCCTTGTCTATGAAAGCACCCCCGGTGTTTCCAGCTTCTGCGGGGCTGCTGCGGCGCTGGATGCGGAATACACCCTGCCCGGCGTCAGCCAGAGCGTCATCATCACCCGTATGGCCGGGCGCACGCCGGTACCGGAACGGGAAAGCCTGGCCGCCCTGGCTGCTCACGGCGCCACCATGGTGATCTTCCTTTCCGCGGGCATGCTGCCCCAGGTGCAGGCAGCCCTGCTGCAGGGCGCCTACACTGAAGATACCCCCGCGGCGCTGGTCTACAAGGCCACCTGGCCGGAAGAAAAGGTGGCCCGCTGCACCGTGGGAACCCTGGCTGCCTGCGGGCAGGAGCAGGAAATTTCCCGCACGGCGCTGGTGCTGGTGGGGGACTTTCTGGGCAAACAGTACGACCGAAGCCGCCTGTATGACCCGACTTTTACCACCGGCTACCGGAAGGGAACCGACCAATGACCGCCGGTCCCATCGAGTTGCTGGCCTTTACGGAGAATGGGCAGCGCCTGGCCGAATTCCTGGCCCGGCAGCTGGGCGGCAACGCATCCCGCTGCGGCCACCCGCTGACTCTTTCGCAGTGGACGGAGAAAAATTTCCACCGGACTGAAGCCCTGGTGTTTGTGGGGGCCGCCGGTATCGCGGTGCGGGCCATCGCCCCTTATATAAAGAGCAAAGCCCAGGACCCGGCAGTGGTGGTCGTGGACGAGGGTGCCCACTGGGCGGTGCCGGTTTTGTCCGGCCACCTGGGCGGTGCCAATGACCTGGCCCGCCGTATCGCCGGCATTTGTGGTGCGCAGGTGGTCATCACCACCGCCACCGATGTCAACGGTGTTTTCGCGGTGGATGAATGGTCCAAACGCCAGAACTGTGCGATCTGCAATCCCGAAAAAATCAAGACCGTGTCGGCGGCTCTTCTGGCGGGGCAGCCGGTGCGGCTGTACAGCGAGTTTACCGTTACGGGAACGCCGCCCGCCGGTATTGAGCTTTCCGAAGAAGCCGCTTGTGATTTCCGCCTGGGTCTGCACAGCAGCAAACGGGACGTTTTGCATCTGGTGCCGCGTATCGCGGTGCTGGGGGTGGGGTGCCGCAAAGGAACCTCTGCCGCAACACTGGAAGCAGCCCTGGAACGCCTTCTGGAAACCACCGGGCTGTGCCCGCAGGCGGTCTGTGCGGTGGCCAGTATTGACCTGAAAAAAGAGGAACCGGGCCTGCTGCAATTCTGCGCGGCCCACGGCTGGCCGCTGCAGACCTACCCCGCATCCGCGCTGGCAGCGGTGCAAGGGGATTTTACAGCCAGTGCCTTTGTGCAGAAGACCACAGGGGTGGACAATGTGTGCGAACGTGCCGCTGTTCTGGCGGCGGGCGGACACCTTTACAGCAAGAAGAACGCGGGCGGCGGGGTCACCATGGCCCTGGCGTTGCAGCCTTACGCCCCGGATTGGAGATGGCAGGATGAATAAATTGTTTGTGGTGGGCCTTGGCCCCGGGGATGCCCGGTATCTGACCGAACAGGCCCGGAAAGCGTTGGAAATGTCCGACCTGATCTGCGGGTATTCGGTGTACATTGACCTTGTGCGGCCGCTGTACCCGGAAAAGGAATATTTCACCACCCCCATGAAGCAGGAACTCGACCGCTGCCGCCATGCGCTGGCCTCGGCGCAGCAGGGCGTGACCACAGCCATGGTGTGCAGCGGAGACGCCGGTGTGTACGGTATGGCCTCTCCGGTGCTGGAGCTGGCAGGGGAGTATCCCGGCGTGGATGTGGAGGTGGTGCCCGGCATCACAGCGGCGCTGTCCGGCGCGGCGGTGCTGGGGGCGCCGCTGGCCCATGATTTCTGTGTCATCTCCCTGTCCGACCTGCTCACACCCTGGTCGCTCATCGAGACCCGCCTGGAATGTGCCGCCAAGGGGGACTTTGCCCTTTGCCTGTATAACCCCGGTTCCCGCAAACGGGCCGACTACCTACAAAAGGCGGTGCGGATTCTGCTGCAATCCGGCAAGGACCCCGCCACGCCCTGCGGGTATGTACGCAACATCGGCCGCGAAGGTCAGCAGGCGCAGACCCTGACCCTGGCGGAACTGGAAACCGCCGAGATGGATATGTTTACTACCGTTTTTATCGGTTCGTCCACCACCCGTATTCTGGGAGAATATCTGGTCACGCCGCGGGGGTACCGTTCGTGAAAATTCTGCTTTTTTCCGGTACCACCGAAGGCCGTCGGCTGTCCCGTGCGTTGGCGGAACTGGGTGTGCAGGTCACCGTTTGCGTAGCCACCGAATACGGCGCCGAAGAACAGGGGACAGCCCCCGGCATCACGGTCCACACCGGGCGGCTGGAAGTGCC
>DXNX01000087.1 GCA_019413245.1 Oscillospiraceae bacterium
GGTAAAATCAGGTTCGTGGTAGGCGGGCATGACAAAGGGATGATTCGTGGCATGTTCTCCTGTCTGTGGGTTTTCTTTTAGTGTATCATGCGGGGCGGGGCTTGTCGACACGAAGGATGAACTTTTTGTTGCAGAGTTGTAAAAATCTGCCGCCGCTGCCAAATCCCGGCGCCCAGCCGCGTTTTTGTGGGCAGAAGACAAAAATCCGAAATCTGCCCAAGGAGGGGTACAACGATGAAGATCCTGCTTACGTCCGATTGGTACATCCCCGCCGTCAACGGGGTCGTCACCTCGCTGCTGGCGCTGCGCCGCCAGCTCACCCGCCAGGGGCATGAAGTCCGGGTGCTGACCCTGTCCGGCAGCCTGCACAGCCACATCAGCGGCGGCGTGTACGCCCTGGGTTCAGTGGATGCAGGGATGATCTACCCCGGCGCCCGGCTGCGTGCCCCCGAGGGGGACGCCCTGATCCGGGAGCTCATCGCCTGGGGGCCGGACATCGTCCATTCCCAGTGCGAGTTCAGCACCTTTGCCCCGGCCCGGCGCATCGCCCGGGCCTGCGGCGCCCCGCTGGTGCACACCTACCACACGGTATACGAGGACTACACCCATTATTTTTCCCCCAGCCGCCGCTGGGGCAAGGCGTTGGTGCGGGGCTTCACCCGCAGCGTGGCCGCAAAGTGCGACGCCCTGTTCGCCCCCACCGACAAGGTGCGGGACCTGCTGCTGGGGTATGATGTTTCCTGCCCGGTGTTCACCCTGCCTACCGGCATCGACGTGGAGCGGTTCCGGGTGGACCGCCGGGAAGGACTGTGGCTGCGGGACACCCTGGGCATCCCCCAGGACCGGCCGGTGCTGCTCTACCTGGGCCGCCTGGCCAAAGAAAAGAACCTGGACGACCTGCTGGATGTGGCCGCGGCGGTGCCCGGCGCCACCCTGCTGGTGGCCGGGGACGGCCCCGACGGGGCACGGTTCCGGGCGGAAGCCGAACGCCGGGGCCTGGACGTGGTGTTCGGCGGCATGGTGGACCCCAAGGACGTGCCGGTGTGGTACGCGGCGGCGGATCTCTTCCTCAGCGCCTCCACCAGCGAGACCCAGGGCCTGACCTATCTGGAAGCCCTGGCGGCGGGGCTGCCGGTGATCTGCCGGGCGGACGACTGCCTGCGCGGGGTGCTGCAGAACGGGGTCAACGGCCACGGCTGTGCCGACGCCGCCGAAATGGCCCACCGGGTGCGGGCGCTGCTGGCCGACCCGGAGGAGCTGGCGGCCATGGGCCGCCGGGCCCGGGCCTCGGCCCAGGCTTTTTCCGAAGAAAATTTTGCCCGCCGGGCGGCCCGGTTCTACCGGGAGCAGATTTTGCTGCACAACGCCGCCCCGGTTCTGGAAAGGAGTGCTGTATGGACCGCGTGAGAAAAAATCCGTTTCTGTTTTTGAAGGGTCTGCGGGACTGGCTGTGGGACACCCTGCGCAATCCCCTGCAGCTGGTTTCGGTACTGGGTCTGGCGTTCTGCCTGGTGGCGGGGGTCTGGATGTGGAAAAACGGGCTGCTGACCTCCCGGGAAGCATTGCAGCAATTCCTGGCCCCCTTCGGTCCCTGGGCGGCGGTGCTGTTCGTGGCCTTTCAGGCCATCCAGGTGGTGGTGCCCATCCTGCCGGGCGGGCTGGGGTGTCTGGCCGGGGTGGTTCTGTTCGGTCCCTGGCTGGGGTTCGTGTACAACTACATCGGCATCTGCATCGGGTCCCTGGCGGCCTTTGCCATCGCCCGCAGCTGCGGCCGGCCCCTGCTCTACCGCATGTTTTCCCGCTCCCTCATTGACAAATACGACCGCTGGACCACCGAGGGCGGACGCTTTGCCCGGTGGCTGGCGTTCCTCATCTTCATCCCGGTGGCGCCGGATGACTACCTGTGTTTCCTGGCCGGAACCACCACCATGCGGTTCCGGGTCTTCGCCGCCATCATCTTTCTGGGCAAGCCTGCGGCCATCGCAGCGTACAGCCTGGGCCTGACCCTGGTATTCCAGCGACTGCTGGGCCTGTGGGCATAAAAAAGGAGGGTTTCGCCATGCGCGTACATCTGTATACCGGTTCCCTGGACGCGGTGCGCCGCAGCGGGGTGGGCCAGGCCGTGGCCCACCAGCGGGCCATGCTGCAGAGCGCCGGGGTGGAAGTGACCGAAAGCTGGGACGGCCACGCCGACGCGGTGCACATCAACACGGTGCTGCCCGACGCTCCCTTTGCCGCTCTGCGGGCCCGCGCCCGGGGCGAAAAGGTGGTGTACTACGGCCATTCCACCATGCAGGATTTCCGGGATTCCTTTGTGGGGTCCAACCTGCTGGCCCCGCTGTTCAAGCGGTGGCTGTGCCTGTGTTACGGACTGGGGGACATCGTGCTCACCCCCACCCCCTACGCCAAAGGCATTTTGCAGACCTACGGCCTGCCCTGCCCGGTGCAGGCCATGTCCAACGGGGTGGACACCGGCTTTTTTGCCCCCGACAAAACCCGGGGCGCAGCCTTCCGGGAAAAATACGGCCTGACCGATGCCCAGGAGGTAGTGGTCAGCGCCGGGCATTTCATGCAGCGCAAGGGGATTTTTGAATTCATCCGGCTGGCCGAAGCCTTGCCCGACGTACAATTCTACTGGTTCGGCTACACCCAGCCCGCCCTGGTACCTGCTCCGGTGCGCCATGCCATGGAACACGCCCCGGGCAACCTGCATTTCCCCGGCTTTGTGAGCCAGGCCGAGCTGCGGGACGCCTACTGCGGGGCGGACCTGTTCTGCTTCTGCAGCCATGAGGAGACCGAGGGCATCGTGGTGCTGGAAGCCCTGGCCTGCGGGGTACCGGTGCTGCTGCGGGACATTCCGGTGTACGAGGGCTGGCTCACCGACGGGGTGAACGTCTACAAAGCCGCCGACGATGCCGGGTTTGCGGCCAAGGCCAGGGGCATCCTGACCGGCACCCTGCCCGATGTGACCGCCGCCGGGCGGGCGGTGGCCGAAGCCCGCAGCCTGCCCCGGATGGGCCAGACCCTGTGCGGGGTGTACCGGGACCTGTGCCCCGCATAATTGACACAAACTTTACTTGTACCGGCCCCTCCGGCGTGGTATGCTGGAAGTACTACCGCAAAGGAGGGGTTTTCCCATGTCCATCACTCTGGAACAGGTCAAGCAGAACCGGGAAGTGACCATCTACATCCAGAAAGCCGACGAGAGCCTGCGGGCCCTGGGCTTTACCGAACACAGCTTCGCCCATGTGGGGCGGGTATCGGCCCTGGCCAGCGAGATTTTGCACACCCTGGGCTACGATGACCGCACCGCCGAGCTGGCGGCCATTGCCGGGTGGCTGCACGACATCGGCAACGTGGTCAACCGCATCGACCACGCCCAGAGCGGGGCGGTAATGGCCTTCCGCATCCTGGACAAGATGGGATTTCCGCCGGAAGAAACGGCCACCATCATCACGGCCATCGGCAACCACGACGAGGGCACGGCCTTCCCGGTGAATGCGGTGGCCGCCGCCCTGATCCTGGCGGACAAGACGGATGTGCGTGCCAACCGTGTGCGCAACATCGACCCCGCCACCTACGATATCCACGACCGGGTGAACTCCTCGGTGCGGGAATCCGCCGTCACCCTGGAAAACGGCGAGGTCTGCCTGAGCCTGACCATCGACACCAATATGTGCGCGGTGATGGATTACTTCGAGATCTTCCTGGACCGGATGATCCTGTGCCGCAAAGCCGCCGATGCCCTGGGCCAGAAGTTTGCCCTGGTCATCAACGGACAGCGGATTCTGTGATTATTTTTTGCAAGGACGGGTTTGGGCCCGTCCTTTTTTGGTAGCAGCCGCCAAATGGCTCCCCTGTGTAAGGGGAGCTGGCGCCGACAGGCGGCTGAGGGGTTGGTTAGCTTCTTGTTTCTTGGCAGACAGCATCTGGCCGGATGGTCCTTCCTTTTGTGACCAAAAGGAAGCGAAAAGTCCCGCCGTTCCGATGCGGCGGCCTTCTCACCGGGCTGGGGCCCGGTGAGAAAGGAATGGATTTAATACCATTTCCCGGGAACGGATGCTAGCGGAAGTAGAGACAGGCTCCCCTGTGTAAGGGGAGCTGGCAGCCGTAGGCTGACTGAGGGGTTGGAAACATACTGGAATTGCCCGGTAACGGGTTGCAAGGCACGCTTACCAACCCCTCCGCCGCTGCGCGGCACCTCCCCTTACACAGGGGAGGCATCCGGCAAGGTTGCAGCACCCCCGGCCACATCCTTCCCCCCTTTATAACCAACCTACCGGCTACACCATTTCAAATCATTTTCCTTGCTCAGGCCCCCCAGGGCCTGAGAAGGCCGTCCCGAAGGGGTGGCCGCACAACGGGTCCAGGGTTGAAAACCCTGGTCGGCGTCCACCGCCTCGAAACGGTGGCGGTTTTTCGGTTCCTTTTTGACGCCAAAAAGGAACAAGGCTGCGGTAAGCAGTCGTCACCCCGTAAGCCACGCGGTAAACCAACCCCTCCGCCGCTGCGCGGCACCTCCCCTTACACAGGGGAGGCTTAGGAAAAGAGGGTGGCTGCGCCCTACCTCCCCTTACACAGGGGAGGCTTAGGGCAAGAGCCTTTGCACCCCCGCCCCGTTGTGCTACAATAAAACCAACATACACTCTGTGCAAAGGAGGCCCCCACCCATGGCCGACAAAGGCGAACAGCTGCGGTATCTGCAGCTTCTTTCCAAGGATTTTCCCACCATCGCGGCGGCTGCCAGCGAGATCATCCGCATTGAAGCGCTGCTCCGCCTGCCCAAAGGCACCGAGCACTTCATGAGCGACCTGCACGGCGAACACGAAGCCTTTCTCCATATCCTGAACAACGCTTCCGGCGTTATCCGGGAAAAGATCGACCTGGTGCTGGGGGACACGGTGTCCGCCCACGACCGGGCGGAGCTGGCCACCCTCATCTACTACCCCGTGCAGAAACTGCCCGAGATCAAGGCCAAACAGACCGACCTGGACGGGTGGTACCGCCGCACCCTGCTCCAGCTCATCGACCTGTGCCGTCTGGTGTCCAGCAAACACACCCGGGCCCATGTGCGCAAATGCCTGCCCGCCAACTGCGGCTACATTCTGGACGAACTGCTCCACGCCCACTTTGAGGACCACGACAAGGACCTGTATTACGGCCAGATCATCGACAGCATCCTGCGGTATGAGCGGGCAGACGCCTACATCATCCGGTTCTGCGAGGTCATCAAGCATCTGGCCGTGGACACTTTGCACATTCTGGGGGACGTGTTCGACCGGGGTGCCCGGCCGGACCTGATCATGGACCAGCTCATCGCCCACCACGATGTGGACATCCAGTGGGGCAACCACGACGTGGTCTGGATGGGCGCGGCGGCGGGCAGCGCCGTCTGCGTCTTCACGGTGCTGAAGACCTCCCTGGCTTACGGCAACCTGGACCTCATCGAGACCGGGTACGGCATCAGCCTGCGGGCGCTGGAACGGTTTGCCATGGACTTCTACGGCGGGCCCATCGACCGCCGGTGGATTCCCCACGCCGACGACCGGGCCCACGTTTCCCCCGACGTGCAGCTGCGCAATGCCCGGATGCACAAGGCCGTGACCCTGCTGATGTTCAAGCTGGAAGCCCAGGTCATTGCCCGCAACCCGGATTTCGGCATGCAGGGGCGGGACTACCTGAACCAGATCGACTACCAGGCGGGCACCGTGCGCTGCAAAGGCAAGGTGTATCCTTTGCTGGACCGGGATTTTCCCACCGTAGACCCCGCCGCCCCCACCGACCTGCGTCCCCAGGAACAGGCCCTGGTGGAGGAGCTGTGCCGGGCCTTCACCCAGAGCGAGCGGCTGCAGCGGCATGTGCAGTTCCTGTATGCCCACGGGGCGGTATACAAGGTGTTCAACGGCAATCTGCTGTTCCACGGGGCGGTGCCCATGACCGAGGACGGCGACTTTGCCCCCGAGCGGTTCGAAGGGCAGCTGTACAGCGGCAAGGCCCTGTTCGACTACTGCGACCGCCGGGCGCGGCAGGGGTACTTCGCCCCCCAGGGCAGCCCTGAACGCCGGGCCGGGCAGGATTTTCTGTGGTATCTGTGGTGCGGGTCCCTGTCCCCCATCTTCGGGCGCAGCGCCATGACCACCTTTGAACGGCTGTACATTGCGGACGAGAGCACCCACGCCGAGATCAAGAATCCCTATTACAAGCTGGTCAGCGGTCCCCATTCGGAAAAAATTGCCGAACGCATCCTGGCGGAGTTCGGTCTGGCGGGGGAAAGCTGCCACATCCTCAACGGCCATGTGCCGGTGCGGGCGGTGGAGGGCGAAGACCCGGTGAAGGCCGGGGGCCGTCTGGTGGTCATCGACGGCGGGTTCTGCCGTGCCTACCACCAGCGCACCGGCATCGCGGGGTATACCCTGGTATACAACAGCCGGGGCATGACCCTGCGCACCCACCAGCCCTTTGAGAGCACCGCCAAGGCCATTCTGGAGGATGAGGACATCGCCTCCAAGAGCAAGCCCATCTATGTGGCCAAAGAGCGCATCCTGGTGCGGGACACCGACGAGGGCCGGGACTTCCAGGCCACCATCGCCGACCTGTGCCGCCTGTTGGATGCCTACCGCTCCGGCGTGCTGGTACAGCACGGAGACTGAACCCTTGACAGTGTACCCCCTGCGGCGGTATCATAAGGCCGCAAAATAAAAACACGGGCCCGGGCGGTCAAGCCTTTGGGCCCGATGATTTTGCCTTTTTGCAGACAAAAAAGGCGGCGCCCGCCGGCCCCGCCCGAAAAAAAGGAGTTTCTGTTGTATGCTGGAAAAACTGCGTCACCACGGACAGATGTCCGACGCGCTGCGTACCATGGTCTTTCTGACCCTGTCGGGCGGCTTTCAGGACGGCTACACCTATATGGGCCGCGGTCAGGTGTTTGCCAATGCCCAGACCGGCAACGTGATCCTGTTCGGCGTGCATCTGTGCAGCGGCGAGTGGGCCTCCGCCCTGCGGTATCTGATCCCGGTGGTGGCGTTCGGCGCGGGGGTGTACTTCTCTGCCTGGCTGCGCCACCGGTTCAGCAACGGGCAGCGGCTGCACTGGCGCCAGCTGGTGCTGGTCATTGAGATCCTGCTGCTATTCGCGGTGGGCTTCCTGCCCGCCAGCCTGAACATTGCCGCCAACGTGCTGGTCAGCTTCGTCTGCGCCATGCAGGTACAGGCGTTCCGCAAGGTGCGGGGCAGCGCCTACGCCAGCACCATGTGCATCGGCAACCTGCGCAGCGGCGTCCAGTGCCTGTTCGACTGGCGCCACAACGGCGACCCCGCCGCCCTGCGCAAGGCTTTGCAGTACCTGACCATCATCACCGTCTTTGCGGTGGGCGCCGTGTTCGGCTCCCTGCTGTCCCAGACGCTGGGCCTGCGGGTCATCTGGTGCAGCTGCGCTCTGCTGGCCGTGAGCTTCTTCCTCATGTTCAGCCGGGAAAACGAAGCTGACCTGTAAGCCTTATTCCGCCGGGACCTTGCGGCGGAAGTTCTGCACCTTCTCGATCAGGAAGGAGGACAGGGTCACCGTGATCAGGGAAAAGGCGATGCGCCAGGCCGGGATGTAACTCAAAGACAGGGCCAGCACCGTCAGGTCGGTGATCAGGTAGCACCGGGCCAGCCCCCAGCCGGACAGCCGCTGTATGACCAGGGCCAGGGCATCATCACCGCCGCTGGACCCGCCCTGCCGGATAATGAGCCCTACCCCCACGCCGATGAAGATGCCGCCCAGCACGGCGGCCGCCAGCGGATAGGGGGAAAGGTCCGGCAGCATGGGGGGAAAGCTCTCCCACACCTTGAACCAGGCCGCCATGAAGGCACTGGACACCACCGCCGTGCGCAGGAACCCGGCGCCCAGTACTTTCAGCGCCGCCGCGTAGCACAAAAGGTCCAGCACCGGCGATACCAAAGACGCGGGCAGCCCGGTCCAGTGGTTGACGAAAAGCAGCATGCCCAGCACGCCGCCCTCGGTGATGCCGGTGCGCTGGTGGATATTGTGCAGCCCGAAGGTGGCAACGGCCGCCCCCAGAGCGATGACAGCCAGCCGCCGGGGCGGAAACTCGGCGCGCAGGCTGCACAAAACGTTTTGCAGCCATTTGTTGAATCTATCCAATCCAAATCACCTCATCTGTATGATAAACCCTGGAACCGTTCCAGGGTCAACAGTGCAAAAAAGAACGTCCCCGCGTCCGACAGAAAGGCGCGGGGACATTTTGTTCATCAGGGTTTCAGCTGCGGCGGTCCCGCTGCAGGTCGATCCAGGCCAGGTCTCCCCGCTCCAGACCATGAATGAGCACTTCGGCGGTGGCGATGTTGGTGGCCACCGGGATGGTGTGCATATCGCACAGGCGCAGCAGGTTCACGGCGTTGGGCTCGTCCGGGCGGGCGCTGACCGGGTCACGGAAGAACAGGAGCATGTCCACTTCCCCGCAGGCGATCATGGAACTGATCTGCTCGGCGCCGCCCCGGCCGCCGGGATACAGGCAGCGGACAGGCAGGCCGGTGGCATCGTGTACGACCTTGCCGGTCACACCGGTGGCGACCAGTTCATTCTGGGACAGAATGCGGATATACGCCGTGCAGAACTGAGCCATCAGCTCTTTGCGGGAATCATGGGCGATCAGGGCGATCCTCATTGGGACAACGTTCTCCTTTTTTCAGATGTCGGGAAAAGGTGCAGGGCCTTCTCCACGGTATTATTATACTTATGATACGGTAGAAACCGGGAAAATGCAAGCGCAGGGGCGGATTCGGGCAGTTTTCGCACAAAAAAGCGGGGGTTTTTCGAGCAATTTTCACAAGGTTTATCGTAAATTTTTGGCAAAACCGCTCGGCGCGCCCGTGATATAATAAGTAAAATCAATTCATAGGGCGTACTGCGCCCGAAAGGGGAGAATACCTGATGAAACGTTCCGCGCAGACCGTGATCCGTGAAGGAGCCTACTATACCATCGCCGCCGCCAACGGCCGTGTGCTGGAGGTTGCCGACTTCAACACCGAGAACGGCGCATCGGTGCGGCTTTGGAGTTATGAGGGGCAGCCCTGGCAGCAGTGGACCTTTGAGGAAGCGGCCGAAGGGCAGTACCGCATCCGCAACCGCTTTACCGGCAAGGTCATGGACCTGGCCATGAGCGGTGTGGTCAACGGTACATGGGTCCACCAGTGGAGCAAGACTTCCGGCGCAGGACAGCGCTGGGAGCTGGTGCCCGCCGACAACGGCCGGGTGAAGATCCGCAATGTGCTGGCCGACAAGGTCATCGACCTGGTGGGCATGCGGGTGGACAACGGCACCCAGGCCCAGATCTGGCAGGATGTGTACGGCGAAAACCAGCTGTGGCGGCTGGAACCCGTGCCCGCCAAACTGCTGAACGACATCCCCGCCGCCCCGGTACAGCCCGCGGCGCCCAAACCCACCCGGAC
>DXNX01000088.1 GCA_019413245.1 Oscillospiraceae bacterium
AGGAAGCGAAAAGTCCCACCGTTTCGATGCGGTGGACGCCGACCAGGGCTGCGGCCCTGGACCCGGAGATGCGGCCACCTTACGACGGCCTTCTCACCGGCTGGGGCCGGTGAGCAAGGAATGGATTTAAAACCATTGCCCGGCAGCAACTGCTTTCCCTCAAGACTCCCCTGTGTAAGGGGAGGTGCCGCGCAGCGGCGGAGGGGTTGGTTGACCGCCTTGCTGCCGGGTGTAGCGGCATTTTACCGTTGACTCTTTCCTTTTTGACGCCAAAAAGGAACAACTCCCCGGCAGACTCCCGTCCGCCAAAAAGCCAGCTCCGCACACCGGGCAACCACACAAAAACCGGGCGCCCCGCCATACAGCGGAGCGCCCGGTCCGGGTTTGGTTGTTCGGTACAGAAATCAGAAGTCCACTTCGGTGTCGTAGTAGCAGCACTTCAGCAGCTTTTCCATCTCTTCCTGGCTGGGCTGACGCGGGTTGGAACCCGTGCAGGCGTCGCCGATGGCGTTCTTGGCGATTTCAGGCAGGCGCTCCAGGAAGACCTCTTCCGGCACGAAGCCCTGCTCACAGGGATAGCTGTCGGCGCCATAGAACTTGATGCCGTGGGGGATGTTCAGATCGTCGTTCATGCCGCGCAGATACTCGATCAGCAGCTTGACCTTCTCGTCGTCATTGGAGCCGCCCAGCTTCATCTCGTCGGCAATGACGCCGTAGCGGGCCTTGGCGGTGGGGTCCTTGGCGTTGAAGGCGATGACCTTGGGCAGATACATGGCGTTGGCCGCACCGTGGATGATGTGGGCGCCGTAGTCCGCGAAGGCCGCGCCGGTCTTGTGGGCCATGGAATGGACGATGCCCAGCAGCGCGTTGGAGAACGCCATGCCGGCCAGGCACTGGGCGTCATGCATGGCGTCCCGCTTGGCCATATCACCATTGTAGCTGTCCACCAGGTCGGCCTTGATCATGCGGATGGCAAAGATGGCCAGCGGATCGGTGTAGGCACAGTTGGCGGTGGAGACATACGCCTCGATGGCGTGGGTCATGGCGTCCATACCGGTGTGGGCCACCAGCTTCTTGGGCATGGTCTCGGCCAGTTCGGGGTCCACGATGGCCACGTCGGGGGTGATCTCAAAGTCCGCGATGGGATACTTGATGCCCTTGGCGTAATCGGTGATGATGGAGAAGGCGGTCACCTCGGTAGCGGTGCCGGAGGTGGAGGAAATGGCGCAGAAATGCGCTTTCTGGCGCAGTTTGGGGATACCGAAGACCTTGCACATTTCCTCAAAGGTGATGTCGGGGTATTCGTACTTGATCCACATGGCCTTGGCCGCATCAATGGGCGAACCGCCGCCGATGGCCACAATCCAGTCAGGCTGGAATTCTTCCATGGCAGCCGCGCCGCGCATGACCGTTTCCACAGAGGGGTCGGGTTCGATGCCGTCAAAGATCTTCACTTCCATGCCGGCTTCCTTCAGATAGCCGACCGCCTTGTCCAGGAAGCCGAACCGCTTCATGGAGCCGCCGCCCACACAGACGATGGCTTTCTTGCCTTCAAAAGTCTTCAGCGCTTCCATTGCGCCTTTGCCGTGATACAGATCGCGCGGCAGGGTAAATCTTGCCATGGGAATTACCTCCTTCAAATCGGGTCACAGTGCCCGTGTACATACTGGTCTCGACGGGGGGATGTCCCCGCCGGAGTGCCGGGCCACGCTTGCGGGGGAGGCCCGGCACAAAGCTGATAAAAGCGGTCACAATTTTTCACAATTGATAAACTTTTATCAATCTTTAGGTAAAGTATACTCCCAAAAGCAGAGGGAATCAACGCGCAAAAGCGCCAAACTTCCGGGCGGTTTTCCGGCTATTTGCCCATGGACAAAATGGTGTGTGTGCTGCGTGCGGCACACTGTCCGTACCCCTGCACCAGCGCATGCAAAAAGCCCCGCCGGCCTTGCAGAAAGGCAGACGGGGCTTTACAAAGTTTATGTCAGAGAGACGGAAAAATTATTCCGCAACCTGAGAAGCCGCAACAGCGCAGGCGACGGTCATACCGACCATCGGGTTGTTGCCGGCGCCGATCAGGCCCATCATCTCAACGTGAGCAGGCACGCTGGAGGAGCCGGCGAACTGAGCGTCGCCGTGCATACGGCCCATGGAGTCGGTCAGACCGTAGGAAGCAGGGCCGGCAGCCACGTTGTCGGGATGCAGGGTACGGCCCGTGCCGCCGCCGGAAGCGACGGAGAAGTACTTCTTGCCGTTCTCGATAGCCCACTTCTTGTAGGTACCGGCGACCAGATGCTGGAAGCGGGTGGGGTTGGTGGAGTTACCGGTGATGGAAACTTCCACGCCTTCCATCTTCATGATGGCAACGCCTTCCAGAACGTCGTTGGCGCCGTAGCACTTGACGGCAGCGCGCTCGCCCTCGGAGTAAGCGGTGGAGTTGACGACCTTGACCTCGCCGGTCTTGAAGTCGAACTCAGTCTGCACATAGGTGAAGCCGTTGATGCGGCTGATGATCATGGCAGCGTCCTTGCCCAGGCCGTTCAGGATAACGCGCAGCGGGGTCTTGCGGACCTTGTTGGCGGTACGGGCAATGCCGATGGCGCCTTCGGCGGCGGCGAAGGATTCGTGGCCGGCCAGGAAAGCGAAGCAATGGGTGTCTTCATGCAGCAGCATGGCGCCCAGGTTGCCGTGGCCCAGGCCAACATGGCGCTGTTCGGCAACGGAGCCGGGGATGGTGAAGGCTTCCAGGCCTTCGCCGATGGCAGCGGCGCAGTCGGCAGCGTTCTTCAGGCCGCGCTTGACAGCGATGGCGGTGCCCAGGGTATAAGCCCAGACAGCGTTATCGAAGCAGATGGGCTGCACGCCGCGGATGATCTTGTCGCAGTCGATGCCTTTGGAAAGGAGCATTTCGTTGCAGGCGTCCAGGGATTCGAGGCCGTTGGCTTTCAGGCACTCGTTGATTTTGGGCATGCGGCGCTCCTGAGATTCAAAAGTAGCCATATAGATTTTACCTCCCTGTCTTATTCTTCGCGCGGGTCGATGTACTTGACAGCGCCCTGCTCAGCGGAGAAGCGGCCATAGGTGCCGATGTTCTTCTCGTACGCAGTCTTCGGGTCAACGCCGTGGCGGATGTCTTCCATCATCTTGCCCAGGCGGACGAACTGATAACCGATGACCTGGTTGTCCTTATCCAGAGCGGTCTTCAGGATGTAGCCTTCGGTCAGTTCCAGGTAACGGACGCCCTTGGCCTTGGTGGAGAAGATGGTGCCGGTCATGCTGCGCAGACCCTTGCCCAGGTCATCCAGGCCGGCGCCGATGGGCAGGCCGTCTTCAGAGAAAGCGGTCTGGCTGCGGCCGTAGACGATCTGCAGGAACAGTTCGCGCATGGCAACGTTGATGGCGTCGCAGACGAGGTCGGTGTTCAGAGCTTCGAGGATGGTCTTGCCGGGCAGGATCTCGCCGGCCATAGCGGCGGAATGGGTCATGCCGGAGCAGCCAATGGTCTCGACCAGAGCTTCCTCAATGATGCCGTTCTTGATGTTCAGGCTCAGCTTGCAGGTGCCCTGCTGGGGGGCGCACCAGCCCACGCCGTGGGTGTAACCGCTGATGTCCTCAATCTTATAGGCCTTTACCCACTCGCCCTCTTCCGGAATGGGCGCGGGGCCGTGCTTCGGGCCTTTGGCGATGGGGCACATGTGTTCGACTTGTGCAGAGTAGGTCATAATTTTCTCTCCTTTGCCTGTATTGTGCGCATGCCGAAGGCCAGCGCACGCCTTGTGAATTCATTCACAGCCAATTTTATTATACGTCCCTGCCGGGTAATTTTCAAGGTGTCTTGCCCGAACTTTTGCGCTTTTTGGCGTTTTGTTCGCCGCTGCGGAAAAACTTTTCCAAAATATTGCCACGGCAACAAACCATTTGGCTGCCTTTCGTGTATACTAAAGACACAGGAAAGGCCAACGCCTCCTGCACTGATTCGGAACCATACGCGGCAGACTGTGCCGCGCTTTTACCCCCACAAACATCACGGAGGTTTTATTATGATCAAGATTTATCGCTGCGCCCACTGCGGCAACATCATCACCCTGCTTCACGACTCCAACGTTCCCGTGTTCTGCTGCGGCCAGAAGATGGACCTGCTGGTTCCCGGCAGCGTGGACGCCGCCCAGGAAAAGCACGTTCCCGTGGCCACCGTCAACGGCAGCACCGTGGACGTGAAGGTGGGTTCTGTGGCCCATCCCATGGCTCCCGAGCACTGGATCGAGTGGATCCTGCTGGAGACCGACAAGGGCTTTGCCGTGAAGCACCTGGCCCCCGGCGCTGAACCCGCCGCCACCTTTGCCCTGGCCGAAGGCGAGACTGCCAAGGCCGTCTACGCTTACTGCAACCTGCACGGTCTGTGGAAGGCCGACCTGTAAGCGGGCATCCCTGTTCTCATCGCTAAACTTTCCCTTTTACTCTCCATACACCAAAACGGCACCCGCCAGAAACGGGTGCCGTTTTTCTTTAGGATTTGGTTTCAAGCGGTCCGTACACCGCCGCCCACTGCCCGGGGACCTGGGCAAACACCGCCCCCGCCAGCAGCAGGGCCGCCGGGTTGGTGGTCAGGTGGAAGCTCTGGCATTCCATATAGGCATACAGCAGCATGATGCCCAGACAGCACACCTCCACCCGTCCGCCGCGGCGGGCAAAGCCCCACAGGGCCGCCGCCGCCAGCACCGCCAGCAGCAGAGCCATCACCGGGCCGAACTGATACACCGAAAAGACAAAACTGTTGTCCAGCGCCGGCCATTCGGGCAGCACCTGCCCGGCGATCTTCACATCCAGCACGCGGTAAGCGATCCACACCAGGGACAGCCGCCCGGTGAGGATATCGTCCAGCCTGGCGATCCATTCAGGGCCGAAGTCCGACCACCAGGGGCCGTTCTTGACCATGGGCAGCGGCAGCAGAAAGCTCACCGCCGCCAGGGCGGGGATCACCGCCGCACACAGGGGCGCTGCAAACCGGGGCATAGGTTTGTCCCGGCGCAGGCGGCACCACACCAGCAGCACCGTCAGGGCAAAGCAGCACAGGGCCGCCGTGCGGCAGGCCGGGCCTTTGTACAAGAACACGCCCAACGCCGCAATGACCGCCGCGTCCACCCACCGGGGGGTTCTGGCCCGCAGCATGGCATAGGTCAGCCCCAGACCGAAGACCAGCCCGCCGAAAGTGTTGGGGTGACCGTACCCGTAGGTGCCGCGGATCTCATACAGGTTGCGTTCCGCCGCCAGACCGGGAGCCGGGGGCAGCATGCCCGCATAATTGAGCCCCACCACCAGCAGAATGGCCGCTGTGCCTGCCACCAGAAAGGTTTTCAGCGCTTTTTCCAGGGGCAGGTCCTTGGCGGCCAGCACCGCCACCACAATGCCGATCCACCAGATGTTGTGACAGTTGAAGTACACCCACCGGGCGATGAAGTACAGCGCCCCGGCCACCCCCAGACTGCGCCAGGTGTAGCGGGTGCCGAACAGGATCTTGGCCCCGAAGCAGAGGAACGCCACCCAGTCCAGCACCGGAGAGAGAATCCCCTGCACCCAGGGCCAGGCGTCCCGGGCCATGCTGTTGCAGAAAGCCACGCTGACCTCATAGGCCGCCAGCCCCACCGCAAAGCACACCGCCCCGGCTTTCATCCGCCAGCCGGCTCCCCAGCTGCCGAACAGGAAATGATCTTCCCGCCACAGGATACCCACGGCCCGGCGTATCCGGCCGGGTCCCGGCGTCTGGGCAAGCCATGCCTGCCCCAGGTCCCATATGGCCGCCGCGAACAACGCCAGCAGCAGCCCGTTTGCAAATCCGAACACCCGGCCCGGCCTCCTTTTTGTTCAAAACATTCTGGGCCTATTATACCCGCCGCCCCGTGGTTTGACAAGCCGCCCGGGGGATGGTATTCTTGACCTGTTATAATAAGGAAATACTTTGCTCCCGCAGAACCCCGGAAAGGAGGTCCCGCCATGACCGCAGACCGTTACCGGGCGGTGCTTGCCTGGTTCAATGCCCGCCCCGCCGCCAAAAAGCTGCTGCGCGCTTTGTCCCTGGGCGCCGTTGCCGCCGTGTATCTGCTGTATGCCGGGCTGGCCCTGCTGCTGATATGGCACAGGGACCCGCGGATCTGGCCGTTTCTGGTCGTGCCCGCCGTGGTGTTTGTGCTGGGCACCGTTCTGCGCCGGGCCATCAACCGCCCCCGCCCGTATGAGACCCTTGGCTTTGCGCCCCTGTTCCCCAAGGACACCCAAGGTCAGAGTTTTCCCAGCCGCCACTGCTTTTCGGCGGCCTGCATCGCGGTGGCAGCCCTGCCCGTTTCGCCTGCCGCGGCTCTGCTTCTGGCCGTGCTGGCCCTTCTCATCGCCCTGACCCGGGTGCTGTGCGGGGTGCATTACATCTCCGACGTGCTGGCCGGGCTGGTATTCGGCGCCGCGGCCTCCTGGCTGGGGTCCGCCCTCTGGTTCGCCTTTTTGAGCTGAAAGACAGCAAAAGGCCGGGGATGCTCCCCGGCCTTTGCCTGTAAAACTCAGCGGATGAAGTTGGTGCGCAGGGTGTTTTCGGACACCGGCGGCTCAATGCCCGCGGTGCGGCCTGCCTCGATGCACTTCAGCAGCCAGGCCATGTTGTGGCCCAGATTGCGCATGATCTGCATGCCTTCCTCGTCCTGGGCGGCCTGTTCGGCGTTGCTGCCGTGGACCATGGGCCAGTAGGTGGAGCTGACCAGCGGCATCTCGCAGAACTGGGGCACCTTTTCCAGGGCTTCCAGGGCAGTGGTGGTACCGCCGCGGCGGGCGCTGGTCACAATGGCCGCCGGCTTGTGGCGCAGGGTGCGCCCGGCGCTGTACGCCAGACGGTGCATGAAGCCCAGCATCCCCGCTGCGGCGGTGGCATAGTGCACCGGCGCACCGAAGACGAAGGCGTCGGCCTTTTCAGCCAGAGGCACCACATCCGCCACCGGGCCGCCGAAGACGCACTGCCCGGCCTTGGCGCAGCCGCCGCAGCCCACACAGCCGCCCACCGGGGCCGCTCCGATGTGAAAGATGGTGGTTTCGATGCCGTCGGCGTTCAGGGCCTTGGCCACTTCCCGCAGCGCCGCATCGGTGCAGCCGTGGGCATGGGGGCTGCCATTGATGAGCAAAACATTCATTTTCGTTCCCTCCGTATAAGCGGCACGGGTATGCCCCGGCCGGATGATGTTACCAGTTTCAGTATACCATATGCGGCAAGTCCCCCGCAAAGCCGCTTACCTTATATATAAAGGAAGTTGCCCTATGTCCATCCGGAAATGTCCCCTGCAGTCCCGCCAATGCGGCGGCTGTCCCCTGCTGGGCCTGTCTTACGAACAACAGCTGGCCCAAAAGCAGCAGAAGGCCCAAAGCCTGCTGGAGCGCTACGCGCCCGTGGCGCCTATTCTGGGCCAGGAGAACCCCTGGCATTACCGCAACAAGGCCATTGCCACCTTTGCCCAGGGCCGGGGCGGGGTGTATGCCGGCATCTACGCCGCCGGGAGCCACCGTGTGCTGCCCATGCCGGAAGAAGGCTGCCTGTTGCAGGATGAAGTCCTCAACCAGACGCTGAAAGCCGCTGTGGACGCGGTCCGTGCCTGCCGCTGGCCCGCCTTTGATGAGGACCGGGGCACCGGGCTGGTGCGGCATGTTCTGGTCCGCCGGGGCGTGCACACCGGGCAGGTGATGGTGGTGCTTGTCACCGCCGCCGACCGCCTGCCGGGCAGCCGCAATTTTGTGACGGCCCTGCGCAAGGCCGCGCCCTGGGTGACCACGGTGGTGCACAACTGCAATCCCCGCCATACCAGCGCGGTGCTGGGCAAGGATGTGCGGGTGCTGTACGGTCCGGGGTACATCCTGGACACCCTGTGCGGGCTGCAATTTTCCATCTCGGCCTCCAGCTTTTACCAGGTGAACCCTGCCCAGACCGAGGTGCTGTATAACAAGGCCATGGAAGCCGCTGCCCTCACCGGCAAGGAAACGGTGCTGGACGCTTACTGCGGCACCGGTACCATCGGGCTGTGTGCCGTCTCCGCCGGGGCGGGACGGCTCATCGGGGTGGAGCGCACCCCCGCCGCCGTGCGGGATGCCGCCGCCAACGCCGCCCGCAACGGCATCCGAAACGCCCGGTTCTTCTGTGCCGACGCCACCCAGTGGATCCAGCAGGCCGCCAAGGAAGGTCTGCGCCCCGACGTGGTCTTCCTCGACCCGCCCCGGGCGGGCACCACGCCGGAGTTCATCGCCGCCGTCACCGCCATGGCCCCCCGGCGCATCGTCTATGTGAGCTGCGACCCCGAGACCCTGGCCCGGGATATCGCCCTCTTCACCCGCCGGAGCTGGCAGGCAAAGGGCTTCCAGCCCGTGGACCTGTTCCCCCACACCGAACACCTGGAAACCGTGTGTACCCTGGTGCCGAAAAAGTAAACAATACGACAGAAACACGGCGGCGGACCTTGGTCCGCCGCCGCTTTTTCTTTGCCTCAGTTCAGGAGCCACACACCCAGGTTCAGGTACCCCGCAAAGGTCAGCCAGGCCAGGTACGGCCACTGCAATTTTGCGGCGGTCGCATCCACCTTTTCAAACCGGCGGATCATGACCAGCACCAGCACCCACAGCACCGCCAGCCAGAGGAAGGCGAACCCGTACCAGCGCAGATTGAAGAAGATCAGGCTCCAGAAGAAGTTGAAGCCCAGCTGCACCAGATACACAGTCAGTGCCCTGGTCCGCTCTTCGGAGGTCGGGCTGCGGTCCATGACCGAAGCCCCGTACCCCATCAGCGCGTACAGAATCACCCACACAATGGGAAACACGATTCCCGGCGGCGAAAGCGGCGGTTTGTTGATCTGCTGTGCATACAATTCCGACCCGCCCCGGCTCAGCCAGCCGGAGAAGGCGCCCACAGCCTCGGTCACAATGACCCAGAACGCAATATTTTTCCACCCTTGTTTCTGCATAAACGGCATCACCCTCTGCCAGTATATGCGGCTTTTGCTGCCCTATGCAGGCAAGCCGACTAAAGGCGTCCGGTCCGGGCCATACTCTGGCAAACCCGAAAAAAGGAGGGCCTGCCATGCGCCGATATCGCCTGGACCCTGCCGGACGGCTGCACACGGCGGCGGCAAATCAGGGCTGTGTCTTTGTGCTGACGCCGGCCGAACTGCTTCGCTGCCCCGGCATCTCCCACCGCCGGGCCCTGGCCGCCGCGCTGGACAACATCCGCTACTGCCGGGCCGCCGCCTACCGGGACTGCGTGCAGGGCACCATCCGGCTGCCCACCGGAGGCCAGCCGCTGCGGTTCTGCTTCTGTCTGACCGATGTGGCCCTGTATCTGGTCCCCGACCCGGACAGCGCCCCGCCCCTCTCCCCATCCCTGCCCGCGGCGGCACCCGCCACCCCCGCCGGGGCGCTGCTGGCCTTGCTGGAAC
>DXNX01000089.1 GCA_019413245.1 Oscillospiraceae bacterium
CCCAAATCCCGGCGGAAAAAGGGCTCAAGAAAAATACCTCAATAAATTAAGATAAAATTATTGACAAAACGGTGACAAGGTGTATAATGGCTATTGTCCTTTTAGCTAAATAAATTTAGGTAAATAACCGGTGCGATTCTGCCCGGGCGGACGCCGAACAACACAAAACGACAGAATAAGGAGAGAATCCCCATGACTTTTGATGAACTGAAGAACGTGATCGTGGACACCCTGAACGCCGACGAAGAGAAGGTCACCATGGAAGCCAGCCTGGCCGACGACCTGCAGGCCGACAGCCTGGACGCCGTGGAGCTGAACATGGCCATTGAGGAAGCCTTCGGCGTTTCCATCCCCGACGAGGAGCTGCCCAACATGAAGACCGTGGGCGACATCTACAACTACCTGACCAAGAACGCCTGATCGCGCCCCACCCCAACCACCCCAAGAATCAACAGGAGGAACATCCATGGACGTTGGCAAGATCTTTGCCGTCGGCAGCCGGGAGCGCATGTTCCAGCTCAAGGCACGGCGTGATGCCGGGCTGGACACTCCGCGCTGGCAGCCGCCTCATTACTTTACCTGCAAAAAGTGCGAGCGCCGCGCCACCCGCCAGACCTGGGCCAGTACGCTGTATGTCTGCCCCAACTGCGGTCACCACCAGCCCATCGGCGGGTATTACCGCCTGAGCATGGTGCTGGACCACGGCTCCTTCCGGGAGCTGGACGCCGAACTGCAGAGCAAGAACGTTCTGGATTTCCCCGGGTATGAGGAAAAGCTGGAAGCCCAGCGGGCCAAGACCGGCCTGGCCGACGCGGTGGTCACCGCCACCGGCAAGGTGGGCGGCGTGCCCGTGGTGGCCGCCGTGCTGGACAGCCGCTTCTTCATGGGCAGCATGGGCACCGCCGTGGGCGAAAAGATCACCCGCGCGGTGGAATACGCCACCAAAAAGGAACTGCCCCTGATCATCTTCTCCGCCAGCGGCGGCGCCCGCATGCAGGAAGGCATCTTCAGCCTGATGCAGATGGCCAAGACCAGCGCCGCTATCCAGCGGTTCCAGGCCAAGGGCGGGCTGTACATCAGCTACCTGACCCATCCCACCACCGGCGGCGTCACCGCCAGCTTCGCCAGCCTGGGCGACATCACCCTGGCCGAGCCCGACGCCCTCATCGGCTTTGCGGGCCCCCGGGTCATCGAACAGACCATCGGCCAGAAGCTGCCCAAGGGCTTCCAGCGCGCCGAGTACCTGCTGGACCACGGTTTTGTGGACCAGGTGGTGCCCCGGGGCGAGATGAAAGCCACCCTGACCCGCATCCTCAAACTCCACACCCAAGGAAGGAAGCACGGCGCATGATCAAAGATATTCTGAAAGAGGTCGAGGACCTGGACGCGGCCATCAACGCCGCCCGGGACGCGGCCGCCACCGAGGACCCCGCCGACGAGCTGCTGGGCAATGACGGCGCCGCCACCCCCGACCTGGAAGCTATGGAAGCCCGCCGCGCCGAGCTGCTGAACCAGTGCACCGACCTGACCGCCGCCGACCGGGTGTTCCTGGCCCGGCATCAGGGCCGCCCCCGCATCGACGAGTACATCGACGTGCTGTTCACCGATTTCTTTGAGCAGCGGGGCGACCGCCAGTGCCGGGAAGACCCCAGCATCCTGGGCGGCATCGCCCGGTACAAGGGCCTGCCGGTCACGGTCATCGGCCACCGCAAGGGCTCCAACACCGAGGAAAACATCCGGTTCAACTTCGGCATGCCCGGCCCCGAAGGCTACCGCAAGGCCCTGCGCCTGATGAAGCAGGCCGAAAAGTTCGGCCGCCCCATCATCACCTTCATCGACACCCCGGGCGCCTACCCGGGCAAGGAGGCCGAGGAGCGGGGCCAGGGCGAGGCCATCGCCCGCAACCTGGCCGAGATGAGCGGCCTGACCGTGCCGGTGATCTCGGTGGTCACCGGGGAGGGCAGCAGCGGCGGCGCGTTGGGCCTGGGCGTGGCAAACCACATCCTCATGCTGGAAAACGCCGTCTACTCGGTGCTCAGCCCCGAAGGCTTTGCCAGCATTTTGTGGAAGGATTCCTCCCGCAGCGGGGAAGCCTGCGACATCATGAAGCTCACCGCCCATGACCTGCAGCAGGACGGCATTGTGGAGGAGGTCATCCCCGAACCGTTGGGCGGCGCCCAGCGGGACCACAAGGCCCTGTTCACCGCCCTGGACGCGGCGCTGGAACGCCACCTGACCCAGCTGTGCAAGCTGAATGGCAAGGCCCTGGCCGAACAGCGCTACAAAAAGTACCGTCAGATCGGTTTGTGACATAGATGCGAGGGAAAGTATGAAAGGTTTGCAGCTGATCGCCACCGGCGGGGCCTTGCCCGGCCGTCTGGTGACCAACGAGGATTTGAGCCGGATGGTGGATACCAGCGACGAATGGATCACCACCCGCACCGGCATCCGCCAGCGGCATTTCTGCGCCGAGGGCGAGACCGTCACCACCCTGGCCGTGGCTGCCGCCCGGCAGGCGCTGGAGCGCAGCGGTCTTGCCCCGGAAGAGATCGGCTGCTGCGTCTGCGGTACGCTTTCGGCCGAATACGCCACCCCCAGCACCGCCTGCCTGGTCCAGAAAGAACTGGGCCTGCCCCAGGACATTCCGGTGCTGGATGTGAACGCCGCCTGCTCCGGCTTTATTTACGGGGCCGGGGTGGCCCGGGCGCTGCTGGCCGTGCGGGAGAACGACCCCCGCCGGTACGCCCTGGTCATCGGGTGCGAACAGCTGTCCCGCCTGATGGATATGACCGACCGCAGCACCTGCGTCCTCTTTGGGGACGGGGCCGGGGCGGCGGTCTTTGAACTGACCGAGGACGACGGCTTTGCCATTGACCTGGGCGCCCGGGGGGATATGGCCATCACCACCCCCGCCGGCGGGCCCATCGGCATGGACGGCCGGGCGGTCTTCCGCTTTGCGGTGGAAGCGCTGCCCCGCACCCTGCACGCGGTGCTGGACGCCGCGGGCAAGACGCTGGACGACCTGGACTGGGTGGTCTGCCACCAGGCCAACAGCCGCATCATCGACCACTGCGTCAAGAAACTGAAGGCGGACCCCGCCAAATTCTACAAAAACATGGACCGCCACGGCAACACCAGCGCCGCCAGCATTCCGGTGGCGCTGAACGAACTGGCCGAAGCCGGACGCCTGACCCCGGGCATGCAGATCGCCTGCATCGGGTTCGGCGGCGGGCTGACCTGGGGCGGTATGCTCATCACGGTGAAAGGAAGGGCTGTATGAAACTGCTGAACGAGATCCTGGGCACCAAATACCCCCTGATCCAGGGCGGTATGGCCAACATTGCCACCGGCGAATTTACCGCCGCCTGCTCCAACGCGGGCGCGCTGGGCCTCATCGGCTCCGGCGGCATGAACGCCGACAGCCTGCGGGACAACATCCGCAAGGCCAAGCAGCTCACCGACAAGCCTTTCGGCGTGAACATCATGCTCATGCACCCCCAGGCCGATGAGTTTGCCAAGATCGTGGTGGAGGAAGGCGTCCGCTTTGTCACCACCGGCGCGGGCAACCCCGGCAAGTACATGGAAAGCTGGAAGACCGCCGGCATCACCGTCATGCCGGTGGTGGCCGCCGCCGTGCTGGCCAAGCATCTGGTCAAGTGCGGCGCCGACGCCCTCATTGCCGAAGGCACCGAGAGCGGCGGCCATGTGGGCGAGATGACCACCATGGCCCTGGTGCCCCAGGTGGTGGACGCGGTGAACGTGCCGGTCATCGCCGCCGGCGGCATTGCGGACGGCCGCCAGCTGGCCGCCGCCTTTGCCCTGGGTGCCTGCGGCGCTCAGATCGGCACCTGCCTGCTGGTCAGCGAGGAATGTCCCATCCATCCCAACTACAAAGCCGCCCTGCTCAAGGCCAAGGACAGCGACACCATCGTCACCGGCCGCATCGGCGGCACCCCGGTGCGCGTTCTCAAGAACCGCATGAGCCGGGAGTATGTCCGCCAGGAAAAGGCGGGCGCCGACAAGATGGAACTGGAAAAGTTCACCCTGGGCAGCCTGCGCCGGGCCGTCTTTGACGGCGACACCGACACCGGCAGCCTGATGGCCGGTCAGGTGGCCGGCATGCTCAAGGATGTGCGCCCGGTGGCGGATATTCTGGACGACCTGATGGCCGACTGCCGCACCCGTCTGGGTGAGGTGGGCGCCATTCAGCTGTGAGAAAAGGAGAAAGCACCATGAAACTTGCTTTTCTGTATGCCGGTCAGGGCAGCCAGCACGCCGGGATGGGCGCCGATCTGTACGAAGCCTCCCCGGTGTTCCAGCAGGTCTTTGACCAGGCCGCCGAAGGTCTGGACTTTGACCTGAAAACCACCTGCTTCACCGACCCCGAGGGGGTCATCAACCAGACCCAGTACACCCAGCCCTGCATGGTGGCCTTCGCCGTGGGCGTCACCGCCATGCTGGCCGCCGAGGGCATCCGCCCCGAATACGCCGCGGGCCTGTCCCTGGGCGAATACTCCGCCCTGGAATGTGCGGGCGTCTTTGACGCCAAAACCGCCGTGGAGCTGGTGGCCTTCCGCGGCAAGGCCATGGCCAAGGCCTCCGAAGGCCTGGAATGCGGCATGACCGCCGTTCTCATGCTGGACCGGGAAACCCTCCAGCACTGCTGCGACGAGGCCGCTTCTCTGGGTGTGGTGCAGATCTGCAACTACAACTGCCCCGGCCAGCTGGTCATCGGCGGCGAGAAGGCCGCTGTGGACAAGGCGTCCGAGCTGGCCAAGGCGGCGGGGGCCAAGCGCTGCATCCCCCTGAAGGTCAGCGGCCCCTTCCACACCAGCCTGATGCACCCGGCGGGGGATGCCCTGGCGGAAAAGTTCCAGACCATCGACTTCCAGCCCATGGAACTGCCGGTGCTCTTCAACTGCCTGGGCCATGAGAGGAATGAGGGGGATTCCATCCCCGCCCTGCTGGAAAAGCAGGTGCAGAGCAGCGTCTACCTGGAGGACACCATCCGCCGCCTGGCCGAGCTGGGCGTGGATACGGTCATCGAGGTGGGCCCGGGCAAGGCCATTTCCGGCTTTGTGAAAAAGACCGTGGGCAGCGCCATCACCTGCCTGAACATCGAAACGATGGCGGACTTCACCGCCGCCGTCGCCGCCATCAAGGAGGCCCGGGCATGAGCGAAGCTGAGAACACCCGCCGCGCCGCCCTGGTAACCGGGGGCGGACGGGGCATCGGCCGGGCCATCTGCCTGGCCCTGGCGGCCCAGGGGTATGACGTGGCGGTGAACTACGCCGCCAGCTCTGCCGCCGCCGAACAGACCGCCGCCGACTGCCGCGCCTATGGGGTGCAGGCTGTCACACTGCAGGCGGATGTCACCGACCCCGCCGCCTGCCAGACCCTGGTGGATACGGCGGCCAAGACCTTCGGCCGTCTGGATGTGCTGGTCAACAACGCCGGCGTCACCGCCGACAAGCTCATCCTGCGCATGCAGGAAGAGGACTTCGACAAGGTCATCAACGCCAACCTGAAAGGCGCCTTCTTCTGCTGCAAGGCTGCCTGCAAGCTGATGATGCGCCAGCGGTACGGCCGCATCGTGAACATCAGCAGCGTGGTGGGCCTGCACGGCAACGCGGGGCAGGCCAACTACGCCGCCAGCAAGGCGGGGCTTGTCGGCCTGACCAAGAGCCTGGCCAAGGAGTTTGCCGCCCGGAACGTCACCGTCAACGCGGTGGCTCCCGGATTCATCGGCACCGATATGACCAACGCCATGACCGACGCCGCCAAACAGGCGGCCATGGCCGGTATCCCGGCGGGACGCATCGGCGCCCCCGAGGACGTGGCCAACGCGGTGGCTTTCCTGGCCAGTGAAAATGCCGCCTACATCACCGGACAGGTGCTGTGCGTGGACGGCGGCATGGGGATGTAAGATGTCAAAAGGGGGCACAGCCCCGCACGGCTGCGGTAGCCGGGGCTGTTCTCCCAAAAAACAAAAACGCGGGCATTGCGGGCCCGCGGAACCCATCGTTTTGGCACTGAGGTAATTTGTATACAAAGGATAGCGAGGTTTCCCATGGAAAAACGCAGAGTCGTCATCACCGGCCTGGGCACGGTCAACCCCACCGGCAACACGGTGGCCGACAGCTGGGCCGCCATCAAACAGGGCGTGTGCGGCGTCGGTCCCATCACCCACTACGACACCACCGACAGCAAGGTCAAGGTGGCCGCCGAGGTCAAGGACTTTGACCCCGCCGAACGGATGGACAAGCGGGAAGCGCGCAAGATGGCCCGCTTCACCCAGTTTGCGGTGGCTGCCGCCGCCGAGGCCATGGCCGACGCGGGCATTGATATGGAGCACACCGACGCCGACCGCTTTGCCACCATCATTTCCAGCGGTATCGGCGGCCTGCCCACCATCGAGGAGGAGCACGCCAAGGGCGAGGCCAAGGGCTTCGACAAGGTCAGCCCCTTCTTTGTACCCATGTCCATCGCCAACATGGCGGCGGGCCAGGTGGCCATCCGCTTCGGGCTCAAGGGCATGTGCACCTGCCCGGTCACGGCTTGCGCCGGCGGCACCAACGCCATCGGTGATGCCTTCCACCGCATCCGGGACGGGTACGAGGACCTGGCCATCTGCGGCGGCGCCGAAAGCTGCATCAGCCCTCTGGGCGTGGGCGGCTTCACCAGCATGAAGGCCCTGAACACCACTGATGATCCCGCCCGTGCCTCCATTCCCTTTGACGCCGAGCGCGGCGGCTTCGTCATCGGCGAAGGTGCCGGCATGCTCATTCTGGAAGAACTGGGCCATGCCCAGGCCCGCGGCGCCAAAATTTACGCCGAGGTCGTGGGCTACGGCGCCAACTGCGACGCCTACCACTTCACCGCTCCCGCCCCCGGCGGGGTGGGCGGTGCGGCCTGCATGCGTCTGGCGCTGCAGGATGCAGGAATTGCTCCCGAGGCTATCGGCTACATCAACGCCCACGGCACCAGCACCCACCTGAACGACTCCTGCGAGACCGCCGCCATCAAGTCGGTGTTCGGGGAGCACGCCTACAAACTCCATGTGTCCAGCACCAAGTCCATGACCGGCCACCTGCTGGGCGCTGCCGGCGGCGTGGAGGGCGTGTTCACCGCCCTGGCCCTGCATGAAGGCTACCTGCCCGCCACCATCGGCCTGCAGGTCCCTGACCCGGAATGTGACCTGGATTACCTGCCGAACCATGGCCTGGAAGAACAGGTGGAATACGCTCTGAGCGACAGCCTGGGCTTCGGCGGGCACAACGCCGCCGTCATCTTCAAGCACTGGGAGGGCTGAGAAATGGCCATTGTTGCGAATGATCCGCCGCGGGTGCTCACTGCGTCCCAGATCGCGGAGATTCTGCCCCATCGGTATCCCTTCGCCCTGGTGGACCGCATTACCGACTACCAGCCCGGCCAGTGGGCCCGGGGCATCAAGTGCGTGAGCATGAACGAACCCTTTTTCCAGGGCCATTTCCCCGGCCAGCCGGTCATGCCCGGCGTGCTGATCCTGGAAGCCCTGGCCCAGTGCGGCGCCGTGGCTGCCCTCAGTGAGGAGGGCGCCCAAGGTAAGCTGGCGCTGTTCGGCGGGGTGAAGAACGCCCGGTTCCGCCGTCAGGTGGTGCCCGGGGACGTGCTGACCCTGGAATGTGAACTGGTGGAACGCCACGGGCCTGTGGGCGTGGGCAAGGCGACGGCCTGGGTGGACGGCGTGAGGGCCGTCAACGCCGAGCTGACTTTTGCCATTGTGGACCGGGAGAACGCCCGGTGACCACACAGGGCTGTTCAATCGCGCCGAAACATGGTATACTGACCTGTAAAGACACAAAACAGCTTCGGGCGGCGGTCCGGCTGCGCCGTGCGCGCAGTACCACGGTCCGCAGACCCGATCCGCAGGAGGTTTTTGCGATGCTGGACCAGGCTTTTCAGCAGGTATATACCAAGTTCAAGCTGCACTTTTACAAACAGGTGTTCAACAGATTTGAGACCCGCGAAGCCACGCTGACCACGGTGGAATCGTTCTGCATGGAGGTCATCATGGCGCTGGGCAGCCCGACCATCGCGGAGTTCTCCAACATGATGAACCTGTCCACCCCCAATGCCGCCTACAAGATCAACAATCTGGTGAAAAAGGGGTATGTGAAGAAGGTGCAGTCGGAGACCGACAAGCGCGAATACCACCTGTACCCCACCCGCAAGTACATCGATTATTACAGCATCAGCTATGCCTATCTGCAAAAGGTGGTGGACCGTGCCAAGCAGCGGTTCACCCCGGAGGAACTGCAGAATCTGGAACGGATGCTGCGCATTGTCTCGGACGAACTCATGCCCGAGATCCCGCTGCCCGAATCCGGCCCGGCGGCGGCACCGCAGGAATAAAAGTAAGAGAAGGCTTCTCCTGGATAGGGGGAAGCCTTCTTTTGTTTGTACTTTTGGTTGAGTGGGCGAGAAACCCAAAGGCGCCCCTGTGTAAGGGGAGGTGCCGTATTCTTCCCCAATGCCTCCCCTGTGTAAGGGGAGGTGCCGCGCAGCGGCGGAGGGGTTGATTGACCGCCCGGCTTGCGGGTGTAACGGCTGCCAGCCGTTCAGTCCTTCCTTTTTGTCACCAAAAAGGAAGCGAAAAAGTGCCGCCGTTTCGATGCGGCGGCCGCCGACCAGGGGTGCGGCTTTTTGCCTGAGCAGCTATGCTGCGAAATCGTGCGAAGCACGATGCAAAAAACAACGCGCAGCGTTGGTTCCTCTATTACCCGGCCGCGCGCAGCGGCCAGTGGTTGGGTGAGAAACCATGCCACACTGAGATGCGGCCACCTTACGACGGCCTTCTCACCGGCTGGGGCCGGTGAGCAAGGAATGGATTTAAATGCCGCTTCCGGAAAGCCTCCCCTGTGTAAGGGGAGGTGGGGCGCAGCCCCGGAGGGGTTGTGGACTCTGCCTTATATCCCGTTCACGGGCAATATAGTCAAGTCTCCAACCCCTCAGTCGCCTTCGGCGCCAGCTCCCCTTACACAGGGGAGCCTGTCTCTGTCCCCTCGAAAAAGCCTCCCGGTTATCAGTAAGTTGCCGTGTTAGCCGCATGCTTCCCCAAAGCCTCCCCTGTGTAAGGGGAGGTGCCGCGCAGCGGCGGAGGGGTTGTGGACCCTGCCCTATATCCCGTTTACGGGTTATACCGGAAACTTTCCAACCCCTCAGTCAGCCTTCGGCTGCCAGCTCCCCTTACACAGGGGAGCCTGTCTCTGCTCCCGCAAGCATCCGCTGCCGGGTAATGGTATTCAATCTATTCCTTGCTCACCGGTCCCCAGACCGGTGAGAAGGCCGTCGGTAGGTGGCCGCATCTTGGGGTCTGGGGCCGCAGCCCCAGCCGGCGTCCACCGCATCGGAACGGTGGGACTT
>DXNX01000009.1 GCA_019413245.1 Oscillospiraceae bacterium
TCCCGCAGGACCCCGGCACGGCCAACCCCACCGGCGGGGCCTATGTGGTGGCGGCCACCGTCACCGATGTGGCCGGCGGCGAAGTGTCCACCATAGAATGGGGCGACAAGGTCAACATCGTTCTGAAGATCGTGGACCGCGCTTCGGCCAAGTTCAACGTCAAACCGGAGGAGATCGCCGCCCGGGTGAATTCCTCGGTGTTCACCTTCACCGGCACGGCGGAGATCGGCCAGTTCTATGAGGAGAACGACGACCCCACCGGCCAGAATGACCCTGCCTACAACTATTACAGCTATGTGCTGCTGTTCCGGGACGTGATCTACAACGGCGGCGGCAACACTCTGCCCATCGACCTGAGCTATGTGGACAACGCCCTGCCCATGCAGCAGTTCTCGGTGACCATCGGCCAGTGCGTGGACGAGGACCCCAACGACCCCAGCAAGGCCCGGGCCCCCAGCCTGATCGTGCGGCAGTCCAGCTACGGCAATGAGACCATCACCGCCGGCAGCCCCTTCACCCTGTCCCTGACCGTCTACGCCGCTTCCGGCACCGAGAGCCTGTCCGACGTGGTGGCCTCGGTCACCCTGCCCGAAGGCGTCACCATGACCGGCGGCAGCCTGTCCACCTACATCGGCTCCATGAGCCCCAAATCCACCAAGGACGTGAGCTTCAGCCTGCAGGCATCCGCGGGCTTTACCGGCGGCGTGGCCGACATCACCGTGAACCTGGTGGGTGCCGGTGCGCTGAGCGGCAACGCTGTCACCGGGTCCACCGTGATCTCGGTGCCCATCAGCCAGCCCGACCGCTTTGAGGTGGGCCAGCTGCAGATCAGCGACACCATCTATGTGGGCAACTCCACCACCGTGACCCTGAACTTTGTGAACAAGGGCAAGAACCCCGTGGCCAACCTGGAAGCCACCATCTCCGGCGAGAACCTGGGCGCCGACATGACCCAGCAGTACATCGGCAACGTGAACGCCGGCACTGAGAACAGTGTGGACTTCGACCTGATGCCCACCCAGGCCGGCCCCATGAACGGTACCATCACCCTGTCCTATGAGGCCGAGGACGGCTCTCTCAAGACGGTGACCAAGGACTTTTCCGCCACTGTCATGGATATGCCCACCTACGACGACCCCAGCATGATGGACCCCGGCATGGAGATGGACCAGCCGTCCACCGGGTTCCCGGTGTGGGGCATCGTGCTGATCCTGGTGGCCGTGGTGGCTGTGGTGGTCATTGTCGTGGTGGTCATCCGCAAGAAGAAGAAGGCGGCCGCCGTGGCCAGCCTGGAGGACGACGATGAAGATCTCTGATCAGGTGGCGCTGGCCGCCAAGAACCTTTCCCGCCGCAAGGGGCGCACCGCGCTGACCGTCATCGGCGTGGTGGTGGGCACCTGCGCGGTCATCGTGATGATCAGTCTTGGCATTGCCCAGAACAAGGCCTACGACGAGATGCTCCAGAGCTGGGGCGACCTGACGCAGATCCAGGTCTACGGCGGAGGCGGCGGCATGGCTGTGTCCATCGGCGGCGTGACCTCTTCCTCGTCCAGTCCGGAGGAACCCGCCGTGCTCAACGATGAAGCCGTGGCCGACTTCAAAAAGATGGACCATGTGGTGGCCGCCACCCCGTATTATGAGGGGTACAGCCTGAACGGACGCATCAGCGCCGGGCGCAGCGACCGCTATCAGATGACCGGCCTGTACAACCTGTACGGCATCGACCCTGCGGCCATGGAGCCCATGGGCTTCACCCTCACCGACGGCAACTGGCTGTCCGATTCCACCTCCTACGGCAAGGGCAAGATCCCGGTGCTGGTAGGTCCCAATACCGGCTATAACTTTGAGGATACCCGCCGCAGCATGAACAGCTCCAAGCGGTACCGCTGGGCCGGCATGACCGACAATCTGGGCAACCCGGTGGAGCCTTTCGTGGACGTGAGCAAGGACAAAATGACCCTGACCCTGACCAACGGCGACACCGAAAATCCCAAGGAGGAGACCTGGGAGCTGGTGGTGGTGGGTACCATGGCCATGGACGAAAAGAACTACTGGACCCAGAGCGGCATCGTCCTGCGCCTGAAGGACATGAAAATGCTGATCGAGGAGTCCAACAAGCTCAACAAAAACACCAGCGACACCTCCACCACCCAGTACAATCAGGTCTATGTGAAGGTGGATGAGATCGACAACGTGGACGAGGTCAGCGACGAGATCAAGGATCTGGGCTTCGGCACCTACTCCATGTCCGACACCCGCAAGGAGATGCAGAAGCAGGTGGCCCGCAACCAGCTGATGCTGGGCGGCCTGGCGGCCATCAGCCTGTTTGTGGCGGCGCTGAACATCGCCAACACCATGACCATGGCCATCTACGAGCGCACCCGAGAGATCGGCGTCATGAAGGTGCTGGGCTGTGAGCTGAGCAACATCCGGCGAATGTTCCTGATCGAAAGCGGCTTCATCGGGTTTATCGGCGGGGTCGTGGGCGCCCTTTTGAGCGTCCTGGTCAGTCTGATCCTGAACAACCTGACCCTCATCCTGAGCTTGGTAATGATGCTTCTGCAAAGCATGGGCATCCAGGCCAACTTCGATATGTCCGCCCTCATGGGCAGCAGCGGCTACATGTACGGTGGCATGTCCACCGTCATCTCCATCATTCCGCCCTGGCTCATCGCCGCGGCGCTGGCCTTTGCCACCGTTATTGGCGTGCTGTCCGGCATAGCCCCGGCCAACCGGGCGGTGAAGATCAGCGCCCTGGAAGCCATCCGGCACGAATAACTTCTCTGATACGCACAAAAGCGCCCCCGCCGTGCAGGCGGGGGCGCTTTTTTCCTTTTATTTTCCGGGAAATCACACCTTAGAATTCACCCAGCAGAATATCCTTCATGGCGCGCTTGGGCACGCAGTAATCCCGGTTTTCGTCCAGATAATACCGCACGTCATCCCCCTGCATGGGCACCACACAGCTCTTGTGGGCCGGGTAGCCCAGGGCCACCACGCTGTGCAGCCGCAGGCGGGTCTGCTTATCCAGGCCCAGCAGAGTCTTGATAGCAGGCCGGTCAATGGCGCCCATGATGCAGCTGCCCACACCATGGCCCCAGGCCGCGGCGGTCAGGCTGCCCAGGGCAAGCCCCGCATCCGTATCGTTGACACCGGGCAGGCTTTCGTCCTGGAACACCGCAATGAAGGCGGTGGGGGTCTCCCCGGCCTTGGGCTGGCCCTGTTCCGGCGGCAGGAACGCCGCCCAGCGCACCAGACGGTTCATCTCAGCCACCACACTGGGGGTCTGGATCAGCACATATTTCAGCGTCTGGCGGTTGGCCCCGCAGCTGGCGATGCGCGCCGCCTCCAGCGCATCCCGCAGCACTTCATCGGGCACGGGTTTGGGAAGAAACCGCCGGTAGGTACGGCGGCCGCGCAGGAATTCCATCACATCTTGCATGGGCGAACATCTCCTTGTTACGTTTCTCGGGCCGCGCCCGTTTTTCTCGTTATTTTTATTATAACACAGCCGTTTCAGGAATCAATGACTGTTTGGGTCCTTCCGATGCCCACCACGGCAGAGGCGAGCTTTTTCCAGGTGTTGCAGCCGCAGACGCCGTCGGCGGTCAGCCCGAATCCGCGCTGTGCCCCCTGCAAGGCGGTGAAGGTCTTGCTGCCGAAGATACCGTCCAGAGTACCGGTGCTGTATCCCAGGGCGTTGAGGGCGTCCTGCAAGATCAGCACATAGGTGCTGCGGTCCCCTTTGCGGCAGGTGGGATACCCTGCCGTGGTGTTGGGGCAGGCCGGCTTGCCGTACCGGCGGTCAAAGTGGACCCAGGTGGGGGTCATGGACAGGGGTTCCACATAACCCCATGCCCCGGTGGCGGTGGCCACAGCGTGAATCTTTTTGCGGTTGGCGGCGGTGGTACTCTGCCCCACGTCAAAGGCCACCCCCGCATAATGCTGGCTGGTGGTGCCGTGTCCGCCCTCCCAGATCCGCTTGAAGGCATATCCCACCGGGATGCCCGCACCGTAATCACGGCGGGTCATGTTCCAGGCTTCCATGGCCGCGGTGGTGGTCCACAGTACCGCAGCGTTGGAGGAGCCCCGGAATTCCCGCACCGTCAGGGTGTTGCCGTAGCTGTACGGCATAGGGTCGCTCTCGTTCAGGTCCTTGTAAATGAGAAATTTGTTGGCATATGCATCATATACAAACAGTTTGGCCATGGCCGTTCCCTTCTTTCTGCGGCGTTCAGGATTCCTGCGCCGCGTACGGAGCCGCTGCCGCACGCAGGCTCAGCCAGGTGGCGTCATCCACCACGCCCACAGGGTCCAGGCCTACCTTTTCCTGGTAGGCTTCCAGCACCGCCAGAGTCTGGGCGTCCAGCACCCCGGTTTCCTCCACAAAGCTGTACCCGCAGTAGACGCTGCCCAGCACGTTCAGCCATTGCTGGACCTGCAGCACAGCCGGCCCGGCACTGCCGGCCGCCAGGGCCGCCCCGGGCCAGACCCCCGCCGGTTCCGGCGCCGCCGCGGTGGGGGTCACGGTATACAGCGCCGAGGCCGCCGCCGTGAAGAGCTGCCAGTCCTCCGCCGCCACCTGCCCCGTCACCGGCAGGCCCAGCAGCCGCTGGGCCGCCTGCACGGCCAGCTCCACCGCCGCATCGAAAACATCGGTCTGGCCGGGCGCCGGAATGTCCGGCAGCCACTGAGCCAGAAAGGTCAGCATCTGGGACAGGACCAGAACCTCGGTGCCCACATCCCCGGGCTGCAGGGTGCGGGCGGGTTCCGGCAGGGGCGAAAGCCGTACCACCGGCCCGCTGGCGGCCATGCGCATGGCGTTTTCGTAGATGCTCTGCCAGGTGGCGGGGCCCACGATGCCGTCCACGGTCAGCCCTGCCTGCTGCTGCCACGCCTTGACCGATTCGGTGGTGGCGGCGCCGAAGACGCCGTCTACGGCCACCGAGGGAACGCCGGCCCAGTATTCAGCGATGAGGCGCAGATAATACTGCAAGGCCCGCACCGGTGTACCCGTGCTGCCCTGGCGCAGGGTGGTGATGAACTGTCCCGGCTCCACCCCGGGGTCCACCAGCTTGTTGGCCACGGCAATGCCCACCTCGTTGAGTTTGGCCCAGGTGGTGCGGCCCACGATGCCGTCCGCCGTCAGGCCGAACAGACTCTGGAAGGCTTTCACCGCCGCCGCCGTGCCGGACCCGAAGTTGCCGTCCACCGTGACCGTCTGCAGAGAGCTGTAATTGTCGGCAGCAATGCGCAGCCAGAACTGGACCAGCCGTACATCGTTGCCCTTGCTGCCGGTGCGCAGGGCGGTTCCGGGATAGGCCGTGCCGCCCATATCGCTCTGCACATCCACCCAGGCCAGGTAGAGGGCGTCCCAGGTGGCCTGCCCCACCACGCCGTCGGCGGTCAGGCCGTTCTCGGTCTGGAAAGCTTTCACCGATTTTTCGGTCCCGGCGCCGAAATTGCCGTCCACTGTCAGCGTGGGAATGGCGGTATCGAATTCCGCCAGGGTGGACAGCCAGAACTGCACCAGCTCCACATAAGGTCCGGTGTCGCCCCGGCGCAGCACCACCCCGGGCCAGACGCCGCCGGTGACGGTCCCCGCCCAGCTTTCGCCCTCGCTGGTCAGCTGGGCCAGTTCCTTCACGCTGACGTAGATATAGCTGATCTTATACCAGGTGGACCGTCCCACCACACCGTCGGCGGTCAGGGAGAAGTATTTCTGAAAGGCTTTGACGCAGCTTTCGGTGGCGGCGTCAAAGGTACCGTTGACAGTGGGTTTGCCGAAAGCCGGGTAATCCTTGGCGATGCGGTCCAGCTGCCGTTGGAGGATGCGCACCTCCGTTCCGGTACTGCCCCGGCGCAGTGGACTGCCGGGGTAGCTTTCGGGGATGGCGGCAATATTGTTGGTGGTGACAAGATTCACGTCATTGCCGTAATAGTAGCGCAAGATCTGCAACGCATTTTTGCCTTCATTGGCCCGGTCCACCGTGCCCCACTGTTTCATGCCCTTGCAGGTCACCAGTTTGCCGTCGCAGTACTCGGTGAAGTAGGGCTCGGCATCCCCGGTACGGCGCACATAGGTGGAGAAAAGTTCCGCCGTCAGCCGCTCCATCACCGCATAGACGGTGCGGCCCTCGGTAAAAGACTGGTCCACGGCCGGGGACCCGGTGATGTTGAAGCTGTACCCCCGGCTGGGATACCATTCGGTCCAGATGCGGTTCAGCGCCAGGCTGATCTGGGCCAGGATGTTGGCCCGCAGGGCCTGTTCCGGCCAGGTGGGATAGACCTCGCCGGATGCCACGGTGGCGATATACTCCTGAAAAGGCACGGTCACATTGCGGGCGTTCTCGGTGGGGCGGCCCAGATGCACCGTGATGGTCTTGGGCACCACCACCTCAGTAAGCACCCGGGGCGCCGGACAGTTGCCCGCCGGGGCCGGGCCGCTGCCGCCCCGACCGGAGAACAGCGGATGAGGCGGGATGGTCACGTTGTTTTCGGCCGCAATGCCCGCTGTGGCCACGGCGGCGTCCGCGGGCAGAAAGTGCAGCCGGGCCACCGTTTCCTGCCCGTCAAACACCTGCACCCCGGTCAGCCGCACCGTCTGCCAGCCCTGCTTTTCGGCCACCAGGTCATACACGGCATAGGGGCGCACCGTCGTATTGTCCTCATCCAGACTGTACGAGCGGTCCGGCGTGGGCAGGTCTTCCTGTACGGCGGTGCCGTTTTCGTCTGTCTCCAGGCGGGCCACAGGCACCCCGGTCTCATCCAGAACCGTGACCTGCACCCCCGCCAGCGGCGCGGCCTCTTCGGCCAGGACCGCCGCGATCCAAATACTGCCAGTCGGCATAGGTAAACACCTCCCTGCCAGCAGAATATGCCCGGACCGGCCCCTGCGTGCGGCAGCTGTCGAAAATTCGGAACCGCCGCTCTTCCCATTTTTCCGGGTTTGCGATATACTGAAGGAAACAAATCCTATGGGGGTATTTACCATGCGCCACACCATTGAAAATGAACATATCCGCCTGACGGTGGACACCCATGGTGCCGAAGCCGTCAGCGTTATCAACAAACATACCGGGGCCGAGATGCTCTGGCAGGCCGACCCCACCGTATGGGCCCGCCATGCGCCCATCCTGTTCCCTTACACCGGCAAGCTGACCGACGGCAAGATGCTGGCCAAGGGTATGGAATACACCGGCGGGCAGCACGGTTTTGCCCGGGATGTGGAGCACACCCTGGTGAACCGCACCGCCGATTCCCTGGTGTTTGAGCTGACCTCCGATGCCCAGACCCTGCAGAAGTGGCCGTATGCCTTTGTGCTGCGCTCCACCTTCACCCTGAACGGCAAGACCGTCTGCCACACCCTGACCGTGGAGAACCCGGTGGAGGACTGCCTGCGGTTCGGCATCGGATATCACCCGGCCTTTGCCATCCCCTTTGACGACAAACACACCACCACCGACTATGAGTTCCGCTTTGATGAGCTGGAAAGCCCCCTGTGCGTCAGCTGCCTGCCCAACGGCCTGCTGAACGGGCGGGACTTCTACTATCTGGCCCGCAACACCAGGTCCATCCCCCTGACAGACGACCTGTTTGACAACGACAGCTTCTGCATGGTCAACCTGCGCAGCGCCAATCTGGCCATTGTGGAGAAGGACACCGGCCGCAAGGTCTCCTGCAACATCGAGGGCTATCCCTATGTGCTGATCTGGTCGGCCAAGGCCAAGCCGGTGCGGTTCGTCTGCATTGAGCCCTGGCAGAGCCTGCCCGGCGAGGAGAACGGCCCCATCGAGTGGGACCAGCGTCCCTGCGCCGCCAGTCTGGCCATGGGTGAGACCTGGTCTACCACCCTGTGCACCACCTTTGACCGCTGATGATGACGGTCACCGAACGCCGCCGCGCCCGCCTCTGGGCGCTGGCCGGGGCCCTGCTGGGGGCCGCCGTCTTTCTGGTTTTGTACGGCGTGCGGGTGCTGAACCCCACCGACGCCGACTGGATGCTGGCTGCCGGGCCCGACCCGGCCCAGCATTATCTGGGCTGGGTGCAGTTCCGGCACAGTGAATGGCACCTGCCCTATCTGGGCATGTCCTATGCCACCGTCTATCCCCACCGCATCAGCGTGCTGTACACCGATTCCCTGCCGCTGTTTGCGGTGTTTTTCAAGCTGCTCAGTCCCCTTCTGCCCGAGACCTTCCAGTATTTCGGCTGGTGGGGCCTGCTCTGCTTCATGCTGCAGGGGGTGCTGGGCCAGTGTCTGATCGCCCGGCTGGGCGCCGCCCGCACCCACGCTGCTCATGCCGCTGCCCTGGCAGGGGCCGGTATTTTGCTGCTGTTTCCCGCGCTGCGCATCCGCATGTTCGCCCACACCGCCCTGGCGGGCACCTGGCTGATCCTGGCTGCGCTGTGTCTGTGGGCTTTCTCCGAGGAGCTGTGCCGCACCACCCTGCGGGCCTGCCTCTGGTGGGCGCTGCTGGGGATTCTGGGTGCCGGCATCCATCTGTATTATCTGCCCATGATGGGCATTGTCGCCGTAGGCTGTGCCGCGGCCGCGCTGCTGCGCCGCCGGGGTGCGGCCCGTGCTTTGCTGCCCATCGCCGCCTTCTGTGCCGCCGCCCTGGCCGAGCTGTTCGTGCTGGGGGCCTTTTCCGGCAACTATTCCGGCACGGCGGCGGGCTGGCTCAACGGAGCCGACCTGGCGGACCTGTTCGTGCCCGGTTTTGATGACGGATTCGAGTCCTATATCTACATGGGTGCCGGGGCGGTGCTGCTCTGTGTGCTGGCCCTGGCGGCGGGCGTCTGGCGGTTTGCCCGCCTGCGAGACAAGAAAGCGGCCGTCCGCCGGGTACTGCCCTGGCTGGTCTCCGCCGTGGTCATCGCGGTGCTCAGCGCCGTGGCCTCCATGTCCGACACCGTGACCTTTGCAGGGCACACCCTGTTTTCGCTGCCGCTGCCCGGGGCGCTGCTGAACCTGTGGTCCATGTTTTCCTCCTGTGCACGGCTGGCCTGGCTGCTGGGCATCCTGCTCATCGTCGTGGCCGCCGGGGTCCTGCTGCGTGTCTGCGGGTCCCGCCTTGCCCCGGTCCTGCTGGCCCTGTGCCTGGCGGTCCAGGCGGGGAGCCAGTGGTCCGCCCTGGCCGACACCGCCGCTACCTACCGCAGCGAGGAGCGCTACACCTACACCTCCCCCCTGACCGACCCCGGCTGGCAGGCTGTGGCCGACAGCGGCAAAATTCAGCACCTGGCCTTTGCCTCTCTGGACACAGCCTCCTCCACCTTCTGGGGATGTGCGGTGCTGGCAGCGGAAAATGACTGGACGCTGAACAGTTTTTATCTGGCCCACATGGACACCGCCACCGCCGCCGACAGCATTCCGGCCCAGCTCAGTGCTCCGCAGCCCGCCACCCTGTATGTCTTTTCCAGCAAGGGGGACGAGCTGCGCCGGGGGATGTATCCCCTGAACTATTACCGGCTGGACGGGGTGCTGGTGGGCAGCCTGGAAGAGCTGCCCCTGCCCGCCGCCGAAGCCCCCTCCGACACCGTATCCGTGGACCTGAGCACCCTGGCTTTCGCCCAGGATTCGGCCAGCACCCACGATGCCGACGGCGGCCTGACCCTGGCGGGCGGAGAGAGCGTTTCCGGTGCCGGCTGGCCCCTGCTGCCGGGCCGGTATGTGTGTACCATCCGGGGCGAAGGGCTGGACCACTGCTATGTGCGCAGCGGGTATCACCTGGAAAAACAGCCCTATCAGGCGCTGGACATCGTCTTTCTGGAAGGCAACGCCCAGGTGGTGTCCTTCCAGTTTGACCTGGGCGTCAACGCCCCTGGCTGGGAATTCGCCGTCCACACCCTGGACGACCGTTCCCTGCGCCTGACCGAAGTGACCCTGACCAAAATCAGCTGAAAGGAGGCGGCTTATGCCGTCCATACACGACCCGCTTACCCGGGGCAGACGCTGCCCGCGCCGCGCCCTGCTGGTGCTGGCGGTGGTGGAACTGCTGTTCCTGCTGCTCGCCTTCCACTGGGCACTGCGGCCCATGGCCTCCTACACCTTTACCCCGGATGGTCTGGAGGACTGGACCACCGAAACCGCCCTGACCACCGATGAGCAGGGCCGCGTGGGTGTGGGCACCCCGGGTACTGCTGTGGGGGAGACCCTGTTTTCCACCGCCCCCCTGACCCTGCCCGCGGGACATTACCGGATCACCGTCCGGTACGCTGCCCAGGGCTGGCTGGATGCCGACAACAATCTGGTGCTGCCCAGTCTGTCCTCCTACTCCGAACAGGCGCTGACGCTCTGTGCCTATGAGGGACATCTGGACCCGGCCCTGCCCAGCCAGACGCTGGACCTGTGTGTGCTGCACCAGTGCACCGACGCCCGCCTGCTGCTGCGGGGCAATGGTGCGGCATTTTATCTGGAAAGCATCAGCATCACTCCCAACCGGGCCATGATGCTGATGCTGGCAGTGGGCGCCGTGCTGCTGATGCTGGCGGCGGATGTGGTGCTGCTGCTCGTGTGGCGAGGCAGCCCCGTGGCCCTTTCGCCCGCGGCAGGCGGTGCCCTGCTGGGCGTGCTGGGTATCATTTTCCTGGCCTGTGTGCCCCTTTTGCAGAATAACGGCGGTATGGACGGCGACGACCTGGCATTCCATCTCCAGCGCATTGACGGCATCGCCTCCAGCCTGTCCATGGGCGAATTTCCCGTGCGACTCTACCACCAGGCCAAAAGCAGCTACGGGTATGCATCGCCGCTGTATTATGGGGAACTGCTGCTGTATATTCCGGCTTTTCTCCATATGCTGGGGGCAGACCTGCGCCTGGTCTACCAGCTGTATATTGCCGGTATCACCGCCACCACTGCGGCCGTCACCTATTTCTGTCTGCGGGCCATGTTCGGCCGGCGCAGTCTGGCCCTGCTGGGATGTGCCATCTACGTTCTGGCGCCCTACCGTCTTGTCTGCGTCTATGTGCGGGCTGCCGTGGGTGAGTACACCGCCTTTCTGTTCCTGCCCCTGATCGCCCTGGGGCTGTGGCGGCTGTATGCCTCTGCCCGTCCGGCCCCCGCCTGGGGCGTGCTGGCCGTGGGCTTCGGGGGACTGCTGCAGACCCACGTCATCACCCTGATCCTGTCCACCCTGACGGTTTTCTGCCTGGCACTCCTGCTGTGGCGCAAGACCTTCCGGCCCTTTGTCCTGCTTCAGTGGCTCAAGGCGGTCGGCGCCTGCGTGCTGGTCAATCTGTGGTTCCTGCTGCCCTTCGTGAGCATGGCCGGCGGGCGGCTGTCCGGCAAGGGCGGCGACCTTTCCCTCACCGCCCTGACCCCGGCCCAGCTCCTCACCCGCGGGTCCACCGCCGTATTCGGCCTGGCATTGCCCCTGGGCGGGGCCCTGCTTCTGGCCCTGTGGCTGCTGGTTCCCGCCGCCCCCGGCACCTCCCGCAAGCCGGGGCTGTGCGCTCTGGGCGTGGGTGTCGTTGCCCTGTTTGCCAGCACCCGGCTGTTCCCCTGGAGCTGGATGCCCGACCTGCCGGTCGTGGGGAATCTGCTGGGCTCCATCCAGTTCCCCTGGCGTTTTCTGGGCCTGGCCACCATCGCCCTGACCCTGGCCACCATCGCCGTGCTGCAGCAGCTGCAGCTGGCGGGCCGGGGCACCGCGCTGCGGGCCGCGGCCGGTGCCATCGTGGCCCTGACGGCCTTCTTCTGCCTGACATTCCTGCCGGAACAGGTCTCGCTGGACAACGCTTCCTACACCGGGGATGTCTCCCAGTTCATGCTCCGGCCGCCCTCCCATGTGACCACCACGCTGGATGATATGTACCTGCCCGCCGGTTCCCAGGAAAGTGGTCTGGGCTTTGCCGCCGCCGAGCCTGTCGATATCCAGGTGGATGCCATCACCCGGGACGGCCGCACCACCACCGTCACCTGTTCCACCGGCACCGCGGAAGGGGTCGTGGAGCTGCCCCTGCTGTATTACCCCGGCTACCGCACCGACACCGGCACCCTGTATGCCTCCGAGCACGGCCTGGTCGGGCTGGCGGTCCCGGCGGGCTTTGAGGGCACCGTCACGGTGCGCTGGCAGGAGCCCAAACGCTGGCTGGCAGCCGACCTGATCTCGCTGGTCAGCTTTGCCGCACTGGCGGGCCGGGCTGTATACCGCCGCCGCAAGAAAGCATAAGAAAATCCCCCGCGCTCTGTTCGCCAGGCAGAATGCGGGGGATTTTTTCTCTTGTTGCAGGTTTTATTGCCAGATCCAGCAGTAGGTGTTCATCTCCCGCTGCTGCTGGGGCGTCAGGTCCATAGTCAGCAGTTCCTGCCGCAGGTCGTCGGCCAGTTTCGGGCGGCCGTAGGCACAGTCGATGAGCAGGTCCCAGTCCAGTTCGGCCACAGTCCCCGCCTGCACCCGGGCCAGATGGTCCTGCAGGCAGATTTTTTCGATGTCGGTGCCGCACAGCACGCAGAAGCTCACCATCGCCGCCAGCACCCAGATGCGCACCGCCGGAAGTTTGCGCCACAGCCGGACCGTCACCAGCACCGCGGCCAGCCCCAGCACCAGCAAGCACCAGGCCGAGGTGATACGCCGGGGCGTCAGGCCCCACAGCCGGACGTACACCCCCAGTTTGGCAGCCGCCAGCCCCACAAATCCCAGTCCGAAGGCACAGAACAGGGTGAGCAGCACCCGGCGGCGGCCGGGACGGTCCACCGGCGCCGGGCTGAGGAAGTGCAGCGCCGCCAGCACAGCGAAATCCAGCACCAGCACCCGGCACAGCTCCCAGAAGCCGTCCACCGCAAACCGGGATGCCTCCACCGCCTCCAGCGGCAGGGGTGCGCCCAGCGCAGCGGCAAATTCGGCGCACTGCACCCCAAAGAACAGGGCATACACGGCGCACAACGCCCCCACCGCCAGGTTGGCGCTCAGGGCGGGCAGGCGGGGTGCCTGGCTCAGCGCGCGGTAAAAGCCGGTCTCGGTCAGGGGCGGCGCTTTGCGGCGCAGGCTGCCGCCCACCAGTCCGAAGAGCCACATCCCCACCGGAATGGAGCAGGCCAGGTAAAAGACCTCCACACTGTTCCAGTTCCAGCGCAGCGGCTGCAGCAGGTCCTGTACCAGCCGCCCGAAGACCGCATCCGCCGCGGCCAGCTGCCCCGCCGCGAACCAGACCAGCACCAGGGCCAGCACCACGCCGCCCAGGGTCTCCCACAGACGGCGTCGGGACTGTACCCGGTGCCGCAGCCCGGCGCGCAGGGCTGCCCACAAAGCCCGCAGCCGCAGGAAGAACCCGGTCCAGGGCAGGATGAACACCCCGGACAGGCCGTCCAGCACCACCATGGCGTTGGCTTTGCCCGCCGCCTGCATGCCGGTGCGGCAAAGCACAAAATACACGGCAGTCATGTGCCACACCAGGGACTGCCAGCCGGTCATCTCCCCGGTATGGGGGCCGTAGACGCTCAGCGCCACCCCTTGGGCCAGCCAGCAGACGCCCCAGAACCAGGTTTCCCGGCTGCCCCTGCGGCCCAGCGCCCGGCTGAACAGGCCCACTGCCAGCATGAACAGCACCGGGAACACCACATAGCCGAGGCTGCGCCAGCTTCCCATCAGCACATATTTGGTGTAATACCAGGCCAGCGGATAGCTGACCAGGGCCGCCGCGCACCACAGGGTGCGGCTTCCCGGCAGAGGTTCGGACACCGCGGGCAGATTTTTGGGCGCACTTGAATAGAGGGGACGCACCGCGCCCTCTTTGTTGATATTTTCCATAATATTACCCTCTGTATTATTACTTGTCGTCCGCTTCGTCGGGACGGTATTCCAGCAGGTCGCCGGGCTGGCAATCCAGCGCCCGGCACAGGGCCTCCAGGGTGGTAAAGCGCACCGCCTTGGCCTTGTTGTTTTTCAGGATGGACAGATTGGCGGGGGTGATGCCGATTTTATCGGCCAGTTCTCCCGCGCCCATATGGCGCCGGGCCATCATCACATCCAGATTCACATAAATGGACATCCGCCTTCTCCTTTACACCGTCAGGTCCAGTTCGTCCTTCATGTCCACCGCCTGGCGGAAGGCATTCATGATGACCCGGACGATGAGGGCCATGAACCCGGCACACAGCCCCAGGGAAAAGACGAAAGGCAGCCGCAGCGCCAGACCGGCGGGCACGCACAGGAAGGCCGCGCCCGCACAGCACCAGCTGATGCGCCACAGCGCGGTGACGTTGGCCCGCACAAAGACAGCCCCCGCCTGCACCCGGCCCAGGAACCGGTACAGATTATACAGGGTGATAAAGGCAAATCCCGCGCACACATACCCCAGCCCCAGCAGGCCGCCGCGCAGCACAGCCAGCGCTCCGCTGCCGGTGTAGTCCCGCAGGGCCCAGTTGACCAGCTGCGGGCCGCACCACACCATGATGAGGCAGATGACCCCCATACACAGGGTGCTGAACTGGCTCAGGACGATGCTTTTGTCCCGGCCACCCGGTTCCGGTGTAGTCTCTTTCGGCATGAATAACGCCCCTTTCTCTTGTATCGTGTACCCATACCATACCACAGGTCATATCGTTTTGCAAGTGTTTTTTATTGTTTTTCAATAAATTCTTTTCGTTTTTCAGGTGGCACAGGCAAAAAAGGAAGCCCGCCGGGCAAGGCGGGCAAAGTTTTTTGCCATCCGCCTTGTCCGGCGGACGGAAAGAGGTCTTATCAGGGTTCGGTGCCGGTATCCACCACACAGTCAGCCTTTTCCTCAATGCCGCAGGCGCGGAAGTATCCCTCCTCCAGAGGAATCCACCGGGCCAGGAACATGGGAAAGTTCGCTCCCTCCCGGGCCCGCAGCCGGGCTTCCCGGCAGGGTTCGGGGCAGGTCACAAAGACGGTCAGGTCGTACCTGCCCAGGGCCGGATGATGGCTGTAACTGCCCTCCAGGATCACCAGCTGCCCCGCAGGCAGAGGCGTTTCGGCCCCGAAGGTGCCGTCGTGGCAGTTATACGGGCGGCTGACGCCATCCCGCCCCGCCCGCAAGGGGTCCAGCACCTCCGCCCGCAGGCGGGCAAAGTCCATGTTGGCCGCCGGGGTGGACTGCCAGTCCTGCGGACGGCGGGCAAAAGGCAGATAATAATCGTCGGTGTGCACCACCGGGCAGCCGAAGGCATACCCCAGGGTGGTACCCAGGGCGGTCTTGCCGCTGCCGCACCGCCCGTCCACCGCCACCAGGACGGTCCTGCCCGGGCGGGCCAGGTCCTTCAGCCGCCGGTAGATTGTCGTCGGCACGGTACCCGGGGCGGCGTTCACCCGGGTGCTCATTGGGTGATGGCCGTGCACAGACCGGTGTACATCCGGTCCAGCTCCGGCATCATGGCCACAGCACCGTCCCAGTCCCCGGACCGGAACGCTGCCACCTGGCGGGTGAGCAGCTCAAACAGAGCGGTCATGGACAGGTTGCCGCACACCCCTTTCATGGTGTGGGCGGCGGTCAGGGCGGCTTCCTTGTCACCGGCCGCGATGGCAGCGGTCAGGCGGTCATGGTTGGGGTCCGCCGGGAACTTGGCCAGGAATTTTTCCAGCAGGGCTTCGTTGTTCATGAAGCGCTCCATGGCGCTGTTTACATCGATACCGGCATCGGTCAGGCGCTGTTTGCGCAGGGCGTCCATGGTCATTCCTCCTTTTGGCTCTCATACAGGCGGTGCAGGGTCGGCTCCACCGCAAAGAAAACATCCAACAGTTCGGGGTTGAACACCCCGCACTGGCCGGTGCGGATCATTTCCAGCACCGTGGCCCGGTCAAAGGCGTTTTTGTACACCCGCTTGCAGCTCAGGGCGTCATACACGTCGGCCAGGGAGACGATCTGCGCCCAGATGGAGATCTCGTCCCCTTTCAGCCCGTCGGGATAGCCCCGGCCGTCCCACCGTTCGTGGTGGTGGCGGGCGATGTCGTAGGCGTAGGGGTATGCCTCGTTTTCCCGCAGCTGTGGGATGCGCTCCAGCATCTCGGCCCCGCGGATGGTGTGGGTCTCCATGACCTTGCGCTCTTCGGGGGTCAGGCGGCCGGGCTTATTCAGGATGGCATCCGGAATGGCGATCTTGCCCACGTCGTGCATGATGGAGGCAGTGGCGATGAGCTCGATCTCGGCAGGGCTGATGCCCTGGCCCAGGCGGGTATCGGTGAGCATGGTCTTGGTGATATCGCGGATACGGCGGACGTGCTCGCCGGAATCCCCGTCCCGGAACTCGATGGCGGTGGACAGGGCTTCCAGCATGCCCATGTTCAGCTCGGCGATCTGCTCAGCCCGGCGCATGAGCTCCGACTGCTGGCTTTCCACCGTGCTGCTCAGGCGGCGGCGGGCCTCAAACAGTTCCACCACCGACTGCACCCGCCGCAGGACCACATAGGGCACCACCGGCTTGCTGATCACGTCCATGACGCCCAGGCGGTAGGCTTCTCTCATCACATCATCCCGGGCTTCGGCGGTGATTAGGAAGACGGGCAGTTTCTGCAAAAGCCCCTGTTTGTTCATGCGGCGCAGCACCTCGACGCCATCCATCTCCGGCATGACCACGTCCAGCAATACGGCACTGAACCGGTCGGGACCGTCCAGAATGGCATCCAGGCCCTGCCGGCCGTTTTCCGCTTCCTGTATGGTGTAATACGGTGCAAACAGGTTGTCCAGAATCGCACGGTTGAATTCGTCATCATCCACGATGAGCAGAATCCGGTGGTCAGCAGTCTCGCGCTGCATTTGTTCTTCCATCCTGTCGCCCCCTTTCTGTGTTTGTCTGGTTCCAGTATACTCAATTTCACCAAAAATCACAAGATTGTTCTGTGCAAAAACCGAAACGGGACTCTGCCTGAGCAAAGTCCCGTTCCGGTTGGTATAGGAAAAATAAGAGAATGGTATGGGAAGGGCGTATCACACGATCTTGCGCGATTTATGTACGCCGGTCTTGAGGAACTCCACCCACTCGGCCACGTTCACGGCGTGGTCACCCAGGCGTTCCAGGTACTTGGTGATCATGAACAGATCCAGGGCGGTCTCCGCCTCGTTGGGATGTTCCGCGATGTAATGGGCGATTTCCCCGCTGATGCGGTTGAAGGAAGCATCAGCCACATCGTCCCGGGCAATGACCTCGGCGGCGCTGGCCAGGTCCACCTGCACATAGGCGCCGATGGCCTGCTTGACCATCTTGAGCACCAGGTCACCCATGCGGTAGATATCCTCCATCACGCCCACGGCGGTGGCGGTATCCACATGCAGGTGCAGGATGATCTCGGCAATATCCGAAGCCTGGTCGGCGATACGCTCGATGTCGGTAACCATCTTCAGGGCCGTGGACACCTTGCGCAGGTCGCTGGCCACCGGCTGCTGACGCAGAAACAGGGTCAGGCAGCGGTGCTCCACTTCATGTTCCGCGGCGTCGATCTCGCTGTCCCGGGCAATGACGCTGCGGGCCAGTTCAATATCGCCGGTCTTGAGTGCGGTGAGGGCGCTCTCGATGGCGCCGCCCGCCGCGTGGCCCATCCGGGCCAGCATGGTATCAAGCTGCAACAGCTCTTCGTCGTAAATCTTGCGGCTGCTGGTAGGCATGAATAATCTCCCCCTTTATCAGCCGAAACGGCCGGAAATGTAATCTTCGGTGCGCTTGTCCACAGGCGTGGCAAAGACCTGTTCGGTGGGCCCCATCTCCACCAGTTCACCCAGCAGGAAGAAGGCCGTCTTGTCCGAGATACGGGCCGCCTGCTGCATGTTGTGGGTAACGATGATGATGGTATAGTCCTTTTTCAGGTCCATGGCCAGTTCCTCCACCTTGGAGGTGGAGATGGGGTCCAGGGCACTGGTGGGTTCGTCCATCAGCAGCACTTCGGGCTCCACGGCCAGGGCGCGGGCGATGCACAGACGCTGCTGCTGGCCGCCGGACATGCCCAGGGCACTCTTGTTCAGGCGGTCCTTGACTTCGTCCCAGATGGCGGCGCCGCGCAGGCTGCGCTCCACGATCTCGTCCAGCTGGGCCTTGTTGCGCACACCGTGGGTGCGGGGGCCGTAGGCGATGTTGTCATAGATGCTCATGGGGAAGGGGTTGGGCTTCTGGAAGACCATGCCCACCCGCTTGCGCAGCACGTTCACGTCCATCTTGTCCTTGTAGATGTCCACGCCGTCCAGCTTGATGTCGCCGGAGATGCGGCAGCCTTCCACCAGGTCGTTCATGCGGTTCAGGCTTTTCAGGAAGGTGGATTTGCCGCAGCCGGAAGGTCCGATGAAGGCGGTGATCTCTTTTTCGGGGATGGAGATATTGATGTTTTTCAGCGCATGGAAGTTGCCGTAATACAAATCCATGTTGGAAACTTCGAATTTATTCATCGTCACTCATTTTCCTTTCGCAAGTTTGCCCGCCACAAAGCTGGACAGGGCGTTGATGGCCAGCACCAGGATCAGCAGGACCACGGCGGTGCCGTAGGTCTCGCCCACATGCAGGCCCTCGTTGGAAAGCATATACATATGCACGGCCAGGGTACGGGTGGAGCTGAACACACTGGTGGGGACAGCGGCCACGGTGCTGGCGGTGTAGATCAGGGCAGCGGTCTCGCCCACGATACGGCCCACAGCCAGGATGACGCCGGACAGAATGCCGGGCATGGCGGAGGGCAGCACGATGCTGAAAACCGTGCGCAGCTTGCCGGCCCCCAGGCCGAAGCTGCCTTCCCGGTAGGAATCAGGCACAGCCAGCAGGGATTCCTCGGTGGTGCGCATGATGACCGGCAGCACCATGATGGACAGGGTGAAGGCGCCGGCGATGAGGGAATAGCCCCATTTGAGCTGGGTGACAAAGAACAGCATGCCGAACAGGCCGTAGACGATGGAGGGAATGCCCTGCAGGGTCTCGGTGGTCAGTCGGACGAGCTTGACCAGTTTGTTGCCCCGCTTGGCGTACTCCACCAGCCAGACGGCGGCGAAGATGCCCAGGGGAGTGGCGATGATCAGGGAGAAAGCGGTCATCAGGATGGTGTTGATGAGCGCAGGCATCAGGGAAACGTTTTCGGAGTTATAGGTCCATTCAAACAGGCTGGGCTTCAGGTTGGGAATGCCCATGACCAGGATGTAGCCGATGAGGAAGATCAGCACGGCCACGGTGACCAGTGCGGCCAGCCGGACCAGCCAGCGCATGATGAAAGCCGAAACGCGGGCGGCGGTGCGGTTCTCCCGCTTGGCGGGGGGAACCATCTGAGCGCGGGAGGCGCTGTACTCGCCGGGATTGGCGCCGGTCGTAATGGTAGACTCAGGCATTTTTCTCCCTCTCCTTCAGAATGCTGAAGCTCACGTTGATGAGCAGAATGAATACGAACAACACAACGCCGGTGGCGATCAGGGCTTCCCGATGCAGGTCGGTGGCGTACCCCATTTCAATGACGATGTTGCTGGTCATCGTGCGCAGGCCCTGGAACAGCCCCTGGGGCATCCAGGTCTGGTTGCCGGCCACCATGACCACGGCCATGGTCTCGCCGATGGCGCGGCCGATGCCCAGGATGACGGCGGACAGCACACCGCTCTTGGCGGCGGGCAGCACGGTGAAGAACACGCTGCGTTCATGGGTGGCGCCCAGCGCCAGGCTGCCTTCATAGTAGCTCTGGGGCACGGCGTCCAGGCTGGTCTTGCTCACCGTGATGATGGTGGGCAGGATCATGATGCCCAGCAGCAGGCTGGCCGTGAACAGGCTCATGCCCTTGCCGTTGGAGATGCCCAGGGTCTTGCGGACGAAATCGGTTTTCAGGATCGCCTGAATGCCCGGGACCAGGACCACCATGCCGAAGAAGCCGTACACGACCGACGGAATGCCGGCCAGCAACTGCACGGCGGGCAGCAGCACCTTGTTGATGCGGGGGGAAGCGAAACGGCTCATGTAGATGGCGGTCAGCAGCCCGATGGGCACACCCACGATGATGGCGCCGGCCGTGACGTAGATGCTGCCCAGGATCATGGGCAGGATGCCGTAGATATCGTTGCCGGGTTTCCAGGTCGTGCCCAGGAGGAAGTTCAGAGGTCCGATCTCAAAGAGGGTGGGCAGACCGTTGGCAAACAGAAAGATGCAGATGAGGGCCACCGCCAAGATCGAGATGCAGGCGCAGGCGGTAAACACCCATTTCATCACAACTTCTTTTGTGCTGGATGCTCTCGTATTCATTTTCCTATACTCCAATCCTTTTGCAGCGCGGGCCCGTCCCGAAGCGGACCCGTGGGGATTCTACCAAAAGAATGGCCGCTGCTGATGGGCGGCAACGGCCATTCGCTTTGCTGTTATGAGATTACTGGATGGCGTCCCAGGTGGTGGTGTCGCCGACGTAGATGCTCTTGATCTGATCGGTGGTCAGGACAGAGATGGGGTTGGCGGGGTTGACGATGACAGCGATGCCGTCCATGGCCAGCACGGTGGACTTGGCGCCGGCTTCCACTTCGGAATCCTGCAGCTCACGGGAAGCCATACCGACGGTGTAGGTGCCGTCCAGGGCGCCGGAAACGCCGACGGTGGAGTCGGTGGTCAGCAGCTCGATGTTAGCGTTGGCGTTCACAGCCTTATAAGCCTCGATGAGCTTTTCCATCAGGGGGCTGACGGAAGAAGAACCGCCCACGGTGATGGAGCCGGAAGGCTGGGTGCCTTCGAAAGCAGCAGCGCCGTCAGCGCCGATGTAGCCTTCCTCGGTGGCGATGGCCTGGCCGTCGGCGCTCATGCAGAAGTTGATGAAGTCAACAGCCAGGGGGTCCGTCGGGTCACCGTTGGTGACGATGTTGAACGGACGGGCCAGGGTGTAGGTGCCGTCCTTGACGGTGTCGGCGGAAGCGGCCACGCCGCCCACGTTCACGGCCTTGACGGTGTCGTTCAGGCTGCCCAGGCTGATGTAGCCGATGGCGGTCTCATCGTTGGCAACGGTGGTCATAACGCCGTTGGTGGAGTTCTGGGTAGCAGCACCGGCGGAGGTGTTGTCCACCTTTTCGCCGGCGTCGTTCTTTTCTTCCACGCCGGTCAGTTCGATGAAGGCGCTGCGGGTGCCGGAGCCTTCCTCACGGGTGACGACGGTGATGGACTGGGTGTTGTCGAAATCAGAGGCGGCAGCTTCGGTGCCGGCGGCTTCGGTGGTGGCGCTGCTGCTCTCGGAAGCAGTGCTCTCGGAAGCGGTGCTCTCAGAAGCGGTGTTGCCGCAGGCGGCCAGGCTCAGGGCCATAGCGGCGGCGCAAACCAAAGCAATCTTACGTTTCATACTGTTCTTCTTCTCCCTTTTTGCTCAATTTTCATGTAGCAAAGTTCCGCTGCGGTGTCTTACCAACCGACCCGCCGCGGTGTGCCCGTTCTTCCGGGCGCAAGGGTATTGTAGCAAACCAAGGGGGACGGTATCGACCATGATGCGGTACAATTATCGTAAATCTTTAGTCAAAACGAAGCCCGTTTTGAAAAGGAATTGTAAAATTCGTAAAATTCCGGATAACTTTTCTGCCTAAAATGCCCAAAATCAGCCTTGGTGCGGCCACTTTACACAAATTTTACAAACACTTTACCGCCTTTTGCTACCTCTTCTGTGCGCAGCACCGTTATAATAGGAAACGGTATAATGCCGGTGTGCGGCATTGGGGGCGCGGCCCCCGGGAAAAATAGGAATGGGCAGACACTGCGGGTCTCTTTTACCTTATAAGGGCTTATAAGGGGAAGTGTCCGGGTTTTTGCCCCCACACAGAGAATGGAAGTGGACCCTGTATGAGTATTTTCAACATCTTCGTCCTCCTTGGCGGCCTTGCCATGTTCCTGTACGGCATGGACGTCATGGGCAAAAACCTGGAACAGACAGCCGGCGGCAAGCTGCAGGTCATTCTGAGCAAGATGACCTCCTCGCCCCTGCGCGGACTTCTGCTGGGCCTGGCGGTGACCGCCGTCATCCAGTCGTCCTCCGCCACCACCGTCATGGTGGTCGGCTTCGTCAACTCCGGCCTGATGGACCTGTACCAGGCGGTGGGCGTCATCATGGGCGCCAACATCGGCACCACCGTCACCTCCTGGCTGCTGAGCCTGACCGGCCTGCAGGGTGAGAGCTTCTTTATCCAGATGCTCAGCCCCGACGCCTGGAGCCCCCTGCTGGGCTTTGTGGGCATCGTCATGTTCATGTTCTGCAAGGACCGCAAGAAGGGCATCGGCCAGATCTTCCTGGGCTTTGCCATCCTGATGTCCGGCATGAACCTGATGGCCGATGCCACCGCCCCGCTGGCGGATGCCCCCTGGTTCGGCCAGCTGTTCCTGGCCTTCACCAACCCGGTGCTGGGTGTGCTGGTGGGCGCGCTGCTCACCGCCATCATCCAGTCCTCCTCCGCCTCGGTGGGTATCCTGCAGGCGCTGTCCGCCTCCACCGGTGCGGTGTCGGTGGCTGCCGCCATGCCCATCATCATGGGCCAGAATATCGGCACCTGCGTCACGGCGCTGATCTCTTCCGCCGGCGCCAACAAGAACGCCCGCCGCACCGCCATGATCCACCTGTACTTCAACATCATCGGCACGGCGGTCTTCCTGATCGGGTTCTATTCCCTGAATGCCGTGTTCCATTTTGCCTTCTACTATGACCAGGCCACCACCTTCAACATTGCCATCATCCACACCGTGTTCAATGTGGTGACCACCGCCATCCTGCTGCCCTTCAACAAGCTGCTGGTCCGTCTGGCCATCCTGACCGTGCCGGACAGCAAGGAGCCCCAGCAGAATTCCCTGCTGGACGAGCGCCTGCTCTCCACCCCGGCCGTGGCCGTGAACCGCGCCATGCTGGTGGGCGGCGATATGGCCGAGATCTGCCGCACTTCCCTGCTGCAGGCCATGTCCACCACCCGCAAGTGGGATGATTCCATGGCCGATGAGGTCCGCCGCAAGGAGGACGCCGTCGACCACTACGAGGACGTGCTGGGCACCTACCTGGTACAGCTTTCCGGCCGTCCCCTGAGCAAGGAAGACAACCGCACCATCAACACCCTGCTGCACACCATCGGTGACTTTGAACGCATCTCCGACCACTCCATCAATCTGCTGGAGGCCGCGGAGGAGATCCGGGACAAGAACATCCGCTTCAGTAATGAAGCCCTGGCCGACCTGGCCGTGCTGGAATCGGCGGTGCAGGACATCGTGAACCGCACGGTGGACGCGTTCCAGAAGCGGGACTGCTACGCCGCCGGCAAGATCGAGCCCCTGGAGCAGGTGGTGGACGGTCTGGTGCGGGAAGTCAAGACCCGGCATATTGCCCGTCTGCAGGCCGGCACCTGCACCATCGAGTACGGTTTCGTGCTGGATGACCTGCTGACCACCTACGAGCGCATTGCCGACCATTGTTCCAACATCGCCGTGGCCATGATCGAAGTGGCCGAGGATAAGTTTGATACCCACGAGTACCTGAGCAACATCAAGAACGGTTCGAGCATGAAGTTCGAGCAGCGGTACGAGAAATATCGTGACCGCTATGTATTCCCGTCCGAAGCCTCTTCCAACGGATAACCAGAAGCCCGCCGGACACGGCGGGCTTCTTATATAAGGAGTGTTTTACGCATGATCTACATTGTGGAGGATGACGCAAGCATCCGGGAACTGGAGCAGTACGCGCTGCAGACCAATTCCTACACCGCCAAAGGCTTTCCCGACGGCGCCAGTTTCTGGACAGCCGTGTACGAAGCAGTGCCTGACCTGGTGATCCTGGACGTGATGCTGCCCGATGAGGACGGCTACCAGATCCTGGGCAAGCTGCGGGAAAACGCCGCCACCCGCAATGTGCCGGTGATCATGGTCACGGCCAAGACCAGCGAGATCGACGTGGTCAAGGGCCTGGACAAGGGCGCCGACGATTATCTGTGCAAACCCTTCGGCATCATGGAGTTCATCAGTCGGGTGAAGGCGGTGCTGCGCCGGGCGCAGAGCACCGCCAGCGCCCCGTCGGCCCTGCGGTTCGGCACCATTGCCCTGGATGACCTGACCCGCACCGTCACGGTGGAAGGCGAGCCGGTGGAACTGACCTTCAAGGAATACGCCCTGCTGCACTTTTTCCTGGAGCATCCGGAGGAAGTGCTGGCCCGGGAGCGCATCATGAAGGCCGTGTGGGACACCGACGACCTGCTGGAATCCCGCACCATCGACATGCATGTGCGGACCCTGCGCCAGAAGCTGGGCGATGCCGGCGAATCCATCCGCACGGTGCGCAAGGTAGGCTACAAACTCAGCGCCCGGGGAACGGAGAACAGCGATGAAGCCTGAGGAATCCCGCACGGCTCCGCGCCGCATGTCCCATCTGCTGCGCCTGGCCCTGGTGCTGGTGGGGCTGGTGGCGGTGGTGCTGACCTCGGTGGGCGCGGCGTTCCTGTTCCACCGGGCCTTTGCCGCCCAGGTGGACCGGGACCTGTCCCGCACCGCCCGGGCCGTGGCTGCCGGATATGAAGCCGCCCCCGATATGGGGTACGACACCCTGGATGCAGCCCTGGCGGGCAGAACTCTGCGCCTGACCCTGGTGGACGCCGACGGCACCGTGCTGTACGACAGCACCGAACCCTCCGCCCAGATGGAAAACCACTATGACCGCCCCGAGATCGCCCAGGCCCGGCAGGACGGGGAGGGTTCCATCGTGCGGCAGAGCACGACCATGGGCCGGGAAGTGCATTACTACGCCGTTTTGCTGGATAACGGCCAGATTTTGCGTCTGGCCGAGGAGACCAGCTCCATGTGGAGCCTGTACAACCAGGTCCTGCCCCTGCTGGTGGCGGGCTGCGTGCTGGTGGTACTGGTGGCGGCTCTGCTGGCCGCGGCCATGACCCGCTGGCTGGTGCGGCCCATCACCCGCATGGCCGACCACCTGGACACCATTGAAGCCAACGTCCCCTATGAGGAACTCATTCCCCTGGCCCACACCATCCAGTCCGACCGCCGCCTGCGGGAGAACAACGAAACCATGCGCCGGGAGTTCACCGCCAACGTGAGCCACGAGCTGAAAACGCCCCTGACCAGCATTTCCGGCTATGCTGAGCTCATCGAGACCGGCATGGCCAAGCCGGAGGACGTGCCGGTGTTCGGCCAGCGCATCCACAAGGAAGCGGGCCGGATGATCCGGCTGGTGTCGGACATTCTGCAGCTCAGTGAGCTGGACGGCATGAACAATGAGGGCTCCACCCTGTCCGAGCCGCTGCCGGTGGACCTGGCCTCGCTGCTGAAAGAGGTCAACGGCAACATGACCATGAACGCCCGCAAGGCCTATGTGACCCTGCAGTGTGAGCCTTCCCCCGCCACCGTGATGGGCAGCCGGGACCTGCTCACCGAGCTGGTGACCAACCTGTGCGACAATGCCATCCGCTACAACCGCCCGGGCGGCCATGTGCTGCTGCGCTGCGGCACCGATGGTTCCGGCGCCCCCTATGTGAGTGTGGAGGACAACGGCATCGGCATCCCACAGGACGCCCAGAGCCGGGTGTTCGAACGGTTTTACCGGGTGGACAAGAGCCGGTCCAAAGCCACCGGCGGCACCGGCCTGGGTCTGGCCATCGTCAAGCACATTGCGGTGCTGCACAATGCCCGCATCGACCTGCGCTCCACCGTGGGCACCGGCACCACCATCCGGGTGGTGTTCCCCGCCGTAAAGGCCGGCAGGTGACCCCCCTTTTCCTCAATAACAACAAAACCACCCGCCAAGGAGCCCGAAAGCTCCGGCGGGTGGTTTTTTCTTGGATTCCGTCAGACCGGAAAGATCACAGCACGGCCACGCACTCGATCTCCACCAGGGCGCCCTTGGGCAGGGCTCCCACCTGGAAGGCGGCCCGGGCCGGGAACGGCTCGGTGAAGGCTTCGGCGTAGACTTCATTCATGGCGGCAAAGTCCCCGATATCCTGCAGCATGACGGTGGTCTTGACCACATGGCCCAGGTCGGTGCCGGCCTCGTTCAGGATGGCGCCCAGGTTTTTCAGGCACTGGCGGGTCTGGGTACGGATGTCCTGCCCCGCAAATTCCCCGGTGGCGGGGTCAATGGGGATCTGACCGGACACATACACGGTATCCCCGGCACGCACGGCCTGGGAATAGGGGCCGATGGCGGCGGGCGCGTTGGGAGTGTGGACTGCTTTGCGTTCCATATTGTCTGCCTTCTTTCGGTATTTTTGTCCCAGTATACCAGCCCGGTGCCCGCTTGGCAAGGGGGCCGCCCGGGGCGGTGTGTGTACTGCCCTGCCAAAAAAGCCCTCACCGCCGGGGATGGCCGGCAGCGAGGGCTTTGGGGGATTCGGATTCAGCCGGGGTCAGTCCTCATCGGGCGTACCCATGGCGATGGCTTCGGGGGTGATGGGCAGTTCCCGGTGCCACACGCCGGTGGCCCGCATGATGGCATGGGCGATGGCCGGGGCCGGGGTGTTGATGACGATCTCGCCGATGGACTTGGCGCCGAAAGGCCCGGTGGGCTCGTAGCTGCTCTCGAACTCCACATGCAGGTGGCCCACATCCAGGCGGGTGGGGACCTTATACTGCATGAAGCTGGATTCGATGGGCTTGCCTGCGGCGTTGTAGGTCACATTCTCGGTCAGGGTCATGCCGATGCCCTGGGCGATGCCGCCCTCGGTCTGCACCCGGGCCAGGGCCGGGTTCACCGGGGTGCCGCAGTCCACCACGGCGTCATATTCCAGCACCTGCACCTCGCCGGTCAGCTTGTCCAGCTCGATCTCCGCCATGCCCACCATGAAGGGCGGCGGGGAGATGGGAGAGGAATGGGTGGCCGTGACTTCGGCGGCGCAGTTGTTGGACACCTGGGATTTATAGGCAATGTCGGTCAGGCTGGCGGTGCGGCCAGCGGCGGCGCGCACGCAGTCCCCGGCAAAGGTCACGTCGGCGGCGTCACAGCCCAGCAGCTCGGCACCGATGGTGCAGATGCGGCCGGTGAGCTCGGTGCAGGCCTTTTCCACCGCCTTGCCGGTGACGTAGGTGGTGGAGGAGGCGTAGGAGCCGGAATCGTAGGGGGACACGTCGGTGTCGGCGCCGAACACAGCCACATCCTCCACCGGGCAGTCCATGCACTCGGCCACCATCTGGGCCAGGATGGTATCGCATCCGGTGCCCATGTCGGCGGCGCCGATGATCAGGTTGTAGGTGCCGTCTTCGCTGAGTTTCAGGGTCACAGAGCCCACGTCCACGCCGGAAATGCCGGAGCCCTGCATGGCCATGGCCACACCGGCGGCCCGGACCTTGCCGTTGCCCATGTCCCGCACGGGGTAGCGGTGTTCCCAGTCAAAGATTTCCCGGCAGCGGGCCATGCAGCGGTCCAGGGCGCAGGCGTTGGCGGGTTCGTTGTAGTAGGCGGGCATGGTCATGCCTTCCCGCACCATGTTGCGGTCCCGCAGCTCGGTGGGGTCCATATGCAGCTTTTCGGCCAGCTCATTGACGATGGACTCCACCGCAAAGATGCCCTGGGTAGCGCCGTAGCCGCGGTAGGCACCGGCGGCCTGCAGGTTGGTGTACACCACATCATACCGGAAGCGGAAGGCTTCCAGGCTGCCGGTGTACAGGGGGATGGATTTGTGGCCGGACAGGCCCACGGTGGTGGGGCCGTGTTCGCCGTAAGCGCCGGTGTTGGACAGGGTGTACAGGTCCAGCGCCCGGATGCGGCCGGTCTTGTCGGCGCCCAGGCGCACCCGCACCTCCATCTCGTGGCGGGGAGACCCGGCGATCTGGCTTTCCTCCCGGGTATAGATGAGCTCGGCGGGACGGCCGGTCTTCATGGTGACAAAGGCCGGGTACACCTCGCAGACGGCGGTCTGCTTGGCGCCGAAGCCGCCGCCGATGCGGGGCTTTTCCACCCGGATGCGGCTCTTGGGGATGCCCAGCGCCCGGGACAGGATGCGGCGGCAGTGGAAAACGATCTGGGTGGAGGACAGCACATGCAGCCGTCCGTACCGGTCCATATCGGTGTAGGTGCGGAAGGTCTCCATCATGGCCTGGTTCACGGCCCGGGTGTGGTAGGTGTGGTCCAGCACGATCTCACAGTCGGCCAGCACCGCTTCCACGTCGCCGTCGCTCTCGTCGCCGCTGGCCACCAGATTGCGGTGGTTGTCGCCGCCCACCTCGCAGGGCGGGAACCAGTCTTCCTCCGGGTGGACCAGCACCGGGTTGTCCTTGGCGGTGCGGAAATCCAGCACCGCTTCCAGCACTTCATACTCCACCTTGATGAGCTTCATGGCCTTGCGGGCAGCCTTTTCGTTCTCGGCGGCAATGATGGCCACCGGGTCCCCCACGAACCGCAGGTGCCGGTCCAGGATGAGCCGGTCATAGGGGGAGGGTTCGGGGTAGGTCTGGCCCGCAATGGCAAAGCGGGTGGTGGGCACGTCCTGCCAGGTGTACACAGCCACCACGCCGGGGACCTTCATGGCAATGGACGTATCAATGTTCTTGACAAGGGCGTTGGCGTGGGGGCTGCGCAGCAGCTTGACCACCAGGGCGCCTTTGGGGGCGATATCATCGGTGTACACCGGCTTGCCCAGCAAAAGCTGCAGGGAGTCCTTCTTGCGCACCGCCCTGCCCACATATTTGTTCTTCATCTCAGCCATGGTGTACCTCCTTGCGGGAATCCAGGAAGCGGCGGATGCCCCGCAGCTGCCCTTCATAGCCGGAACAGCGGCAGAGGTTGCCGGACAGATACGCCTTGATCTCCTCGTCGGTGGGGTCGGGGTTTTCCCGCAGCAGGGTGATGGTGTTCATCACGAAGCCGGGGTTGCAGAAACCGCACTGGTCGGCGCCCTGATCGGCGATGAAGCCCACGAACTCCGCGGCTTCCTCCTGCAGGCCCTCCAGGGTGGTAACTTTATGGCCCGCCGCCCGGGCCGCCAGCATGGAGCAGGAAAGCACCGGCACATCGTCCAGGAAGACGGTGCACAGCCCGCAGTTGGACGTCTCGCACCCGCATTTCACGCTGGCACAGCCCTGGGCGCGCAGAAAATCATACAAAGTGGTATCGGGGTCTACGTCGGGCACGCGCACCGCCCGGCCGTTGAGCTGCAATTTGATTTCCATAGGTTCAGCCCTCCTTGTGTGCCAGTTCGCACAGTATCCGTTCGGTGAGTACCCGCACCAGATGGGTGCGGTATTCGGCCCCGGCCCGGGAATTGGACCCGGTGGGTACCGTCTTGGCGGCGTAGTCCGCAAAGGCCCGGGCGCTCTCGGGGGTCAGGCCCTCTTTGAGCAGACCCTGCTCATCCCGCACCACCACGGCCTTGCCGGGGCGGGCGCCGATGACCGCCTTGTACTGCCCGTTCAGGCAGGACACCGCGCAGGTCAGCACCGGGAAATCGGTGCGGGCGTTGCGCACGGCATGGTACGCCATGGGGCCGGGGGTCTTTTTCAGCACCACATGGGTGAGAATATCCCGGTCGTAGGCCATTTCGGCAAACTGTTCCAGCGGGATGCGCCCGGCCTTGTACAGTTCCACCTCACAGTCGGCAGCCAGCAGCACGGTCAGCACATCGGAAAAGCCGAACCGCCCCCAGATGCTGCCGCCCACCGTGGCCATGTTGCGGAACTGCACCCCCACAATGTCCTTGAGGGCGGCTTCCACCGCACCGCCGGTGAGGGCCGCGATGCCGGGGTGGTGTTCCAGCTTGCGCAGGGGCACCATGGCCCCGATGCGGTATTCTTCCGGGGTTTCCTCGATGGTATCCAGGCCCAGCTCGCACAGGTCGATGGCGGTGCCCACCGTGATATCGGACTGGCGCAGCCACAACATGCCGCCCAGCACATGGCTGCGCCGGTTCTGGTTCAGCTCGTAGGCCTGGTCCAGGCTTTCGGCGCGCACATAGTTTTGGATGCTCAGCATCGGAACATATCTCCTTTGCGGTCCCGCAGGACCGTATTTTGGGCAAAAATCCGCATTTTTCCGCTATTTTGCCACTATATAGCATTATAGTAACACATTTTCATTGAAATCGAAAGGCATCTGTGCTACAATCTCGTTGTAGTTTTTAAACTATAACGCTATGCAACCCAAGAAAGAGGAGAAGAATCATCATGAAACGTCTGTTGTCTTTCCTGCTGGCCGCCGCTGTGGCCCTGAGCGCCGTGGCCTGTGCGCCCGCTGCTTCCGACAGCACCGCCACCGCCGAGACCCCAGTCACCAGTGA
>DXNX01000090.1 GCA_019413245.1 Oscillospiraceae bacterium
GCGGGCCGCACCGGACAAAGCGACCCGGCCCCAGGCCACAAGGCCAAACCACAAACCCCAAAAAGGAGCTGATACCATGCGCAAAGAGCCGTTCCCCATCAAAAATATTCTGGATAGTCTGCGCGAGGATGTCCAGAACGGCACGATCACCCTTTCCCAAGCCGCCGAGGAGCTTCACCGTGCCGGATGGTCAAACTACATCGACGAGGACACCGCCCGGCGGCTTCTAAAACTGTAAGCCCGCAAGGCCGACGCAAACGCGCCGCCGGTGCAAGCCCGGCCTCGCTCCCACCAGGGCGGGGGCGCTCATGGGCCAAAACCCAAATCCAAAACAGGGAGGTTTCTACCATGCCGCAACCCAAAATCTATGCCGCAGTCCTGAACCACTTCGGCAGCCTGTCCGACCTTGCCGCCACGCTGGGGGCAACGGTTGTTGACGAGACCCTTTGCTTCTCCGGCCTGACGGGTCAGGCGGTTTCCGATCTCATGGAGCAGCACGGGCTTGATTACAACTATTCCGGCACCCCGGAGGCGGCCAAGGAAGCCGACCAATAACCCCACCACCCAAAACCAAGGAGGAAAAGCCATGTACGAACAGCAAAGCCTATTGACCGCCGATCTGGACGAGATCATTGACGCCACCGGCCACAACGACGCACAGCCCCAGGAGCAAGCCCAGAAAGCCCCCGCCGTCAAATATTACCCCATCGACGAGGAGACGGCCCGCCGGGCGCACGAGATGATGTCCATGCGAGACTACCCCGCAGGCCGCGCCACAAACGAATACCGGGCCAGCGTGGACAAAGCCGCCGCCCTGGTTGAGCGCTGCAAGGCCGCCACAAGTCCCTATTACCACGGCAAGCTGGACGCCCTACTTGACCGCTACGCCCGCCGCCTCGCCCAGTGGACGAACGACTACAACCGCAACGGCGCAAGCTGTCCCAGTATCCTTGTTTCCGGCGGCTCTAACTTCCCGGTGAAGAAAAAGCAGCGCCAGAACGCCCGCGAGGACAGCTTGTGGCAGGAGTACAAAGAGATCGAGGCCATCTTGCACAAAATCAAAACCGTCGGCTCCGGCCCCGTCGATCTGGCCGACCCCCACGCCCGTGAAATGCTCACCGATCAGCTCCAGCAGTTACAAAACAGGTTGGACACCGGCAAGGCCATGAACGCCTACTACCGCAAGCACAAGACCTTGAAGGGCTTCCCTGGTATGAGCGATGAAACCGCCGCCCAAAATGACGCCGCCATCCAAAGCGCCTATTCCTGGGCGCAAAAGCCCATGCCCGACTATGAGCTTTCCAGCCTGCGGGGCAAGATCAAGCGGGTGGAGGCCCGCCTTGCCGAGCTGGACGCCCGTACCGCCCAGCAGGCACAGCCCGCCGAAAACACCAAATTTGACGGCGGCGAGATCGTCCGCAACCTGGAGGCCGACCGGCTCCAAATCCTCTTTGACGAAAAGCCCGACGAGGAGACCCGCGCCGCACTCAAATCCAACGGCTTCCGCTGGTCTCCCCGATACAGCGCATGGCAGCGGCAGTTGACACCCAACGCAGAGCAGGCCGCCCGCCGCGCCCTTGGCCTTGATTGACAACCATTTTCGTGACCCCACGAAAATGATACCCGGACACCTTGGAGCCGCCGCACCGGCACAAAGCGACGGCACCCCATACAAAACCCGCCGCCCAGGGTAAAGGGCAGAAAGGCCGCAAATATGTATGTTCTGGAATACAAGCAGCTTCATATCGTCCGTGAGGAGCAGACTAAAAATCGAACCTGCCAAAGCTACCGTTGGAAACAGGCCGCCATCTGCGAGAGCAGGGAACCCCTTGAAGCAATCCGTTCCGCCAAAACTCGCCCCGAAGAATGGCGCGTTGTCCCCATGGGCGACAGCTCAGCAGAGAATTGAAGGAGATTGCCCCATGTCAATTCTGTATGAAAAGTTCAAAAAATACCAGGTTCCCGCATCCTCTGTTGAGGACTTCCGCCGCCGCTACACAAAGCCCGACCGCTTTGCACAGCGCGGCCCGGAATATCAGGCCGCCGTCCTCCAGGCTGCCCGCGACGATCTTGCACAGTTCGGCTATACCATCATCAGCCGCCACGACAGCGTGACCGGTGAAGTCTTGGCCTACTACGAGCCAAACGAACAGGAGGTATCCCAATGATTGACCACAAGAACCACTATGCCCGCTACTGTGAACTCATATCCCTGGCCGCCAGCTCCGCCCCCGCTCGCCAGCGGGACGGCGGATACATGGCCGCCGTCTATATCCTTTCCGCCGACAAAACGCTGTGTGACATCGCCCGACGCAAAATTTGCCCCGACGGTATCAGTTTCCCCGGTATTTTGTCCGTCGCCCGCCGGGCGGAACTGTCTGACAGTCAATTTACAGCCATCCGCTCCGCTCACAATCTATTCAATGGCGGCTCCAGTTCCTCTGTTACCCCCTATGATCTCGCCCTCTGCGATTATCTGACTTTGGACATCATCACGCAGGCCATGTATATCTGGAAGTGCGGCTGCACCATTTCCGCCGGTCAAGACGGCAGCATACAGCTTGACCGCACCGGCGAGTGCCAGCGCCGCGGGATTGAACAGGCCCTTTTCCAGCATTTATCCGAGTTTGAATAGACCTGCGCACTATTTCGTGTTATAATGCAACAAGACAGGAGGCACCCCATGGACAACACACAGCAGATTTTCCCGGCGTTCCGCCTTGTGGCTCAGTTTGCCGACGGCCAGCGCCTCACCTTTGACGGCCTGACCGAGCAGCAGGCGCGGCAAAGCATGGAGGCCGCCCAGGCTCAGCATGGAGATATTACCTGGTTCGACGGCGTAACCGACCAGCACTACGAAAACGGGCGCTATTACAAACTCACCCCGCAGCCCCCGGAGATCACCATGATCGACCTGACGGGCTATAACGAACCCCAGGAGGAGGAATGACCTATGCCAGTTCCAGAATACAGGCGGCGCGGCAACGACCGTTATAACGCCAAGTGCGACTATATCAGCGTCCGCCCGATCAAGTCCATCGGCGCAGCCATCCGTGCCGCCGCCAAGGCCGCCGATCAGAGCGTCCAGGGCTATGTGATACAGGCTTGTATTGAGCGCATGAAGCGGGAGGGCCAGCCCCTCGAACTCAATACGCCAGACGAACCCCCGGAACCCTGACACCGTTATCAGAATGGAAAAAGCGTTATCAAAACCTCAAAAATCGAAACAAAACCCCGGCAGACCGTAACAAAACGGCCCGCCGGGGTTCTTTCATCTTTTCCCGCTCCTGTACAGGTATCTATACCGGCTCCGCAGCGCCCGTATCCGCCGCCGCCGAGCTAAGTACCTACCCACGCTTCCCGCTATCGTTCTCACAAAACCCACGGGCTTTTCCTCCATTCGCAAATTGTTTTTCCACAGCCTTTCCCCGCTTTGTGGAAACTTGAACACGCCGCGCATATAGTCGGTTCAGAAAACTTCCTTTAGGGCTGGTTTCCGGCGGCTCGCCCCTGCGAAAATCCGTCCCGGTGGGCGGCAGACACAGCCCCAAAATCATCCTGCTCCCCGCACAAAATTTTTCGGCGCTTATTATGTACGCGCGCGCGCGGCGCGGGCGGCCAGCTCCGCCGCCCCCGGCAGTTCCTCCAGGGCCTCGCCAAAACGCTCCATAGCCCGCTCGTGCCAGTTTCTCACGGTGCTGTCCGGTGCGTTCATTCTGACACCCGTTTTTGCCCAACTGTAACCACGCACATAGCGCATCAAGATCACCTGCTTGTACCTACCGTTTACGGCGTCCAGGCAGCCCCGGATGGCCGCTGCGTCCGCGCTCAAAACCATCTCGTTCGCCTTGATCTCTGCCAGCCGGTCGCCCACACCGCTTTCCAGCGCCCGCAGGCCCGCTTCTTCCGTCGGTTTCCCCGGCGACGAGCTGTGCGGCGTCCCGTCATACGCCAGCCCACGCAGCCCATAGTAATTGCCCTCCAGCTCCTCCCGCTCCTGCTGTAACAAGCGCAGCATACCCGGAATGGCCTTGTAATACTGGGCTATGTGTTTCACGCTCTCAAACTGCATCGTCGCCTCCCGTTCCCGGCTTTCTGTTCGCCGTCTCCCTCTAACACCCTCAGTCCAGCGTTCTGCTGAAAATCGGCTCGTCAGCCTTGCTTTCGTCCACTTCCACCGGCTCACCGAGAATTTCCGTCAGCCGTCTTGCCAGCATGGCGTACCCGAAGTAGTCCCCGCCCTTTGCCCACTCTCCAAACTCCCGGAACACAGCTTCCGTGGCTTTGATCGTCTCCTCCAGGCGCTCCCGGCCAAAGCCCAGCGCCTTGTGTGTGCCCAGTGCGTAGCACTTGACCACGATCTCCGCCGCTTCCCGCTGTTCTCCCAGCATGGCCCAGTCTCTTGCTTTTTTGGGTGGCTTCGTGATGGGCAGCACAAAATTCCCGTCGTACAAGCCCGCCAGCGTCTCGTTGAGCAGTTTCTTTGCCCGCTCCATACCCACGGCCCTCTGGTTGATTGCAAAGCGCTCCAGCTCCCCATTGGCCGCGTCCGTCACTCTCTGCAAGTGGCCCTCTCCAATGCCGTACCGGTCATTCAGCGCCACCATGAAGCACAAACAGATCACATGGCCTGCCGCCTCCCGGTTTTCCTGTACCCGCTCGCTTTCCGGCTTCTTGGTGCGCAGATACCGCGTCTGGGCCTGCCGGGCCACATTCCCGGCGAAAACAGGTGGCTTTCTTTTATGCTTCCCCATGGTTTTCCTCCATTTCCACAATGTTTTCACATCTCCGCCCGCAGATGGGGCAGAACTGCACACAAAGCACATTCAGCCCGCCACCTGTGGTCGTGCTGTCCATGCACAGGCGCGGCCTGCCGTTTTCGTCCCACTCAATCCAAAAGGCCATCCCGTCCACGGTCTCCAGCTTTTGGTGCCGCTGGCACAGCCCGCACACGGGTTTCTGCTTCTCGTCCATCGCTACTTTGCCCCCTTAGTCAGTTCTGTCCATCGGTCAATTTCCTCTTTGCTATCCGCTGTTATGATCTCCATGAATTTCCATCCAGCCGGGCGGGCCACCTGTTCCAGGAATACCCGCCGCCGCAGGGCATAATCCCGCTGCATCCGCCGGACAAACTTGCTCTTGATCTCCACGATCTCCACGGTTCCGTCTGCATAAACCAACCGGAAGTCCGCAGTATACCGAACCGGGCGCAGCTTCAAAGCCCCGTATTGTCCCGCCGGGAACAGGGGAAAGCATGGGTGGGCCTCCCACTCCACGATCTCACCCCGCGCCACCTTTGGGGCCACGGTGCCGATGTAATATTCATACTCGCCCAGGCTGTCAAACTCCTTGCCGGTGATCTTCGCGGCCCGTGCCGCCTCCGCCAGCGGGTCGCTCCGCTTTTTTCTTCCCTTGGCGAGCTGCGCTTCCGCCTGCGCCCGGTAGCGCGGCGGCAGGTCGGACAGCTCCAGACGGAACGCCATCACAAAATGCCCTCCCGCCGTTTTTCTTCCTGTGTCGCCTGCATATCAGCGTGGTGCAGGGCCAGCACAAGGGCGCATTTGTCCTGTGCTTCGTTCAGCGCCCGGCTCCCGCCCCGGAAAGCATCGTCATAAGCCCCCATGTGCCAGCGGATAGCAAGAGCCTCCTCGTCGGTCAAGTCCATGAACTTCATCACCAGATACACAGACTTTTCCCCATGCCCCATCGGCAGCCGGTCTTTCACGCTGTACTTTCCGTCCCGCTCCCTGCGGTAATAGCCGGTTTTGCAGACATCATGCAGCAGCGCCACGACGGCGACACTCTCCCCGCCGTACTCCCGGATGGTAGACTGTCCGAGCAGGGCATAATATACATTCAGGCTGTGTTCCACCAGCCCGCCGGGGTATGCCCCGTGAAAGCGTGTGCTGGCCGGTGCCTCGAAAAAGTCCGTGGTTCCAAGCCAGGCCAGCAGGTCTGCCGCCCCTGGCCTCGTCACCTGGGATATGAAAATTTCCTTGAACCGTTCCTTGTTTGTCATACAGGTCTCCTCCTCGTCTGTTTGATATTCCCACGCCCATGCCAGCATTCGGCACGGCGCAAGATCACGATTGTGTGGCGCATACCCCCGTCGCTCACTTTGGTTTCCACCCGGTTCAGGGTGTACCCCGGATACTTCTTCTCCCAAAATTCCGTGTCGTCTATGTACAGGGTGCTGGCCTCGTCCAGCTTCCGGCGGCTCCACTTGCTGTCATTGGGCGGAGGTGTCTTTGGTTTCTCCAGGCCCCGGCTCTGTCTCCAGCTCCGGGCGCACCGCTTGTTCTTGCTGATGTATCGCACAAGACTTTCCACGCTGCCATGGTCAACATCCAGGTATTCCCCGCGCGTCAAGCCTATTCTTTTCCCGTTTACGCTCCACAGTTCTTCCAACACATCCCTGGTCAAGCCCTCCGTGTGCTGGATGATCGCGTGGTGATGATGGCGACCACAAACTTTCCCGTCCTCCGTGATCGTGGTGTACTCCGTCGCCGCCACCCACTTGGGGCGCTGCACTCCGTTCCTGTCACACCACCGGTAAAGCCGCTTGATGTAGTTCGTAAAATCCAGGTCGGCCCTGTGTGTGTCCCCCGGCTCCGGCAGATGATCGTCGTCGTATGTCCCAGTCCAGGAGAAATCCCCTTTTCCGAAGTTGGTGTTGACGAGCTGCACATGGTATCGCTTGGCCCGTTTGTCGTTGTAGGTCTGCTGTGCCAGAGAGGATGCTTCTTTTTTCTTTGCCCGGCGTGACGCCTTATGCTTCTTGGCTGATACAGGGTATAGATCGACCTCCATGTATGGGGCTGTGTCGTAGTCCTTGCCGCAGATATGCTTTTGTTCTCGGTAATACAGGCCCACAACCTCACCCCTCCCCATAGCACCCGCTCCGTCTGTGTCAAGGCCGGGTCGTATTTCCTGCCGGAAATCTCCACCCTTTCCCTTGACCCAGCCTGCGCTTTGTGCTGATTGCTGATTACCGGAAGCAAGGGCGGGCCTTGCTTCCGCTCAACAACATTCTCTTTCCTGTCCGGCCAACCTTTTGGCCTGTCCCTTCTGGGCTTCCACCTCTCCCGGTGGCCTGTCCCTTAACTTAACGCTGATATACCAGCCCATTGTCGGCCCTCGCCGACTTTATTTTTTGCCCGCCGTCAGGCAGGCACAGGAGTTTTCTCAACCGGCAAGACCGCGCCGATCACCGGCGCGACCGCTGCCGCTCGCTGAATTGTCAGGTGCTTTTTTCTCGTCGCCGTCCCCGGCTGCAATAATCATCCGGGCGCACAATGCCCAGGTAGCCACGGCCACATTCCCCGTAACAGCCAGTGATCTCCAGGTGGCAGCACTCTTTGCACCGCACCAGCTCCTCTGTATCCCGCTTGTCCGCTGGCTTCCTGGTCTTTTTCTCTTTGGGCCATACCCGCCAGCGGGATGGGTTATCTTTTCTCCGGCTCATTCCCCCGCCTCTCTTTCCACTGTCCTCTCGAACCGAATTTTCATCTGCGCCGGATATAGGTCTACCTCCGGCCTGCGCTTACCTGTCCAGCGAAAGCCCCCAGCTTTCCCCACACACTTCCACCCGCTCGCCCGCAGGCTCGCTCCATTTTCTGTGTCAAGGATGTATGTCACCAGACGCTTATATCCCATCGCGCGGGCCGCCCTCCATGCTGCTGAGTAAAGCATTGAACAGGCATTGCGTGTGCCGTCCGTGCATAAGCGATTGACTTCCAGTGTCCACCCATCGTCAAGGTGGCGAGCCACAGGACGACCCACAATAGCAACGCCCACGATCTTCTCCCCATCAGAAAGTCCGATTGAAAACTTGTGCCCGACCACTGGCCCGTGGTGCCGGTGGTGTTGTTCAACATAGGCATTTGCTTCTTTCAGTGTCATAGGACACAGTTCAATCATCAAAGTTCCCTCCGTCTACTCCGCACGGCTGAACCGTCCCAAAATCCAGCCCCATTGTTTTTCCGTTAGCTCTGATGTTTCATCCGCAATCACGATTTCCCGCCCGCAGGCAGGGCAGAAGCGCCACCCGTTTTCCTCCGGGCCGTCTGCCTCAAAGTTCTCTATGTATCCGCACTTCCCGCACACCCAGGCGTCATGCTCCTGGTCTGTGCAGGTATAAACTGTTTTCTCATTCATTTCTGTTCCTCGCTTTCCTCTGGCTTTCCATGCTGGCACTCCTCGCACTCCAATTCCTCGTTCAGGTTGTCACAGGGCCGCTCCTCATATTCCGGGCAGTTACACCGGTATCCCATATCTGTTTCCCCTTTCTTTCCCCAGGCATCAGAGCGTCCGTATGCAGGGAGATCATTTTTTCTCTGGTCAGCTTGTCCACGACCATCCCGATTTCTCGGTATCCGCACATGGACGCCAGCCGTTCCAGGTTCTTTGCCGTCTGTGCCGTTACCAGAATAGAGATACGGCGCATATTCTTTTTGCTCATGCCACAACCGCCTCCCGTCATACGCTCACATACCGGTTCCGGCAGTTCACATTGTTGCAGAACCGTTCCCGCCCGATCTCTCGCAGCGGCTGACCGCAATACTGGCAAAAGCCCCCGACCTGACGGGGCGGCGCATCGTCCGCGTGTGTGCCTCCATACCTCATACGGTTCACCAAGCACATCATCGACCCCGGCTGCGCCGCTGCCATGCAGTATTTCTTTGCTTTGCAGTAATAGCAGTCCATCAAATCGCCTCCATTGTTGCAGTTCTCGTCATTCCGTCACAGCCTTTTCCAGCTCCTCCATGGTCGTGATCGTCCGGCTACACCACTCCGGCAGGTTCGCCCGTACAAGGGCCGTTGCCATGGGAGGGCATACCGCGTTCCCGCACCGGGCCACCTGCTTTGTTTTCCCGTACTCGTTGCCCAGGTAATCCCGGTCGATGATGTAATCTGGTGGAAAACCCATGGCGTTATAGAGTTCCCGCGGCGTCAGCATCCGCAGAAGGATGTCCGCGATAAAGTAAAGCCCTCCGCCGATCTCCAGCAGCAGGATTTCATCGTCTGCCATCTCATACCCACAATGGCGGTTGAGCAGGTCGCGGACTTCCGGCCAGTGCATCAGGTCTTGGCTTCCCGCCTCCATCAGCTCTGCCCGGCAGTCTGCAAATTCCCCGGCGGATGCCGTGATCGTGCGCAGTGGCCGATCTGCGTCCTGCCCAATATCCCGCCCTTTGAACTCAACAATATGGGCCGCCGCTACCGCATTGTGGTCAACCGCCGTCACTGTCGGCAGCGGCTCTTGCGCTTCCGCCCCTATCACGCCTCCGTAATACTTGCAGATGTGGGCGCAGACTATCGCCTCCCGGTCGTGGCTCGTTAC
>DXNX01000091.1:0-7984 GCA_019413245.1 Oscillospiraceae bacterium
CCTGCCTGAAGGCCGACGCCAAGTATGAGGACTACCTGCTGGGCACCTCCCACGCCCGTCCCTGCATCGCCAAGGCCCTGGCCGACATCGCCATCAAGGAAGGCGCCGATGCCATCTGCCACGGCTGCACCGGTAAGGGCAACGACCAGGTCCGCTTTGAGCTGACCCTGAAGGCCTTCGCCCCGGATATGACCATCATCGCCCCCTGGCGGGAATGGGACATCAAGAGCCGTGACGAGGAGATCGACTACGCCGAAGCCCACAACATCCCCCTGAAGATCAGCCGGGAGACCAACTACTCCAAGGACAAGAACCTGTGGCACCTGAGCCATGAGGGCCTGGACCTGGAAGACCCCAAGAATGAGCCCCAGTACAACAAGGAAGGCTTCCTGGAACTGGGCGTCAGCCCCGAACAGGCCCCCGACAAGCCCACCTATGTGACCATCCACTTTGAAAAGGGCGTGCCCACCGCCATCGACGGCAAGGAAATGGGCGCCGTGGAGATCGTGGAGACCCTGAACAAGCTGGGCGGCGAAAACGGCATCGGCCTGCTGGACATCGTGGAAAACCGGCTGGTGGGCATGAAGAGCCGCGGCGTGTATGAGACCCCCGGCGGCGCCATCCTGTACAAGGCCCACAACGTGCTGGAAACCATCACCCTGGACAAGGAAAGCGCCCACTTCAAGGAGATCGTGGCCCAGAAGATGGCCGACCTCGTCTACAACGGCCAGTGGTTCACCCCCCTGCGGGAAGCCATCAGCGCCTTTGTGGATCAGCTGGAAAAGACCGTCACCGGCGATGTGACCCTCAAGCTGTACAAGGGCAACATGATCAACGCCGGCGTCACCAGCCCCTACACCCTGTACGACGAGCAGACCGCGTCCTTCGGCGAGGATGAGGACTACAACCAGGCCGACGCCACCGGCTTCATCAACCTGTTTGGCCTGCCCATCGCCGAGCGCGCCAAGCTGGCCAAAAAGTGGCCCGCCATCGACTGATTTTTGAATCAAAACCCGTAATGCCAACCCGCCGCCGGGGAGGATTTTCCCTCCTTGGCGGCTTTGGCGTTCCTTAAAAACCCTGATTTTACGGAAAGAGAGGTCATCCCCATGCCCCAACTTTGGCAGGGCCGCGCCAGCAAAGCGGTGGACAGCCGCGTCAACGATTTCAACTCCTCCATCCGCTTTGACGCCCGCATGATCGAACAGGACATCCGCGGCAGCCTGGTACATTCCGCCATGCTGGGCGCCCAGGGCATCATCTCCGCCCAGGATGTGGAGGATATCCACAAAGGACTGCACTCCATTCTGGATGATTTGCACAGCGGCGCGTTGGAGATCGACCCCGCCGCCGAGGATGTGCACACCTTTGTGGAACAGACCCTCACCGCCCGGGTGGGGGATGCGGGCAAGCGGCTGCACACCGGCCGCAGCCGCAACGACCAGGTGGCCCTGGATATCCGCCTGTATCTGCGGGACGCCGCGGCCATGCTCCAGCAGGAGATGAAAGACCTCATCGACGCCATCTGCCAGAAAGCCGAGGAGAGCGCGGGCTACGTTATGCCCGGCTACACCCATTTGCAGCGGGCCCAGCCGGTGAGCTTCGGCCACCAGCTCATGGCCTACGCCTGGATGCTGCTGCGGGACCTGGGCCGGATGCAGGACGCCGTGCGCCGCATGGACGCCGAGTGCCCCCTGGGTTCCGGCGCCCTGGCCGGCACCACCTATCCCCTGGACCGGTTCTACACCGCCAAAGAGCTGGGCTTCGCCGCCCCCTGCCATAATTCCATCGACGGCGTGTCCGACCGGGATTTCTGCATCGAGCTCTGCGCCGCCATGGCCACCTGCATGATGCACCTCTCCCGCCTGTCGGAGGAAGTTATCCTCTGGTGCAGCTGGGAGTTCCGGTTCGTGGAGCTGGACGACGCCTTCACCACTGGCTCTTCCATCATGCCCCAGAAGAAGAACCCCGATGTCACCGAGCTCATCCGGGGCAAGACCGGCCGGGTGTACGGCGACCTGAACACCCTGCTGGTCATGATGAAGGGCATCCCCCTGGCCTATGACAAGGATATGCAGGAGGACAAGGAAGCCATCTTCGACGCGGTGGACACCCTGGACCTCTGCCTGCGCACCCTGACCCCCATGCTGGCCACCATGACCCCGCTGCCGGACAACATGCGCAAGGCGGCGGCCCACGGCTTCATCAACGCCACCGACTGCGCCGACTACCTGACCAAGAAGGGCATGCCCTTCCGGGATGCCTACAAGTGCACCGGCACCATGGTGGCCGCCTGCATCCGGGAAGGCAAGACGCTGGAAGAACTGTCCCTGGACGAGTTCCGCTCTTACAGCCCGCTGTTTGACCAGGATGTGTACGAAGCCATCGACCTGACCCACTGCTGCGAGGGCCGCACCAGCTACGGCGGCCCCACCAAGGCCAGTGTCCTTTCCCAGATCGCGGACGTGCGCGCCGCGCTGGCCCAATAAAACCGAAACCGGGTGTTTGCTGTGAAAAAGTATCGTATTTTTGTGGACGGGTCCTCCGGCACCACCGGCCTGCGCATTGCGGACCGCCTGGCCGCCCGTCCGGAATTTGAACTGCTGACCATCGCCGAGGCCGACCGCAAGGACCCCAATGCCCGGGCCGCGGTCATCAACCAGAGCGACCTGACTTTCCTCTGCCTGCCCGATGCGGCGGCGAAGGAAATCATCCCGCTGGTAAAAGAGGAGGTCCGCATCCTGGACACCTCCACCGCCCACCGCACCGCTTCCGGCTGGCTGTACGGCATGCCCGAACTGGACAACACCCGCAAGGCGCTGAAAACCGCCACCCGGGTGGCGGTGCCCGGGTGCCATGCCTCCGGCTTCATCGCGCCGGTGGCGCCCCTGGTGCGCCGGGGCCTGCTGGCGCCGGAAGCCGCCCTGTGCTGCTTCAGCCTGACCGGGTACTCCGGCGGCGGCAAGTCCATGATCGCCCAGTATGAGGCCGACCGCACCGACGAGGGGCTGTACGCCCCCCGCCCCTACGGCCTGACCCTGCACCACAAGCACCTGCCCGAGATGATGGCCGTCTGCGGCCTGCACACCGCCCCGGTCTTCTGCCCGGTGGTGGCCGACTACTACGCTGGCATGGAAACGGTGGTGCAGCTCCAGCGCAGCCAGCTGGGCGGCGACGCCAAGGACCTGGCCGCTGTGCTGGCCGACTATTACGCGGGCAGCCCGGTCATCACCGTACACCCGTTTGACCCCGACAAGATGCCGGGGTTCCTGCCCTCCAACGCTCTGGCGGGGAAGGACAGTATGGAAATTTTCGTCACTGCCTCCCCGGACGGCGGCCAGATCCAGCTGATCAGCCGCTTCGACAACCTGGGCAAAGGGTCTTCCGGCGCGGCGGTGCAGTGCATGAACCTGATGCTGGGCCTGGACGAAACCACCGGCCTGGCCCTGTAAACGCGGCAGCGGCCGCATCCTTGAAGAGGGGGAGAAACCATGAACTTTACCACCATTGAAGGCGGCGTGTGCGCGCCGCAGGGATTTTCCGCCGCAGGCATCCACTGCGGTATCCGGCATAACCACGCCAAGCCGGACCTGGCCTTGATCAAAGCCGACGTGCGCTGTGCGGGCGCCGCCTGCTATACCACCAACAAGGTGTACGGCGCCCCCATCACGGTGGACCGGGAACACCTGGCCGACGGCCATGCCCAGGCCATCCTGGTCAACTCCGGCAACGCCAACACCTGCGCCCCCGGCGGCGTGGAACTGGCCCGGGAGACCTGCCGTCTGGCGGCCCAGGCCCTGGGCGTGGACGAAAACGACGTGCTGCCTGCCTCCACCGGCGTCATTGGCCAGGCCATGACCATCGCGCCCTTTGCTTCGGGCATTCCGGCCTGCGCGGCCCAGCTGGCCCACAGCGCCCAGGGCAGCCTCAACGCCGCCTTTGCCATCATGACCACCGATACCCACCCCAAACAGGTGGCCGTGGAATTCACCCTGGGCGGCAAGACCTGCCGCATGGGCGCCATCGCCAAGGGTTCCGGCATGATCCACCCCAACATGGCCACCATGCTGCTGTTCATCACCACCGACGCTGCCATGGAGCCCGCCGTGCTCCAGAAGGCGTTGTCCGCCGTGGTGCCCGCCACCTTCAACCAGATCTCGGTGGATGGTGATACCTCCACCAACGATACGGTCATGCTGCTGGCCTCCGGCCTGGCGGGCAATGCCCCCGTGGCCGCCGACAGCGAGGACTACGTTACCTTTGTGGCGGCCCTGACCCAGGTGGCCGAAAAGCTGTGCCGGGAACTGGCCGGGGACGGCGAAGGCGCCACCAAGCTGCTGGAATGCGTCGTCACCGGCGCCCCCACCCTGCAGATCGCCCGGGATGTGTCCAAGAGCGTCATCCACTCCACCCTGTTCAAGGCCGCCATGTTCGGCGCCGACGCCAACTGGGGTCGGGTGCTGTGCGCCATCGGCTACACGCCGGGGGATTTCTCCATCGACAAGACCAGCGTCCGCCTGAAGAGCGCCGCCGGTGAGGTGCTGGTGTGCGAGAACGCCGCCCACCATATCTTCAGCGAGGAGGAAGCCGCCAAGATTTTGAAAGAGAGCGAGATCCAGATCCTGGTGGACCTGGGCTGCGGCGACGCCACGGCCAAGGCCTGGGGCTGCGATCTGACCTACGATTACGTCAAGATCAACGGCGATTACCGCACCTGAGCGGCAGGGGAGAGGAAGAACATGAAAAACGAAGAGATGGCGCGGCTCTTTTCCGAAGCCACGCCCTATATCCAGAAATACCACGGCAAGACCCTGGTCATCAAATACGGCGGCAACGCCATGGTCAACGGCCAGCTGAAACTGGCGGTGATGAACGACCTGGTCACCCTGACCCTGCTGGGGGTACGGGTGGTGCTGGTCCACGGGGGCGGCCCTGCCATCAACGCCATGCTCACCAAGCTGGGCATTGAATCCAAGTTTGTGAACGGCCTGCGCTACACCGACGCCGAGACCATGACCGTGGTCCAGCAGGTGCTGGCCGGGCAGGTGAACAAGGACCTGGTGGCCCTGCTCAAGGGCCGGGGCGTGGGACTGTGCGGCATGGACGGCAACACCATCAGCTGCCGCCGCTACACCAAGGCCGACCTGGGCTTTGTGGGCGAGATCACCGGCATCAGCACCACCCTGATCAACCACCTGCTGGACGACCAGTTCATCCCGGTGGTGGCCACCGTGGGCATGGACCCGGAAAACGGCGTGCTCTACAACGTCAATGCCGACACCGCCGCCGCGGCCATTGCCGTGGCCCTGGGCGCCGAAAAGCTGGTCTCCATGACCGACATCACCGGCCTGCTGCGGGATAAAAACGATGATTCCACCCTCATCCCGGAGGTGGAACTCTCCGAGATCGAGGGGTACAAGGCCGAGGGCGTCATCGCCGGGGGCATGCTGCCCAAGATCGACGGCATGGCCGATGCCATCCGCCGCGGCGTGAATGAGGCCGTCATCATCGACGGCCGGGTGCCCCATTCCATCCTGCTGGAAATGTTCTCCGACCGCGGGTCCGGCACCCTGTTCTATCGCGGCCACAACCGCTGATTCCCCAAGGAGGTTTCGTTCATGAATACCCAGAAGGTCATCGACCGGGACAACAAATACATCATGCACACCTACGGCCGCAGTCCCATCGTCATCGAGCGGGGCGAGGGCATGACCGCCATCGACGCCGACGGCAAACGCTACCTGGATTTCACCTCCGGTATCGGGGTCAACGCCCTGGGCTACGCCCACCCCGACTGGCTCCAGGCCGTCACCGAACAGGCCGCCAAGGTGCAGCACACCTCCAACCTGTATTACACCGCCCCCTGCGGCCGCCTGGCCCGGCGCCTCTGCCACCGCACCGGCCTGGACCGGGTGTTCTTCGGCAACTCCGGCGCCGAGGCCAACGAGGGCGCCATCAAGTGTGCCCGCAAGTACAGCGTGGATACCTACGGCGAGGGCCGCAGCAAGGTCATCACCCTGGTGAACTCCTTCCACGGCCGCACCCTGGCCACTCTCACCGCCACCGGCCAGGATGTGTTCCACCATGATTTCGGGCCCTTCCCCGGGGAGTTCGCCTACGTCCCGGCCGGGGACTTTGCCGCCCTGGAAGCCGCCGCCGATGAACACACCTGCGCCGTCATGATGGAGCTGGTGCAGGGCGAGGGCGGCGTGGTGGCCCTGGACCCGGACTACGTCCACGCCGTGGCCGACCTGTGCGCCAAAAAGGATATTCTGCTCATTGTGGATGAGGTGCAGACCGGCGTGGGCCGCACCGGTAAGTTCCTGGCTTGTGAAAACTACCATCTGCGCCCGGACATCGTCACCCTGGCCAAGGGCCTGGGCGGCGGCCTGCCCATCGGCGCCGTGGTCACCACCGAGAAGGTGGCCTCCCACATGGGCCCCGGCAGCCACGGGTCCACCTTCGGCGGAAACCCGGTGGTGTGTGCCGGTGCCTGCGCCGTGCTGGACACCATGGACGAGGAGTTCATGCAGAACGTCAATGACTGCGCCGCTGCCCTGTGGGCCGGCCTGCGCACCCTGCCCCATGTGCAGGGCGTCAGCGGCCTGGGCCTGATGATCGGTATTCAGCTGGCCGACGGCCTGAAGGCAGCCGAGGTGCGCGCCGCCTGCGAGACCAACGGCCTGCTGGTGCTCACCGCCAAAGACCGCATCCGCCTGCTGCCGCCGCTGATCCTCACCGAACAGGACGTGCAGAACGCTCTGGCCATCCTGCGCAAGGTGCTGGAAACCGCCTGAGTTTTGGCAAAAAACGAATAGTTTTCCATGGGGCATGCCGCAATTTTCTTCTGGCATGCCCCGTTTTATTGTGGTATACTTATCATTGGGCCAGTAGCCGAATGGCGGCCCATTTTGCGGAAAAACAAACAGGAGGGACGTTCGCAATGGGGATCATCCACAAGATCCAGGCAAAAACAGGCGAAGCGCGGGCCAAGGAAAAGATCCGGCCGCTGGTGGAAAGCCGCATGATGCGGGATATTCTGCTGGAGATCGGGCAGCGGGGCAGTGAGGCCCTGGACCCGCAGTCGGTGCCCATGGACCAGCGCGCCCGGGCGGCCCGTCTGGCCAGCGAGTGCGGCATGGCCGGGATGCGCCAGAGCGTGGTGGATGAGGTGCGCCTGGATGCCGAGGGCATCACCCTGGTCTGCGATGAGGAAGAGACGGCGTTCCTGTACAGCGATTACAATTACGAGAACATCGAGGACACCGACTGCCTGCCCGCCGTGGCCCAGTATCTGGTGGCCCATATGCGGGGGTATTACAACATCAGCTGCACCTATGCTTCGGCGCCCAAACCCCATGGCCGGGGCGTGGGCAAAAAGACCCGGCAGGTGTTCATCCGCCGCCACCACGAGGAAACCCCCTTTGCCCCCGGACCCATGCAGAAACAACGGTTGTTCTGAGCCGCGTAAAACCCGAAAAAGAGCGCCACAGCGCGCTGAATAATTAGAATAAATGCGAGAGAACTCGACAAGAGTTTTCCCGCATTTATTTTTTTGTCAAAAAGCCAGCAGAAAAGGAGGCGGGCAGGTTGAGTAAAAGACATCTCATGCTGAAAGACCGCATGGAACTTGAAAGATTGTATGGAATAGGGTTCGGTGCGGCGGAGATCGCAACGAAGCTGAAAGTCCATCGCTCCACTGTGTACAACGAGTTGAAGCGCGGAGACACCGGAGAGATGGACGAAAATGGGCGGTTTGGGTATAGCGCGGAGCTGGCGCAGCAGAGACTTCTTGAAAATTACCGCCAGAGAAGAACGGCGAGAGCCTGACCAGGGAGAGGGGTACATATATGAAAGCCGCATACTGCGAAATCAAACGGGGCCGGAACTGCGTGACGGTCAATTACTATTCTAAGGAGGGATACGGCCTGGAGCTGGGCTGCCGCAAGCTGGAGCGGGAGCGCCGGGAGGCGTATGCGGCAAA
>DXNX01000091.1:7994-9301 GCA_019413245.1 Oscillospiraceae bacterium
AAGCGGCGCAGGCTGAACAGAATTAGGGAGAACATCGGGGCGGGCGTTGGTATGCTGGGATTTCTGCTGCTTCTCTGTGCGGGAGGAACTGAGGAAATTTCCACGATTATCATGACCGGGGCCGCCGGGCTGGTGTTGATGGTGCTGGGCGGCTGGCTGGGCCATGCGTTCTACGGCCAGGAGGAAAATGCAGAGTGGCTGCGCCGGATGCGGGAACGGGGAGAAGTGGAATGACCGAGGAACGAGAGGCCATCCACCGGCGGGCAATCGAAAGAGAGCGGGAAAACCGCTGGAACGCAAAAGGCCGGGCCTGTGTCACCCATCCTAAGTACGGTTCTGTGGTGGTGCCGCACAGCTCCAACCTCGCGGCCTTGATGAATGCGGCGGAATACTGGGACTGCGACTGGTCGGAGATCACCGGCGCGTCGGTCATGGTGGCAAAACCAGGAGACGGCCCGGCAGTGAAACCGAAAGAGTTTTGCAACCTGGTTGCAAGTGATTTGAGATGATCGGAGGAACTGAATATGAAAGTGAGAATTAACGCCCATGGAAACGCCTTGCCGGAGGCTCACGGAGAATGGATTGACCTTTGCACAGCAGAGGACACCACACTGAGCTTTCTGGAGTACAAGATCGTTTCCCTGGGCATTTCTATTGAAATTCCGGCGGGCTACTATGCCCATATCGTGCCGAGGTCGTCCACATTCGGGAAGTGGGGCATCCTTCTTGCCAACAGCATGGGTGTGATCGAGAACGATTACTGCGGCGACGGGGATGTGTGGGGCTTCCCGGCGGTGTGCCTGCGCAAGGACGGGACAACCATTCCAAAGGGAACACGCATTTGTCAGTTCCGGCTTGTGGAGAAAGCGCCGCCTGTTGAGTTTGTGCAGGTGGAGAGCCTGGGAAACGAAAACCGGGGCGGATACGGAAGCACCGGAGAGCGGGCGGGTATGACCGAGAGCAGACAGCCGCAGGAAATGCCGGGCCAGAGAATGAGCCGGGTCGAGCGGATGTTTGGGAGCCGTGATAGCTGGGCTACACCGGCGGCGGACGATGGACAGGGGCCGTATAAGGGGTTCTTGCTGATCGAGTGCGAGGAGTGCGGAGCAGTCAAAGCGTTCTGCGCAAAGCGAGAGACCTACGCCTTTAAGTGTTCCTGTGGGCATGAAACCCCGCTGGAAAATCTGCGCCCGCTGTTCATGCACTGCAAATGCGGAAAGAGCTTCCGATACAAAACCAATGTCACGGCACAGACCATCACCCACACCTGCCTGAATTGCAAGGCACCGGTGGACATGGAGCTGAAC
>DXNX01000092.1:0-8438 GCA_019413245.1 Oscillospiraceae bacterium
CGATGATGTCGCTGATCGCCTTGCCGACCGTGCGGCCCTTGCCGGCGTGCAGCGGCATGATACGGGTGGTGGCCATGGGGTACACTCCTTTCATTAGAACTGTGTGATGCTATCATAAAAGTAGACACGGAAGGGTAAAAAGGTAACCGCCTGTCCTTGTGGCCGAGATATATGGCCATTGGAACAAGCGGTTTTCTTTGACTTGGATGATGAGTATCTCTCGAAAGTAAAATCCAGATATAAATTTTATTGCCACTCCCAACTTTAGCTGTAGAGAGTGGCAACAGTCTTTATCAATTCTTCATTGGGTTCCAGGGCATTTTACAAAGAATCACCTGCAAACAGTGAAATGAAGATTACTGACGGCAGATAAGGGCTGACCATTATCCGCAAAGGATATCCTCTTTTAAGCTGGCAGAATTTAAGCCGAGCACAGTGCTTTTCTGCTCCAGAGGCAGTTCATCTCCAGCCACTGTGAAAATCACACCTCCAGCCTCCTCCAGAATGATCCGCGCTGCATTGTGATCCCAGGGGGAAGATCGCATGGTAACGAATAAATCTGCTCGGCCAGCAGCCACCTCACAAAGTTCCAAGGCCACGGAGCCGAGGCACCGGACTCCCCGCACCTTCCGGGCGAGCCGGATCATCCGCTCCTGATAGGGATGCGACTCCAGGAAGGTATATTGCAAACCCGGCGTTGTCAGCAGCAGCTCCGAAAGCTCCCGCCGGTCGGAGGTGTGGATCGGTGTCTGATCTTGCCATGCACCTCCACCGTGCCGGGTCCAGTACAGCGAATTCCGCTCTACGTCCAGTACCAAGCCAAACAATGGCTTGCTTCCGTTCCAGCATCCCACAGAGATGGCGTAGTTTTGATGCTGATTGATAAAATTCGTAGTCCCGTCGATGGGGTCAATATACCAAGTAATCGACTCGGCGCGATGCGTCTCCGGCGGATACTCTTCCCCCACAATAGCATCCTGGGGGAAGGCTGTCAGGATTTCATTTCGCAACAGTTGTTCGATCCTGCGGTCCCAACGGGTGACAAGGTCTTGATGGCTCGTTTTCTGGCAAATTTCCGTTTCTTCCAGATGACACTGCCGCAGAAGATTCCCTGCATTTTGAACAACTTTCACAGCAACATTGAATCTGTCCATCCTCCACCTTCTTTCCTCTGTTTGATTTATAAAACCATATTCCTTGTGACTTGTCAAGGAGGCTTCACCAGATTACCCGCATCTCCACGTTATGCAACTGCGGCACCGGACTGTGGGTCTGGATATAACGGGCGGTGAGATCCGGCATTTCTACGCCGCCCCGCCAGAGGACAGGACACTTCCTCAGCGCATCATAGCCGCCGGTGCCCGTGGCCCGGTAGTTGCTGGTACACAAGCGGAATTTCCCGTTTTCCAGAGGAGAACCGTCCAATTTTGTCAGTCGAACCACTCGGCTCCCCACAGGGCGCCGCAGATCGAAAGTATAAGCCAGACCTGCGTAAAAGTCGTAGTTGTAGTGCTCCACCTTGGGTAGCAGAAACTCTTCCGAAATCTGGGGTTGGCCATCAACCAACGTGAAGTAGGCGGCGCACCGTTCCAGAGTCTGCCGCAGCACCTCTTCCGTCACCTCCAGCACCACCAGGGTGTTGGCAAACAGGTAGGCTGCTGTTACACCCCGCATGGTCACCGGGGAGGCCAGCCCCACCGGGTCGTTTCCCAAGCTGGTGCAGGAGAAATCCGCCCCGGTCTCGGCCAACTGCACCTGGTTGAACAGGGCGGCCACCCGGCTGCCGTAGAGGGCGGCGTCCAGCTTCCCCTCCGGGGAAATCGGATAGGCCAACTCCCCGATGGGCTGGTCCAGCCAGACCTGCACCGCCTGTTCCAGGGGCAGTAAGCTCTGATAAGGCTCCGTGCCGTGCGTTGCACCCACTGGCGTCAGTTTGGAATGAAAACAGAAGTTTCTCCCGTCTTGCTGTCCAGTGATCCGGAGAAACTGCCCGGCGTTGGCGGGGGGCTGAACCGCATAGGTGCCGGACAACTCTACCCCTTCCACCGCCATGTGTTGGTGGCCTGTGAGGAGAAGGGCGAAGTCCAGTTCCCGAGCGATTTTACAGGCAATATTCTCTCCGCTGTCCGAGAGCACCCGCCCCGTTTCCAACTCTTCCTCAAAACCTCCGTGGTAGATACACACCCGAACGTCGCACTGGTCCTGAAGGGCGGAACAGGCCATCCGGGCAGCTTGAAAGGCATCGGTGATCCGCAGTCGCTCCAAGTTTTGGGGCTGTTCCCATACGTTCACAAAATCGGTGACCACGCCGGTGATTCCCACCCGCAGGCCGTTGGCCAGGGTATGTACCGCCCAAGGGCGGATCGGCAGCTCGCCGCCCAAGTCCTCTACATTGGCGCACAGGCATACACCGTCCATGGCCCGCAGATAATCCCGAAGGGCCTCATAACCGAAGTTGAAGTCGTGATTGCCTAAGGTAAAATAGTCAAGACCCATCGCGTTGAAGGCCGCAGCTACCGGGTGGACAGGCCACCGGCCCCGGTTCTCCAGGTAATATTGGGTCAAAGGCGTCCCCTGCAATGAATCCCCGCCGTCCAATACCAGGGTATTTCCGTCCTTTTCCATCTGGTCGACCAGATTCAGCAGGCCGGATTTTTCCGGGCAGTTGGCGGCGTAGTTCACCGGGAAAATGTGGCCGTGGGTATCTGAGGTGTAATAGATTTGAACCGTTTTTTCCATGCTCACCCCCTGGCCAGCTTGACCCGGATTTTGGTGGAAATCCACTCCACGATCAGCACCAGCACGATGAGGCCCGCCAAGATGGCACCAGCCTCCTCCCAGCGATAAGAGTTCATGGCAAAAATCAGCGGCGCACCAATGCCGCCCGCTCCCACCAGGCCCAGCACGGTGGCGTCTCGCAGGTTGATGTCAAAGCGGTAGATGGCGGTGGAGGCGAAGTTGGGCATCAGCTGGGGCAGGATGCCGTAGCGGATCTTCTGCCAGGTCGTGCAGCCCGCCGCGTCCAGGGACTCCAATACACGAACATCCAAGTCCTCAATGGCTTCGATGTACATTTTGCTCACCATGCCTACCGAACACAGGGACATGGTCAGCAGGCCAGCGAAGGCACCGGGGCCTGTGACGCGAATGAACATGAGGCCATAGACGAAGGCGGGAACGGTGCGGACGGCCATAATGATGATACGTCCAACAAAGGCTACCGGCTTCGGAGTCAGGTTGGAGGCCGAAAGAAAGGCCAACGGAACAGAAATGATAGCACCCACAATCGTACCCAAAAATGCGATGCAGATGGTCTCCAACAACAGATAAGGCACACCCTGGGTAGTGAAATTGAACAACAGGTCCGTATCCGGGTGGAAGATGCCCGCCAGGATATTCCAGGCAATCACCGCTCCATTTTGCGTGGTGCCCGCCGTCTCCACGGCAGAGCCGCTCCAGATCAGCAGAGCTACAACCACCACAGCCACGGCCAGCTCAAAGACCCAGCGGCGGGGCCGCTGTTCATAAGCCGCTTCGATTCGTTTGTTCATGGCAGCTCCTCCTATACCAGCCGTTTCCGGGCGGCCCGGCTGATGGTTTCAATGATAAACACAGTGACGAACAATGCCAGCAGGATCATACCTACGCTGGCATACTCCCGCCAACCAATCTTCTCGTTCAGGATCAGGCCCAGACCACCTGCCCCCACATACCCCAAAATGGAGGCGTAGCGCACATTTCCCTCGAAGCAAAATAGGCAGTTAGACAGATAAGAGGGCAGCACCTGGGGCACGATGGCGCTGATGAATGCGCGCACCTTGGTGGCCCCCATTGCCTCCATAGCTTCAAAAGGTCCCATATCTACCGTTTCGATTTCTTCATAGAGGATCTTGCCGATGTAAGCGAAGGTAAAGATGGCGATGGCTGTGGTGCCCGCCAGAGTACCCAGGCCGAAAATGTAGGTGGCGATCAGGGCGGAGACCAGGGTAGGCAAGGTGCGGATGATACTCAGGAGCAGCCGCATAGCTGCCACGATCACCCGGTTGTGAATGATATTGGTAGAGGCCAGCATGGCGAAGGGCACCACCAGGATGGAGCCAATGAAGGAACCCAGCAGGGACATCTTGATGGTGTCGAACAATGGCTGCCAAATCTGGGGCATATAGTCCCACTGCGGAGGGATCATGTCGCCCAGAATGACAAAAAACTCCTTAATCCGACTGACCAGGACCCCCATATCAAAACCGGTGACCTCCACCGAAAGTATCGTCATGGCTACCAAAATCACTGCTGCCAACGGAGCACGAGATCTGGGTTTGGAAACCTGCTTTCCGTTGGGTAGGGTAAGCAATCTGGGTGGGAAGATTTTGTCGTATATACTCATACTCATGCCGGTTCCTCCTGCTTTCCCTGATAGATGGAGTCTAGCACCGCCTGATCCACCTGATTGGCCGGGCCGTCATAAACGATCTCACCGGCCCGGATACCAATCACCCGGGTGGCGTACTGGAGGGCCAACTCCACATGGTGGATGTTGATGAGTACCGTGATGTGCATATCCCGGTTGATCCGTTGGAAATCATCCATCACCTGCTTGGCGGTCACCGGGTCCAGAGAGGCCACAGGTTCATCCGCCAGGATAATCTGGGGATTCTGTGCAAGAGTTCGAGCCAGGGCTACCCGCTGCTGTTGACCACCGGAGAGCTGATCCGCCCGGACAAAGGCTTTGTCCAGAATTCCCATCTGATCCAGGGCTTCCAGCGCCTTCATCTTTTCCTCCTTCGTGAAGATGCCAAAAGTTGCCCGCCACCAGGGCAGATCAGGGACAAAGGCGGTGAGCACATTCTTGATAACAGTGGTGCGGGTAATCAGGTTGAAGGACTGGAAAATCATGCCGATACGGCGACGAAATTTCCGCAAGTTTTTTCCATGCAGGGTCATCACATCGGTGCCGTCCACCGTCAGTTGGCCCTGGGTAATGTCGTGCATCCGATTGATGGTACGAATCAGGGTGGACTTGCCCGCGCCTGACAGGCCGATGATGGCTACAAACTCCCCTTGGTCAATGGTCAGGTTGATGTGCTTCAGGGCCTCGAATCCATTCGGATAACGCTTTTCTACTTCTTTGAATTCTATCATGATACTCTCCCTATCCCAAACGAGGGAGGAAAGCCTCGGCCTCCCTCCCTCATTTGTGGTTCATGTTTGATTGAGTTTAACCCGCGCTGTTCAGAGACTGGATCATCTCCTGAGCGGCCCGCTCAGAGTCGTAGTCCTCGGACTTCGCCCACTGATAGCCGTTGTGGCTGTAGATGGCGATGACCTCTTTGCCTTCCTCGGTATTGCCGATGTTGATGAAGGCCTGACCCAAAGCCTGCTTGAAATCATCGTCCATGATGGGCGAGGTCTTGCTGACACTGATGGTGTCATTGTAAATAGCGGGAGTGACGCCAACCACAGCGGTGTCATCCCAGATGCTGTTGGTCATGCCGTACTCGGTTGTCCACTCATCCTCATAGTCCCGGCGGGCGTCGGCATAGGTGCAGAGGATGTCCACCTGACCGGAGGCCAGACGGGCGAAGGCACTGCCGTAGGAGTCAGACTGCACCGCGTGGGGCAGGTCGGTGATATTCTTGTCGAAGTTCTCCTGGAGCCACAGAGAGGGGTAGATGTATCCGGCAGGAGAGGAGGAATTGGCCACACTCCAGTTGGCACTGCTCACGTCCTCCCAGGTGAGGGCCTCGCCAGCGTTGACCTTGGCGGCCAGCTCCTTGCCCTTCTCAGAGGGACCGGCGATCATCAGGGCACGGTAGCTGGTGACCTGCTCAGTGGTAGGCTCGGTGGGGGCGTTGTCGTTCCAGTCCTTGGCATTATCGGAGTCAATGGACAGGCCGTCACGGGTGGCGGTCAGCAACACGTCGCAGCCGTCATCGTAGAGCACATAGGTGCCGCCGGGGATCAGGCCCACATCGGCGGTACCGGCGGCCAGAGCCTCGCCCACTGCCTCATAGCTGGTGCCCACGGTGATGTCCACCTCGCCAACATCGTACCCCAGCGTCGCCAGTTCATCGGTGAGCATCTGCTTCAAGGGTTCGGTAGCGGTAATGATTTCCTCCGGTTCGCGGGACGGGACAAAAGCAATCCGCAAGGTATCAATCTTTTTGTTGCTGGTTTCAGAAGTCGCTGTGGTACTTGCACTGCTGTCTGTGGAACTTGTGCTGCTGGTGCTGCTTTGGGGCTCGCTGTTTTGGCCGCCGCAGCCAGCCAGCAGGCCAACACACATCACACCAGCCAGCAGGAGAGAAAATGCTTTTTTCATTCTGTGATCCTCCTTGTTGTTTCTGTAAACGTTTCTGGGGTTACTATTAAATTTATCTGTTATAGAGGGAATGCCCTCTGATAACCGCTTCAGTGATTCAGGCTGTGTCGCCAATCTTCAGGTGGGTGGGCACCGTGACGGTCACTGCCTGGGAACGACGCTGACTGATCCGGCCAAAAAGCAGTTCCAGGGCGTTTTCCCACACATAGTCCGGAAACATCTCCAGGCAGGTGCCGGTGGGCCACTTGCTCTCCAAGGTCTGAATATCCTGATAGATGATGACCGCCACATCTTTCGGCACACGGACGCCCAGTTCCCGGAATGCCTCTAAAGCGCCTTCAGCCACCTCATCACTGCCCAACAGAACTGCTTCCGCCAAGGTATGCTCTTCCACGGCCTTCTTGGCCAGCGCATAGCCACTTTCTCGACTGATTTCCCCCACATGGAAGGTTCGTGGATCGTACTGGCCGCGCTTCTCCAAGATGCGCCGGATGGCGGCCAGACGGTGGGTGCCGATGCGGCCATTGGCCCCGTCGTAAATACCGCCGATATACCCCAGCCCGGTGTACCGTTTCTGATCCAGCAGGTAGGACACCATCTGCTCCTGGCCTCGGTCGAAGTCCACCTGCACCTGGTCGAACTCGTAGTTGTGCTGGTTGGAGTTCACAAAGACGATGGCGAAGGACAGGGAGCGTAGAAAGTCGATTTCCTTCTCGCTGAACACCCCCAAGGCGATAATGCCATCTACCTTTTGAGGCTCACCGAAAGTCAACCGAACAAAGGTTACCTCGTACTGGTCGGTCATCATCTGTACCAGACAGGACAGGGACGAGAGCCGTACATTGTGCCGGTCTGGGCGGATGATCCGCCAGTCCGCCACCCCAATGACCAGGTGAGTTTTATGCTCTGCCGCCTTTCTCTGGCGAGGAGATACATAGCCCAAGACGTGGGCCGCCTGAAAAATCCGGGCCCGCACCTCCGGTGAGACAGAGATGTTGTCGTCCTTGTTCAAAACCCGTGAGACCGCCGCAGTCGAGACCTGAGCGGCCTGGGCCACATCCTTGATTGTCGCCATGAGGCTCCTCCTTTCGTATCGTTTCAAGCTCATTATATAGCGCCTTCTGTCGAAGTCAATATGCTTTACTAAAATTTTACTAAATTATGAACCATTTATAACGTAGAGACGCATCGGGAGAGCGAATATGTCCACTTTTGAAAGGTTGAAATCGGAAAAATGTGATTTTATCTTTGAATTATTCCAGAAAAACGTGTTTTATTCCCGTTGTAAACCCCGGAAAAATGTGTTATACTACTTTCATCCAGAGAAGAAGGTGGTGATGTGCGTGAAACGAAACGCATTTTCGCAGCTTGTAAAATGGAAAAACGACTCGGAGCGAAAACCGCTCATTATCCGCGGAGCTCGTCAGGTGGGAAAGACCTGGCTCATGAAAGAGTTCGGCCAGAGCTGCTATGAAAGCTATGTCTATTTTAACTTCGACGAGGAAGATGAGCTGAAATCCATCTTCGAGGCAAACAAAAAACCCCAGCGGATCATTGAACTGCTTTCCATGATCGCTGGGGAAAAGATTTTGCCCGGGGAGACTCTCGTCATTTTTGACGAGGTGCAGGAATGCCCGGAGGCGCTCAACACCCTCAAATACTTCAAAGAGAAAGCAAACGAGTACCATGTCGTTGCAGCCGGAAGTCTGCTTGGCACCCTGCTGGCCCAGCCAAAGTCCTATCCCGTGGGCATGGTCAATCTGCTCGATCTGTACCCGCTTTATTTTGACGAGTTTCTGGAGGCCACCGACCCGGCCCTCTTTGCTTACTACGAGAGCATCCAGAAAAATCAGACCATTGAAGAAATCTTCCACAACCGCCTGCTGGAAGCCTACAACAACTATCTGATCATCGGCGGGATGCCGGAATGTGTGGCCTCCTGGGTCAACCACAAGGACCCGGCAGCGGTTTCCCAAATCCAGCGAGAACTCGTAGAAATTTACGAGAACGACTTTTCCAAGCATAACGGGAAGGTGAACAGCGGACGCATCCTGATGGTGTTCCGCAGCATCGTCTCCCAGCTTGCCAAATCCAATGAAAAGTTTATCTACGGCGCTGT
>DXNX01000092.1:8448-9287 GCA_019413245.1 Oscillospiraceae bacterium
GTCCGGCAGGGCGGCCGGGCGCGGGACTTTGAAGAAGCCATCGAATGGCTTGTCTCAGCCGGTATGCTCAACCGCATCTACAATGTTTCCAAGATGGAGCATCCCCTTTCTGCCTTTGATAAGCTCGACCAATTCAAGCTGTTTCTCTTTGATACCGGGCTGCTCAAGCACATGGCGGGCATTGACAACAGCGCCATTTTGCTGAAAGCCGACTATCAATTCAAGGGGCCGCTCACTGAAAACTATGTGTTGCAGCAGCTTCGCGGTCAATTTGACGTGGAGCCTCGCTATTACTCGGACAAAACCGGCGAAATCGACTTCGTGCTGCAAAACGGCACAGAGATCATCCCCATCGAGGCAAAGGGTGGCGAAGATAAGTCCGCGCCTTCCTTTAAGCGGTATATCGCCGACCGTCACCCCGAACACGCCATCCGCTTTTCCAAGCGCGGGTATCGCAAAGACGGTGCCATCACCAACATCCCGCTATATCTTGCCGGTAAAACAAAAGAGCTGCTCTAAAAGAACTGTTCCCCTCGCATCCGCGAAGGGAACAGTTCTTTTTTATCCATACACCGCGTCCTGGATCGCATATCGCAGGTCCTGCACCTTGCCCACCAGCCAGGCGGCGGCCATCGGCAGGCCCAGCGGGCCGACCATCGCGGCCACCAGCATCCCTCCCTTGAGGATAAATTTGTCCCGGTAGGACGAGAGAGAAATGCGTTCCAGAAAACGCTCCATCATATAGTTGCGCATCAAAATCTGCGCATCCGCAGCATTTTTCTTTGACAGGTTGCGGATCAAATCTTTCAGCTGTCTGGCTGTCTTTATCATAACAGCAC
>DXNX01000093.1 GCA_019413245.1 Oscillospiraceae bacterium
GGTCTATGCCGTCCACCATTCCCACACCGACATCGGGTACACCGACCTGCAGGAACACGTCATTGACCTGCAGGTGGACTACATCCGCAGCGCCCTGCAGATGATGCAGAGCCCCGCCAACGCGGCGTTCCGCTGGAACTGCGAGACCCTGTACTGCGTGGAAGCCTTCTTCCGCACCGCTTCGGAGGAGGAGAAAGCCCGCTTCCTGGACCTGGCCCGGGACGGCCGCATCGGCCTCTCGGCCAACTACCTGAACTTCACCGACCTGCTGGACTGCGGCATCTACGCCCGGCGCCTGCACGCCTGGCGGGAGAAATTCGCCGCCGCGGGCGTGCCCCTGACCACCGCCATGTGCGCCGACATCAACGGCCTGTCCATGGGCCAGCGGGACGCCCTGCTGGAAAACGGGGTGGAGTTCCTGTACACCAACATCCACTGCCACCACGGCATGTACCCCCTGCGCCAGAACCAGAACGCCTATTTCTGGGAGAACCGTGACGGCCGCCGCCTGCTGGTGTGGAACGGCGAACACTACAACCTGGGCAATGTGCTGGGCCTGCGTCCCAACCACATCCCCAATTTCATGACCATGGACCGGCTGGGCAGCGCCCCGCAGCCGGAAGATGATGCCGAAGCCCTGGCCCGGAACCTGGACGCTTACCTCACCGAATGTGAGGAAAACGGCTACCCCTACGACTTCATCCCGGCGTCGGTGTCCGGTGTCTTCAGCGACAACGCCCCGCCCGAACCCCTCATCCTGCACACCATCGAGACCTTCAACCGCCGCTGGGGCGAAACGGTGCAGGTGCGCATGGTCAGTTTGCAGGAACTGTACGCCGCCATTGCCCCCAAACTGCAGGATGCGCCGGTGTATCACGGCGACCTGAACGACTGGTGGGCCAACGGCGTGGGCTCCACCCCCTATGCGGTGAAGCACTACCGGGACGCCTGCCGCAGTTACGAGCTGGCCCGCCGCCTGGACCCAGGGCTGGAACAGCACCAGCCCGCCCTGGTGCAGGAGGCCGAGGACGCCCTGCTGCTCTACGCCGAGCACACATGGGGCCATTCCGCCAGCATTACCAACCCCTATGAATCCATGGTGCTGGACCTGGATATGCGCAAGAACGGGTATGCTTCCCGCGCCCATGAGGCCGCCGCCCGCATGCTGGGCCGCATCGCCCGGGACCAGGGGGACATCCTGCGCTACTACGCCACCGAGGGCAGCATCCGGGTACAGAATCCCACACGCCTTTCCGGCCCCATGGCGGTGGAATTTTACGTCGAGACCCTGCCCGCCGGTCTGCCCGACGCCTGCGTCCATACCGAGGACGGCCGGGAACTGAAATGTCAGGTCAGCCCTCATCCCCGGGGACGGCGGATTTCTTTCGTGGACACCTTTACGCCGGGGGAAGTCAAACGGTATACTTATGGCAGAAGAGAACGTCCTGAAAACAAGCTCAACACCCGCCAGTGCTACGTTGGCGCCGAGCGGGTGCGGGACATCGTCAATGACTACGACCCCGTGACCTTCCGCCTGCCGTACAGCTTTGAAAACCGGTTCTTCCGCCTGGAATACGAGGTGGGCCGGGGACTGTGCAGCCTGTACGACAAGGTCCACGGCCGGGAACTCATGGCCCCTGCCGGCCTGCCCTTCTTTACCCCGGTCTATGAATGTACCCCGGTGCGCCCCGGCGTCACCGACGTGTACGAGGAACGCCGCCTGCTGGGCCGCAACATCCGCGGTCAGCACGCCAGACAGTTCCCCGCCGCCCTGGAAGAGGTGGTGTGCGAGGAGCGCGGCCCGGTGTTCACCACCCTGCGCCTGCACGGGTCCATGCCCGGCACCGTCCACTGTGATGTGGTGCTGAAACTGTACGAGGACCTGCCCCGCATGGAACTGCGCCTGGAACTGGGCAAGACCCTGTCCACCGACATCGAAAGCGTTTACCTGCCTCTGAACCTGGACCTGTCCGACCGGGAAGTCTGGCTGCGCAAAGGCGGCCGGGAAGCCCTGCGCCCCGGTGTGGACCAGCTGCCCGGCAGCTGCATGGAATACAGCATGAGCGATGACGGTCTGGCCTTCCTGGGCCGGGACGGCGGCGTGCTGCTGGGCGCCCGGGATACCCCGCTGTACGCCTTTGGCCCGCTGAAACACCACCCCATCCGCCTGTGCGAAAACCGCCCGGAGGACAACCGCCGCCCGGTGTTTGCCTGGCTGATGAACAACACCTGGGAAACGAACTTCAAGCTGGACCTGTCCGGCTTTGCGGAGTACCGCTTCACCCTCACCCTCACCGACGAAACCGACCCAGAACGCGCCATGGACGAACTGCACGAACAGCAGTTCGCACCGGTCGTGCGCATCGTGGGATAACGCTTCCCCCAATCACAGGAGGTTAGAAAGTATGGCTAAGATCATTGGCAACCCGCTGCCCAACATTCCCTGGCAGGACCCGCCCGAAGTCACCCGCACCCCGCTCTGGCGGTATGACGGCAACCCCATCATCGGCCGCGACGGCAACAAGCGGTCCAACAGCGTCTTCAACAGCGCCGTGGTGCCTTTCAAGGACGGCTTTGCGGGCGTCTTCCGCTGTGACAGCCTGTCCATCAGCATGGACATTTTTGCCGGCTTCAGCAAGGACGGCATCCACTGGACCATCGACGATGAGCCTATCCATCTGGTGGGGGACGACCCCGAAGTGACCAACCGGGAATACCGGTACGACCCCCGCGTCTGCTACATGGACGGCAAGTACTACGTCACCTGGTGCAACGGCTACCACGGCCCCACCATCGGCCTGGCCTGGACCGAGGACTTCAAGACCTTCCACCAGCTGGAAAACGCCTTTTTGCCCTACAACCGCAACGGCGTTCTGTTCCCCCGCAAGATCCAGGGCCGCTACATGATGATGAGCCGCCCCAGCGACACCGGCCACACCCCCTTCGGCGACATCTTTGTCAGCCAGAGCGAGGACCTCATCTACTGGGGCCGTCACCGCTACATGATGGGTGCCGTCAAGGGGGATGAATCCGCCTGGCAGAGCCTGAAGATCGGCCCGGGCCCCATCCCCATCGAAACCGACGAGGGCTGGCTGCTGATCTACCACGGCGTCATCAACACCTGCAACGGCTATGTGTACCGCATGGGCGCGGCCCTGCTGGACATCGACGAGCCCTGGAAGGTCAAGGCCCGCGGCAAGGACTACATCCTGGCCCCCCACATGCTGTATGAGTGTGTGGGCGACGTGCCCAACGTCACCTTCCCCTGCGCCGCCCTCACCGACGCCCCCACCGGCCGCATCGCCGTCTACTACGGCTGCGCTGACACTGTCACCGGCCTGGCCTTCACCACCGTGGACCGGGTGCTGGACTACATCAAGGCAAACTCTTTCTGAAATCTTTGAAATCTGGCCTTCCCAGGAAAGGAACTCTCCATGGAAACAATGAGCTTTTTGGACAAGCGCATCAACGGCATCTGCACCGAGCTGCAGAAGCTGTCGGTGAAGCAGAAATTCCCCACCGATAACTGGCTGTACAAGCCGGGCAACTTCCTGCGCCCCGAAGACGCCGACGCCGACCCGGCTCCCTTTGAACCCTTCGACTGCCGCACCATGCACTGGTACGGTCCGGACAAGCACTACTGGTTCCGCGCCGACGTGACCGTGCCCGCCGAGCTGGACGGCAAACCCCTGTGGATGCACGTCTGCACCCAGATCGACGAGTGGGACGACGCCAAGAACCCCCAGTTCCTGCTGTTCGTGAACGGCGCCGTCACCCAGGGCATCGACATGAACCACCGGGACGTGCTGCTGGACCGCTGCGCCAAGGCCGGCACCACCTACCGCCTGGAACTGCAGTCCTATACCGGCATCCTGCACACCGAGTTCAACCTCATCGTGGACCTGCGGGAGGTAGACCCGGAGATCGAGGGGCTGTACTACGATATGGTGGTGCCCCTGCAGGCCTTCCCCCGGCTGGAGCCGGACGGCAAGGCCCGCCGCGACCTGGAACGGGTGCTCAACGAGGCCGTGAACCTGCTGGACCTGCGCACCCCTTACAATGAGAGCTTCTACGCCAGCGTGGCCGAAGCCCGGAACTACCTGGCCAAGGCCCTGTACACCGACCTGGCCGGCCATGACGAGGTCATTGCCAGCTGCATCGGCCACACCCACATCGACGTGGCCTGGTGGTGGACCGTGGCCCAGACCCGGGAAAAGGTCTGCCGCAGCTTTGCCACCGTGCTCAAGCTCATGGACGAGTACCCGGACTACAAGTTCATGTCCAGCCAGCCCCAGCTGTACTACTTCCTGAAACAGCGCTACCCCGAACTGTACGAGAAGATCAAGGCCCGTGTGGCCGAAGGCCGGTGGGAACCGGAAGGCGGCATGTGGGTGGAAGCCGACTGCAACCTGACCAGCGGCGAAAGCCTGGTCCGCCAGTTCCTGTACGGCAAGCGCTTCTTTAAAGAGGAGTTCGGCGTGGACAACCGCATCCTGTGGCTGCCCGATGTCTTCGGCTACTCCGGCGCCCTGCCCCAGATCATGAAAAAGTGCGGCATCGACTACTTTATGACCACCAAGCTGGCCTGGAACCAGTTCAACAAGATGCCCTACGACACCTTTATGTGGCGGGGCATCGACGGCACCGAGATCCTGACCCATCTGGTCACCACCCTGGGCGTGGGCCAGGACGAGAAGGACTTCTTCACCACCTACAACGGCATGCTGCATCCGGACGCCATCATCGGCGGCTGGCACCGCTACCAGCAGAAGAACATCAACAATGATATTCTCGTCTGCTACGGCTACGGCGATGGCGGCGGCGGCCCCACCCGCGCCATGCTGGAAACCTCCCAGCGCATGGAAAAGGGCGTGGAGGGCATCCCCAAGGTGCGCCAGGCCTTCGCCCGCACCTACTTCGACGAGCTGAAAGACCGGGTTTCCGGCAACCGCCGTCTGCCCACCTGGGAAGGCGAGCTCTACTTTGAATATCACCGCGGCACCCTGACCTCCATGGCCCGCAACAAGCGCTCCAACCGTAAGGCCGAGCTGCACATGATGGACCTGGAACTGCTCAGCGTGCTGGCCGCCCCCGGCGTGGCCTACCCCGCCGAAGCCCTGGACAAGCTGTGGCACGGCATCCTCATCAACCAGTTCCACGACATCCTGCCCGGTTCCTCCATCCATGAGGTGTACGAGGTCACCAAGAAGGAATACGCCCAGATGGAAGCCGAGATCGCCGCCCTGCGGGACGAGCGTCTGGCCGCCCTGACCCCGGCGGGGGACGGCGTCACCGTCTTCAATACCACCGGTTTTGCCCGCAATGACGTGGTGGAACTGGGCGACTGCGACGCGGCCGCCCTGGCCGATGAAGCCGGCAACGTCTACCCGGTGCAGCAGACCGCCGACGGCGCCGTGGTCTATCTGAAAGACCTGCCCGCCAAGGGCCGCAAGACCTTTGCCCCGGCGGATTGCGAGGCACAGGCCGCTCCCTTCACCCTCAGCGAAGACGGCCATGCCCTGGAGACTCCTTTCTATACCGTTTCCTTTGATGAACACGGCCAGATCGGCCGCCTGTTCGACAAGGACAACCGTCGGGAAGTGCTCCAGGCGGGCAAGAGCGCCAACGCCTTCCGGGTGTTCGAGGACAAGCCCATCTACTACGATAACTGGGACATTGATATTTTCTACACCGAAAAGTCCTGGGATGTCACCGACCTGAAGGCCTTCACCTGGACCGAGAACGGCCCGGTGCGTGCCACCCTGCACATCGAGCGGGCGTTCAGCAACTCCACCATTTCCCAGGACATCCACTTCTACGCCGATTCCCGCCGCATCGACTTCGTCACCACCGTGGACTGGCACGAACACCAGCATCTGCTGAAGGTGGCCTTCCCCTGCAACGTCCACACCGATGAAGCCACCTTTGAGGTGCAGTACGGCAACCTGACCCGCAAGACCCACACCAACACCAGCTGGGACAAGGCCCGGTTCGAGAGCTGCGGCCAGAAATGGGCCGATCTGTCCGAGGGCCACTACGGCGTGAGCCTGCTCAACGACTGCAAGTACGGCCATTCGGTCAAGGACAGCTGCCTCAGCCTGACCCTCATCAAGTCCGGCATCGAGCCCAACCCCACCACCGACCAGGAAGTGCACCACTTCACCTACGCCCTGTACCCCCACGCCGAGACCTGGCGCGCCGCGGGCACCGTGCGGGAGGCGTTCTTCCTGAACCAGCCGGCCCTGGCTGTGGCGGGCGGCACCCCCGGCGAGGCCTTCTGCCTGGCCGCCGTGGACGCCCCCAACATCGTGGTGGAGACCATCAAGCAGGCCGAGGACGGCGACGGCGTCATCGTGCGTATGTACGAGTGCGACAACTCCCTCACCGAGACCACCCTGCACTGGGGCCGCCCCTTCACCAGCGCCGAGAGCTGCGACTGCCTGGAACAGCCGGACGGCGAGCCGGTGTCCATCGAGAACGGCGCCATCCGCTTCACCGTCAAGCCCTACGAGATCAAGACCCTGCGCATCCGCTGAGAGGCGCAGCCCGAACCATACACTGGCCGCAAGGCCGCGAGGAATTTTCTTATGGCTATGGAATTTTTGCCCCAGCCGAAACGGGTGGACCACCGGGACGGCGGTTTCGCCCTGACCCCCCACACCCGGGTGGTCCTGTGCCCCGGCACCGCGCCGGAGGCCCTGCTCTATGCCCAGATGCTGCAAAACGCCCTGCGGGACTACGCCGGGCTCACCCCGGCCCTGGGCCGGGGAGCCGCAGCGGCCGGGGAGATCGCCCTGACCGTTGACCCTCAGCAGAAACCCGCCCACTACACCCTCACGGTGGCGCCGGAAGGCGTCACCCTGGCGGCGGGGGACGACGAAGCCCTGTGCAACGGCGTCCAGACCCTCATCCAGCTGGTGGAGCGCTGCGGCGCGGTGCTGCCCGCCCTGTTTGTGGAGGACTGGCCCGACCTGCCCAACCGCGGGTACTACCAGGACTGCTCCCGGGGCCGGGTGCCCAAGCTCAGCTACCTGAAACGGGTGGCCGACCTGCTCTGCCGCTACAAGATCAACCAGTGGCAGCTGTACATCGAGCATACCTATCTCTTCCGGGACCTGTCCGAAGCCTGGCGGGACGACACCCCCCTGACCGCCGATGAAATTCTGGAACTGGACGCCTACTGCGCCGCCCGGCATATCGAGCTGGTGCCCTCTTTGTCCACCTTCGGCCACATGTACAAGATCCTGTCCACCAAGACCTGCTGTGACCTGTGCGAGCTGCCGGATTCCGAAAAGGTGCCCTTCTCCTACACCTACGCCGGGTGGCACCATACCCTGAACGCCTCCGACCCCGATGTGGTGGAGTTCGTGAAGAAGCTCATCGACGAGTACCGGGCGCTGTTCCGCTCCAACAAGTTCAACATCTGCGCCGACGAGACCTTCGACCTGGGCAAGGGCCGCAGCAAGGCCCTGGCCGACGAACTGGGGGAGAAGACCCTCTATGTCCGCCATGTCAAGGCCCTGTGCGAGTACCTGGTGTCCCAGGGCTGCACCCCCATGTTCTGGGGCGACATCATGTGGCGCTTCCCCCAGAGCTGCGCCGAGCTGCCCAAGGAGACCATCTGCCTGAACTGGGGCTACCTGCCCAACCAGCGGGAAAACGAGATCCGGGACATCGCCGCCAGCGGCATCACCCAGTATGCCTGCCCGGGCGTCTGCGGCTGGAACCGCTGGGTGCCCCTGTACCGGTATGCGTACAGCAACATCCGGGCCATGTGCCACCATGCCCACAAGTACGGGGCCATCGGCCTGCTGAATACCGACTGGGGCGACTACGGCCACATCAATGACCCCCGCCTGACCATCCCCGGCATCCTGTACGGGGCGGCTTTCGGCTGGAACGCCGAGCCGGTGGAGATGGAGGAGCTGAACGAGGCGGTCTCCCGCATCGGCTACGGCGATACCTCCGGCCAGCTCATGGCCGCCATGACAGAACTGTCTGACCATGAAGTTTTTGACTGGCAGCACGCGGTGAACTGGATCGAGGGCGACGACGCCCGCCGCGCCGAGCTGCTGGCCGAGCTGGACCTGACCAAAGTGCCCGAAGCCAACGCCGCCGTGGCCGCGGCCCGGGACCGGGTGCTGGCCTGCTCCGCCGCCCTGCCTGCCGGGCAGAAAGAGATCGTCTCCATCGCCTGCGTCACCGCCGAGAGCGTGACGCTGTGGAACGAGATCGGCGCCTGGCTCACCGGCCCCCGGGAAGCAGACCCTGAACTGGCCGCCCGGCTGGAACACTGGTACGCCGTGTACCTGGTCCAGTGGCGTCAGGTCAGCAAGGAGAGCGGTCTGCCCAACCTGACCCGCCTCATCGTGCGGTACGCCGACCTGCTGCGGCACCGCCAGTACGGAAAGGTGTAAGCGCCGGGAGGGGTACCCCATGGGCTTGTTCAAATCGTTGTTTTTCCCTGCGCAGGCCCCCACCGAAGCACAGCTGCAGTCCGGCCGCCGCTGCCTTGTGGCGGAAGGCACCGTGGCCGCCGTCATCTACTCCATCGGCACCGGCAACTTTCTGGCCGGGTATCTCAGCTGCCTGGGCGCGTCCATTTCCTTCTGCGCCCTGGTGGCCATGATCCCCCAGCTGGGCTGTGTGCTGCAGTTTCTGTCGCCTTTCGTGTTCGAGCGCATCCACCACCGCAAACTGGCCATCTGGCTCATGTGCGTGGTCTACCGGTTCTCTCTGGCTGTGGTGCTGATGGTGCCCCTGGTGGTGCCGGGCGCCGCCCACGCCCGGGTGGTGGTGCTGGTCCTGTATACCCTTTCCTTTTTCTCTGCCGGTCTGGTCACCCCGGGGCTCCAGCATATGACCCTGGGTCTGGCACCGGACGGCGCCCGCGGGCAGTTCTTCGCCCGCAAAGACATCGTGGCCGCCTGTGTGAACAGTGCGGCCACCCTGCTGCTGGGCCGCCAGCTGGATTACTTCACCGCCGCCGGAAAGCCCTACACCGGCTTTCTGGTCATCGGCGGGGTGTGCTTTGCCCTGGCTCTGGCCGATGCCGTACTGCTGGCCCTGGTGCATGAAAATCCCGTCCAGTTCGTCAGCCGCATGCGCCCCGCCGACATTCTGCGCCCGGTGCGGGACCCCGTGTTCCGCCCGCTGCTGCTCTACTCGGTGCTGGGCGGACTGGCCGGCGGCCTGGCCACGCCGTTCCTTTCGGTGTACCAGCTGCGGGTGCTGGGCCTCAGCCATACCTTCATCACCTCGGTGGGGGTGGTGTCGGCG
>DXNX01000094.1 GCA_019413245.1 Oscillospiraceae bacterium
ATGCAGGCCGGTACCAAACTGAAGTTTGGTGACGGCAGCCTGACCGCCGTGGTAGACGAAACGCTGCCCGGCGGCAACAAGCTGGTCACCTTCACCTATGATACCCAGACGCTGTACGAAAAATTGGATGAGTTCGGCAAAATGCCTCTGCCGCCTTATATTACCAAGCAGCTGGAGGACCAGAGTCAGTACCAGACCGTTTACGCCAAGGAACTGGGCAGCGCCGCCGCGCCCACGGCCGGTCTACATTTCACCCCGGAGCTGCTCCAGACTATCAAGGACAAGGGCGTCAATATCGTGGAAGTGACCCTGCATGTGGGCCTCGGGACCTTCCGCCCTGTCAGTGAGGAGTCTATTGAGGACCACCACATGCACACCGAATGGTACTGCGTGGATGATGCCGCTGCCAAGGCCATCAACGAAGCCCGGGACAGCGGCCATCGCGTGATTGCGGTGGGCACTACCAGCTGCCGCACCCTGGAAGCCGTCTGGGCCAAGTACGGCAAGATCGTCCCCTGCAGCGGCAGCACCGATATCTTCCTGTATCCCGGCGTGGAGCTGCATGCCATTGACGCCCTGGTCACCAACTTCCACCTGCCCGAAAGCACTCTGATCATGCTGATTGCCGCTTTCTACGGCTATGACAAGACCATGGCGGCCTACAAGGTAGCCGTACAGGAAAAGTACCGCTTCTTCTCCTTCGGCGATGCCATGCTGATCGAGTGATTCCGGCGGCTTCTTTTGCCCAACCGATATATGCCCGGCACTTTCTGCGGAAAAAATCCGTCGGAAGGTACCGGGTATTTTCTTCCCAGCATACCTGCCCCAAGTCAATCACGCGGCCACGAAGCCGCAGAACCACAGGAGACATTTTATGCAGATACGCACCGCTACAAAAAATGACCTGGATTCTATCGCCGCCCTGGAAGCAGCCTGCTTTCCGCCGGCCGAAGCTGCCACTCGGCAGTCTCTGGAACAGCGGCTGCAGGTGTTTGCCCGCCATTTTCTGCTGCTGACCAACGGGGATACCCTGATCGGATTCATCAACGGCATGGTGACCGACCTGCCGGACCTGGAAGACCGCATGTACGAGCAGGCGGAACTGAATGATGAAAAGGGTGCCTGGCAGATGATTTTTGGGCTGGATGTCCGGGAACAGGACCGGTGTCACGGATACGGTGCCCAACTGATTCGCGCCATGACCGAGCACGCCCGCAGCGAAGGCCGCCGCGGTTTGGTGCTGACCTGCAAGGAGTATCGTCTGGCCTATTACAGCAAGTTGGGCTTTGTGGACGAAGGTTTCTGCGGGTCGGTGCACGGCGGTGTGCGCTGGCACCAGATGCGCCTGACTTTCTGAGAGGAGAAACGCCCTATGAAACTGATGATCGCATCCGATATTCACGGCTCGGCTTTATATTGCCGCCTGATGCTGCAGGCTATGGACCGAGAACAGCCCGACCGGCTGCTTCTGTTGGGGGACATCCTGTACCATGGTCCCCGCAACGACCTGCCGGACGAATATGCCCCCAAGGAGGTAGCTGCCATGCTGAATGCGCGCAAGCAGGACCTCGCCTGCGTGCGCGGCAACTGTGACACCGAGGTGGACCAGATGGTGCTGGAATTTCCTGTTATGGCCGATTACTGTCTGCTGATGGCCGGCGGCCGGATGATTTTTGCTACCCATGGCCACCACTACCATCTGGGACAGCTGCCGGCTCTGCATCCGGGGGATATTCTGCTGCACGGGCATACCCATGTTCCGGCCTGGCAGGCTTTCGGGCAGGACAACCGGTATTTCAATCCCGGCTCGGTATCCATCCCGAAGGAAAATTCTGCCCGCGGTTATATGATGCTGGATGACGGTTGTGCGGTCTGGAAAGATCTGGCTGGGAATGTTTTACACACCGAAAAGTTGTAAAAAGGCCTTTCAGGCAACAAAGATGCAAACCGGACCCTGTTTTTTTGCCGCATTGGTGCGCCGCAAATAGTCGGGCTCAAAATCCATGGGAAAAGCCGCCCCGTTGTGCTAGAATAATGCACGGCGGCCAAAAACCGCCGGCATAAAGTATATGGGGGGTTATCCTGTGGAGGTTGCTTTTTTGGTACCCGGAGAGGAACGCTATAAAACATTTGCCGGCAAATCCGGTCAGCAGCAGATCGAATATTCCTATCGTGCGGAGAGTGGGGAGCTGTTCAGCTGTGTTTCCAACTCTTTGCAGGAAGCGTATGATATGTGTGAAGACTGGCTCATGCGCCGCCACCGTGGCTGACTTTTGACCCGGAATGAATTAAAAGAATAACGTATGATACCGGCAGTGGTTCCTGTATTGGAACACCCTGCCGGTTTTTGTTTTGCATATTCTGTTGGCAGATGCTTGAACGCAGGACGGGTTTGGTCGTATAATAAAATAAATATGGGCACAGAAAGTATGCAAAGGAGGTGGCTGTTTGGCAAAGCGAAACATTGTGACCCGCATACTGTGTCTGTTGCTGGCACTGCTGCTGACAGCCTGCGCCGAGGCCAAAGGCAAACAGGAAGTGCCTGGCACCACCGGTGGCGGATACATTGCGCCGCCCATGCAGACCAGTGTTTTTGATGCACAAGCCGCCGAAGGGGAAAACGGCGTCCAGGTGGACACCTCCCATGTGGCCCAGGGGTATGTGGCTGCCAGCGCCGTCAGCGCCACCCGCCTGAAGTTCCAGGTGGTATTCGGGGACGTGAAGTATAACTATGACCTTCCATCTGACGGGACCCCACAGTGCTATGTACTGCAAAGCGGCAGCGGAAGCTATACCTTCCGCGTAATGCAGAACACCACCGAAGACAAATATGCCGAGATCTATTCCACAACGGTATCGGTCCAGCTGGAAAATGAACTGGTGCCGTTCCTGCGTCCCAGCCAGATGGTCAGCTACACTGCCGATTCGGCCTGTGTGGCCAAGGCTGCGGAACTGGCCGCACAGGCCAGCACCGAATCGGGTGTGGTAGCCAACATTTACGCTTATATCCAGAACAACATCGCCTACGATACCAAAAAGGCAGAAACCGTGCAGGCCGGCTACCTGCCGGACCCGGATGAGACGCTGCATACCGGAAAAGGCATCTGCTATGATTACGCCAGCCTGGCGGCCGCCATGCTGCGCAGCCAGGGAATCCCGACCAAACTGATTACTGGTTATGTGCAGCCAGGGGATCTGTACCATGCCTGGAATATGATCTGGCTGGAAGAGACCGGATGGATCACCGTTAAAATTGAAGCGCCTGCCCATAGCTGGGAGCGCATCGACCTGACCTTTGCAGCGGGAGCGTCGGCGGCATATACCGGCGACGGTACCGGCTATACCGACCGTCTGACCTATTGAGGGGGAAGTACACAATGGCAAATAAACAACTGGAAAGTCTGGCTGTCAGTCTTTTTTGCGAGAATATGGCTATGATGCTCGGTGCCGGTATCGGAGCGGAGGAGGCTGCCGGTCTTCTGAGTGAGGACAGCACCCAAGGGAGCTTTCACGATGCAGCCAAATCCATTCAGAAATTTTTGCTGCTGCAGGGAGGCACTTTGTCGGAAGCCATCGAACAGAGCGGACTCTTCCCGGCCCATGTTTCGGATATGGTCCGGGTGGGAGAAAGTACCGGCCGAATCGAACAGACACTGCGCAGCCTGGCTGCCTATTATGCAAACCGCAGCCACCTGGAAACCAAGCTCCGCAGCGCGGTGTTCTACCCGCTGGTTCTGCTGATTCTGATGGCCGCCATTCTCGGCGTACTGCTTGCCAAAGTTCTGCCGGTGTTTACCGGTGTATATGTGAGCCTGGCCGGAGACCTGACCACTTCTTCCTACGCCTATATCCGGGTGGCCTATATCATCGGTTGGCTGGCCCTGGCCGTCACGGCTGTTGTTGCCATCTGCCTGATTGCCGCCGTCATAGCGGCCCGTACGCCGAAAGGGCTGGACCGGCTCAAGCGCCTGGCCGAGCACCTGCCGATTCTGTCCGGTATCGCGCAGCAGCTTGCTCTGGCCAACTTTACCGAGGTTCTTCTGACCTATGTGGCCAGCGGTGTGGATGTGGATACCGCCATGGAATCTGCCGGGAAAATGGTGGACAACACAGCGGTGGCACAACAGGTAGAATCCTGCCGGCGTGAGATGAAAGAAAAAGGGGTCGGACTGGCTACGGCAGTTTATGACCAGAAACTGTTTGAACCGTTGTATGGCCGCATGCTGGTTTCCGGTGCCCGCAGCGGGAGCCTGGAGCCTGTTCTGCAGCGACTGTCCGAACTTTTTGCGGAGGATGCTCGCACCCGCATCGACCAGGCGGTGGACCGTATCGAGCCTTCCATGTCCGCATTTCTGACCGTCACTGTGGGCATTGCCCTGATTTCCACCATGCTGCCTCTGATTGGCATTCTCGGCTCCATCGGATAAGGAGGACGCGGTATGTTTCATGACCATCCTCAAATAAGTCTGCGTCGGCGCGTCCTGGCAGCGGCGGCAGTTGTGGTGCTGGCTGTATTGTTGTTGTTCGGGGCTGGCTGGTTGTATGGCCTTATCACCCGCGATCTGAATGAGCAGGCTGCCGCAGCACTGCGCCAGACGGTGATCGATGCCGCTGTGCAGTGCTATTCCGTGGAAGGCAAGTACCCGGAAAGCCTGGACGTTCTGGAGCAGGAGTATGGTGTACAGATCAACCACGCACGATTTATTGTGACCTATGATGTTTTTGCATCCAACCAGCTGCCGGATGTCACGGTACTGGAAAAATAAGCCGCCTGCGCGGCGGGAAAGGGGATAGCGGGATGAACAGCAGCCAAGGCCGACGCCTGAATTCGGCGCCGTTTTCTCTGGCATTATTTGTGCTGATGCTGGGCTGTGTGCTGTTGCTGGCCATGTTTGGCGCTCAGGTTTACGGCGCTCTGACACAAAGCCAGAACCGCAACAAGGCTGTCCGGGCCAGCCTGAGCTATGTGGCGGCGCGCCTGCGTACTGCCGACGAGGCTGGAGCAGTCTCTGTGGAGAACGGCCCGCAGGGAGACGCCCTGATTCTTTCAGACATCGGCGCGGACACCGGTTACGAAACCCGTATTTATGTCTACGACGGACAGTTAGTAGAAGAATACACCGCAGAGCAAAACGAATATGACCCGGCTTCCGCCCAGGCAGTGGCGCAGACGGACACTTTTACAGTTGAAAAAGACGACAATCTGTTCACCGTTACCACCGACCAGGGTACAGTGCGCGTGTATCTGCATACAGGGGAGGCTACTTCATGAACCGACACAAGAACCTCTCTTTTTACATTGAAAGTCTGGTGCTGCTCTTCTTTCTGCTGGCGGCGCTGGTTGTCCTGATTCGGGTATTCGGTGCGGCGCAGGCCCTTGGAATACAGGCTCGGCAGAAAACGGACGCCGCGCTGATCCTGCAGACGGTTTCTTCCCAGTTTTCGGCACGGTCGGCTCATTTTGATACGGCCGTGGCGGAGGCCGAATCTGCCGGCCAGGCGCAGGTGGATTTTCTGTGTGACGGGCAGGGCAACGTCTGTTCCGTCGGAGCCTACCGTGTGGCCGTGGACCTTTGGAGTGAAGCCAGAGAAACCGGGACCATGGTTTATGCACAGATCTGCATTACGCAGGCTTCTGACCAGACCGGCACAGCTCTGGGGGAACTGAGTACATCCGTCTATTGTCCCCATCTGTCGGAGGAGGCTCATTCATGAACGGAAAACGTATGGACTATATCCACCGTCCCGTCCGGACCGGGGCGCTGACATTGCTGATTACGGCAGTCCTGATATGCCTGGCAGTCCTGGCCGTTCTGGCATTGACTACTGCCCAGGCAGATCTTGCCATGGCGGATAAGGCACTGTCGGGGTTGCAGAACCAGGCTGCCATTGAAACAGCCGGGCAGGAGTGTCTGGCCGAACTGGACGCCGCACTGAAGCAGGGCAATGCTTCCCCGGAAGGTTTTGCTTCCTCGGCGGATGGTTCGCTGAACACCTCGTTTTCCATGAACGGAAACACGCTGCAAATTGTTGCCAACCCGAAAGAACCGACAGCAGATGACCCGGCTGCCTACCGGATTCTGACCTGGCAGTTGACCACACAGTGGGAACCTGACCAGACCCTGGACCTGTGGAATGGGATGTGAAAAGAAAGGAACAGGCATCATGTACATTCTTGATGTTTTGAAGCAGGCGCTGGAATTGGGCGCTTCGGATATTTTTATCATTGCCGGACTTCCGCTGACCTATAAAGTCAACGGTCGTCAGCAGCGCATGGGGGAGCGCCTGATGCCGGAAGGAACCCGTGAATTTGTGGAGGGAATCTATTCCATCTGCGGCCGTTCTCCCGAACGTATGGAAACTCCGGACGCGGATGATGACTTTTCGTTTGCTATTCCGCATATGGGGCGTTTCCGGGCCAATGTGCTGCATCAGCGCGGTACCTTGGCCATGGTCCTGCGCGTGATTCAGTTCGGCCTGCCGGACCCTCAGACATTGGGGATTCCGCCGCAGGTCATGCAGGCCGCCGGAAAGCTCAAAGGCATGGTTCTGGTCACCGGTCCCGCAGGCAGCGGCAAATCCACCACTCTGGCCTGCCTGATCGATGCCATCAACCACAACCGGGAATCACACATTATTACGATGGAGGACCCCATCGAATATATCCATCGTCACGACCGCAGTATTGTTACCCAGCGGGAGATCGGCAGCGATTCGCCCAGCTATGTCAGTGCCTTGCGCAGCGCTTTGCGGGAGAGCCCGGATGTCATTCTGCTGGGGGAAATGCGTGACCTGGAAACCATTGAGGTGGCCATGACGGCCGCCGAAACCGGGCAGCTGCTTTTCTCCACGCTGCACACTACCGGCGCCGCCAATACCATTGACCGTATCATTGATGTTTTCCCGGCCAGCCAGCAGAGCCAGGTGAGAATTCAGCTCTCCATGGTCCTGCAGACGGTCATCAGTCAGCAGCTGATTCCCACAACAGATGGGGGACAGACCGCCGTCTTTGAAGTAATGAATAACAATGCTGCCATCAAGAACCTGATTCGGGAAGCCAAAACGCACCAGATCGACGCGGCCATCCAGGCCGGCGCTGCCGAGGGTATGTGTACGATGGATGATAGCCTGTGCCGCCTGTATGCGCAGAAACGCATTACCAAGGATACAGCGCTGACGTATTGCCTGCGCTATGAAACCATGGTGCGCAAACTCAGCGCCATGGAAAGCCTGTAAAGTACGGGCATACAGGGGAGGAAAGAAAAAATGAAACGCATCCGCGACAGCTGGCTGCGCGTGCGGACCAGTACACTGCTGCTTGCCAAGTGGCTGGTGCTGGCAGCCGTCGTCGGTGTCCTTTGCGGCGGCACCGGCGCGGCCTTTTATCATGCAATCGTAAAAGTTACGGCACTTCGCACACAAAATCCGTGGCTTTTGCTTACCCTGCCGTTGGCAGGTCTTTTGATTGTGGCTATCTACAAACTGACCAGAACCGAAGGGCAGGGGACCGATAACGTCATTGATGCCGTGCAGGACGGCAAACCTCTGCAGGTACTTTTGCTTCCGGCTATTTTCATTGCCACGGTACTGACGCATCTGGCTGGCGGCAGTGCCGGTCGTGAGGGCGCGGCCTTGCAGATGGGCGGTGATATTGGCTGGCACGCCGGCCGCCTGCTGCACCTGTCGGACCATGACTGCCGCGTGGCCACTATCTGCGGCATGGCGGCTTTTTTTACCGCCTTGTTCGGTACGCCGCTGGCAGCGACCATGTTTGCCATGATGGTCATTAACGTAGGCCTGGTATTTTACGCTGCGTTCATCCCGGCATTTGCAGCTTCTCTGGTTTCCTATGGCCTCTGCACGCTCCTGCGGGTCACGCCGGTACGGTTTGCCGTCACCGCACCGGCAACGGCACCGCTGCCTATCGTAAAGACTGCCTTTTTCGGGCTTGCCTGCGCCATCGTTACCATGCTGTTCTGCGCTGCGCTTCGCTTTGCCGGGCGTCGTATGCAGCGCTGGTTTCCCAACCCGTGGATACGCGTTCTCGTCGGCGGTGTTGTGGTTATTGCAGCCACATTGATGTGTGGCTCCATGCGCTACAACGGCGCCGGAACTGACGTGATCCAGCAGGCTATTGAACAGGGGCAGGCAATGCCGCAGGATTTCATTCTCAAAATTCTGTTCACGGCTGTCACGCTGGCCGCCGGATACAAGGGTGGGGAAGTGGTACCCAGTTTCTTCATTGGCGCCACATTTGGCTGTGTCGCCGCACCGCTGTTCGGATTGCCCGCCGGGTTCGGTGCGGCACTGGGCATGGTGGCGGTCTTCTGTGGTGCCACAAACTGCCTGTTTTCCTCCTTGGCATTGGCTGTTGAGGTGTTCGGCGCCCAGGGTCTTCTGTATTTTGGCGTTGTCTGCGGCATCTGCCATGCCCTTACCGGATATACGGGCCTTTACAGTCATCAGGGATTTGTGACCGCCAAGATGGAATCTGAATACCACACGGACCATCGCGGGCATTATTGAGCAGCGGCATAATAACTCGGAACATCTCCATTGAGTAAAACACTGACTACCGGAATCTGGTCCTCGACTTCTGCTGTGGCGGTGTTGCCATCCAGTACCATGCTGATGGTCACCTGCAGATTCAGCGTAATTGTATACAGTGTCCGGTTGACCGAAACCGCTTCCGTCTCTTCCTGTAAAGTACCTTCTACATAGGCGTCCGGCAGAAGTGTCAACTTCCACGAAGGTCCTATTCCACCAAATGCTGTAACCCCCGTCAGACTGCCATATGGAATTTTCAGGTTCGTTTCTTCCAGCACGGCCAGAGCTTCCTCCACAGCCTGAATCAGAGTTGCTTTGGCCCGGTTCAGCGCTGCTGTGTCTGCGTAAATGGCCAGCAGGGAACCATCGGCTGCATAATCCGCGGTATACAGCTTCGTATATCGTTCCGGCGCCATTTCCATTTCGGCTTCGACTGCCTGGTTCATGGCTTTTACAACGATAGCTCTGCATTCGTATTCGGCCAGTTCTTCCAACGTTGGCTTGAAGGCCGTTTGCACCACATACAGATATCCATATCCCAGCAAAAGTATGACCACAAGAATCGCACAGACGCGTCTGCGGATCGGGTGCGGTTCTTTTTTCATTTTGCAGCGCAAATTGCATCACCTCCGGCAAGAAGATGTCCCGCCATTTTATGCAACGAAAGAAAAAAGTGACATTTTTTTGCTGGAAGGTGTTGACAAAAGCGGATCAGGTTGCTATAATAA
>DXNX01000095.1:0-3699 GCA_019413245.1 Oscillospiraceae bacterium
TGCTGGCCCTGAAGCTGGCGGAAGCCACCGTGGCCGGGGAGGTGCTGGGGGAGCACCCGGTGATGCTGCTGGACGACGTGCTCAGCGAGCTGGATGACGCCCGGCAGACCTACCTGCTCACCCGCATCGAGGATAAACAGACCTTCGTGACCACCTGTGATTCCGCGGCCTTCGCCCGCACCAACGGCAAGCTGGTGTTTGTGGAAGCGGGCCGCGTGCGGGAGGAGTAAGTATGTACCTTCACGCGGGGCAGGATTTCATCGTGAACACCCGGGACATCATCGGGGTATTTGACCTGGATACCTCCACCGACGCCGGACAGAAACCCAAACTCACCGACGAGTTTTTCCGCCGTGCCCAGAACGAGGGCGCGGTGGTGGATATTTCCGGCGCCATGCCCAAAAGTTTCATTCTGACGGATTTTTCCGGCGAGACGATTTATATTTCCCAGCTGTCCACCGCGGCGCTGAAACGAAGAGCGGAACGGCTGGAGGTGTAGTAGAGAAAGGCTCCCTTGTGTCAAGCAGGCAGCCGTTCCCCAAGGCTCCCCTGTGTAAGGGGAGCTGTCGGCGAAAGCTGACTGAGGGGTTGCGAAGTTTCCGCCGCCACCCGTTCCCGGGCAAAAGCAGCAAGTCCACAACCCCACCGCCGCTGCGCGGCACCTCCCCTTACACAGGGGAGGCGCAAGGCAGACGGCAGCCGACCCCAAAGACTCCCCTGTGTAGGGGAGCTGTCGGCGAGAGCCGACTGAGGGGTTGTGAAGCTTCCGACGCCACCCGTTCCCGGGCAATAGCGGTAAGTCCACAACCCCACCGCCGCTGCGCGGCACCTCCCCTTGCACAGGGGAGGCACAAGGCAGACGGCAGTTTTCCCAAGAAGGTGATGCCATGGACCGCAAGCATAACCCGGGCAATACAGCCCGGGCCAGAGAGCTGCGCCGCGGCATGACCAAGGAAGAGCGAAAGCTCTGGTATGAATTTCTCCGGCAATATCCCGTCCGGTTTGCCCGCCAGAAGGTATTGGGCCGGTATATTGCAGATTTTTATTGTGCCCGGGCCAGACTGGTCATTGAACTGGATGGCTCGCAGCACTATGTGGACACCGGGCCGGACAAGGACCGGCAGCGCACCGAATACCTGGAACAATACGGATTGCAGGTGGTGCGCATCCCCAACAACAAGGTGACCGGCAATTTTGCCGGAGTCTGTGAGTATATAGACCTTCTGGTAAAAGAAGCCACCTCCCCAGGCTCCCCTGAATAAAGCAAGCAGGAGTTCCCCCAAAGGCTCCCCTGTGTAAGGGGAGCTGTCGGCGAGAGCCGACTGAGGGGTTGTAAAGCTTCCGACGCCACCCGTCACCGGGCAAAAGCAGCAAGTCCACAACCCCACCGCCGCTGCGCGGCACCTCCCCTTACACAGGGGAGGCGCAAGGCAGACGGCAGCCACATGATTCCCCACCGCACATTCACCATAGAGGAAAGGAAAGCAGCATGGCAGAAGAAAAGATCACGAGTACCAACCGGGAGACCGCCACCGACCACGAATACGGCGGTGCGCAGATCCAGGTCCTGGAAGGTCTGGAAGCAGTGCGCAAGCGACCCGGCATGTACATCGGTTCCACAGGCCCCTCCGGCCTGCACCATCTGGTGTATGAGATCGTGGACAACTCCATCGACGAAGCCCTGGCCGGCTACTGCACCCACATCGAAGTGACCATCAAACCCGGCAACATCATCGAAGTGTCGGACAACGGCCGCGGCATCCCTGTTGACATCCAGCCCAAGATGGGCATTCCCGCCGTTACCGTTGTATACACCGTGCTGCATGCCGGCGGCAAGTTCGGCGGCGACAATTCCGGCTACAAGGTGGCCGGCGGTCTGCACGGCGTGGGCGCCTCGGTGGTCAACGCCCTGTCCGAATGGCTCGTTGTGCGGGTCCGCCGCGACGGCGCCGAGTACGAACAGAGCTTCAAGCGGGGCAAGCCCGACGGCGACCTGAAGAAGATCGGCCCCGCCGCCTCCACCGGCACCACCGTCACCTTCAAGCCGGACCCGGTGATGTTCACCGACACCACCGTGTATGATTACGACATTCTGCTCAAGCGTCTGCGGGAGGAAGCCTTCCTCAACGCGGGCGTGCGCATCACCCTCACCGACGAGCGGGAGGAAAGCCTGTCCGAGACCGACGGCTCCCCCGTGCGGGAGACCATGTGCTATGAGGGTGGCATCCGCAGCTTTGTTTCCTATCTGCAGCAGCGCCGGGACCTGACTCCCCTGCACCCCGAGCCCATCTACATGAAGGGCGAGGCGGACGGCGCCGTGGCCGAGGTGGCTTTGCAGTACTGCGACAGCTTCAACGAGCTGATGCTCAGCTTTGCCAACAACGTCCACACCCCCGAGGGCGGCACCCATGAGGAAGGCTTCAAGCTCAGCCTGACCCGCGTGTTCAACGAGTACGCCCGCGCCAAGGGCATCCTGAAGGACAAGGACGAGAACCTCAAGGGCCCCGACGTGCGCGAAGGCATCATCGCGGTCATCAGCGTGAAACTGCAGGAAGCCCAGTTCGAAGGCCAGACCAAGGCCAAGCTGGGCAACACCTACATCAAGACGCTGGTTTCCGGCGTGGTGTACAAGGCCCTGAGCGAATATTTTGAGGAAAACCCCGCCGTGGCCAAGGCGATTCTGGACAAGGCCACCCAGGCGGCCCGCGCCCGCGCCGCCGCCCAGAAGGCCCGGGACCTGGTGCGCCGCAAGAGCGCTCTGGAATCCAACCGCATGCCCGGCAAGCTGGCCGACTGCCACGAAAAAGACCCCAGCAAGACCGAACTGTTCATCGTGGAGGGCGACTCTGCAGGCGGCTCCGCCAAGCAGGGGCGTGATTCCAACATTCAGGCCATCCTGCCGCTGTGGGGCAAGATGCTCAACGTGGAAAAGGCCCGGGCCGACCGCATCTACGGCAACGACAAGCTCATGCCGGTGGTCACCGCCCTGGGCACCGGCATCGGGGACGAGTTCGACATCAGCAAGGTGCGGTACCACAAGATCTTCATCATGGCCGATGCCGACGTGGACGGCTCCCACATCTGCACCCTGATGCTGACCTTCTTCTTCCGGTATATGCGCCCGCTCATCGAGCACGGCTATGTATATGTGGCCCAGCCGCCTCTGTACAAGCTGCAGAAAGGCCAGACCGTCAAGTACGCCTACAACGACGACGAAATGAAGCTCCTTTCCGCCGAAATGCCCGGCGCAAAGGTCAACCGCTATAAAGGCCTTGGTGAAATGAACCCCGAACAGCTGTGGGAGACCACCATGAACCCCGATAACCGGGTCATCGTCCAGATCAAGATCGAGGACGCCGAACGCGCCGACGAGGCCTTCAGCATCCTGATGGGCGAACAGGTGGAACCCCGCAAACAGTTCATCGAGAAGAACGCGAAGTATGCGAATCTGGATGTGTGATTTTTCCCTGCAAGCCTCCCCTGTGTAAGGGGAGGTGCCGCGCAGCGGCGAAGGGGTTGGAAACCCTGCCTTGTAACCCGTTACCGGGCAAAACCGCCAGGTCAACAACCCCTCAGCCGCCTGACGGCGCCAGCTCCCCTTACACAGGGGAGCCAATCTCAACTCCCGCAAGCATCCGCTTCCGGCAAGCCTCCCCTGTGTAAGGGGAGGTGCCGCGCAGCGGCGAAGGGGTTGGAAAC
>DXNX01000095.1:3799-9252 GCA_019413245.1 Oscillospiraceae bacterium
GCAAGCCTCCCCTGTGTAAGGGGAGGTGCCGCGCAGCGGCGAAGGGGTTGGAAACCCTGCCTTGTAACCCGTTACCGGGCAAAACCGCCAGGTCAACAACCCCTCAGCCGCCTGACGGCGCCAGCTCCCCTTACACAGGGGAGCCAATTCCATCCAGATTCGTTTCTATCCTTCCCAGAAAGGTGAGTACCAATGGAAGAAAATGTCATTATGACGCCGGGTTCCGGCACCAAGGTCATCGTGCGCGATGTCAAAGAGGAAATCGAAAGCGCTTTCCTGGACTACTCCATGTCGGTCATCGTGTCCCGCGCCCTGCCCGATGTGCGCGACGGCCTGAAGCCGGTCCACCGTCGTATCCTGTATACCATGCACGAGCGCGGCAACGACCCCTCCCATCCCTACCGCAAATCCGCCGATACCGTCGGTGCCGTGCTGGGCTCCTACCACCCCCACGGTGACGTCAGCGTCTACGACGCCATGGTCCGTCTGGCCCAGGACTTCAGCCTGCGCTATCCGTTGGTGGACGGTCAGGGCAACTTCGGCTCCATCGACGGCGACCCCCCGGCTGCCTACCGTTACACCGAAGCCCGCATGTCCAAGATGGCCTGTGAGATGCTCACCGACATCGAGAAGGACACCATCGACTGGGACCCCAACTTCGACGAGACCAAAAAGGAACCCCACGTCCTGCCCAGCCGCTTCCCCAACCTGCTGGTGAACGGCAGCCAGGGCATCGCCGTCGGTATGGCCACCAACATTCCGCCCCACAACCTGCGGGAAGTGGTGGGCGGCCTGTGCGCCATGATCGACAACCCCGACATTGACCTGCCCGGCCTGATGGAATACATCAAGGGCCCCGACTTCCCCACCGGCGGCATCATCATGGGCCGGTCCGGCATCCGGGCCGCCTACGCCACCGGCCGCGGCAAGATCACCCTGCGCGGCCGCGCCGAGATCGTGGAAAAAGCCAATGGCCGGTTTGAGATCCTCATCACCGAGATCCCCTACATGGTCAACAAGACCCGTCTCATCGAGTCCATTGCCGACCTGGTCAAGGACAAGCGCATCGAGGGCATCTCCGACCTGAACGACGAAAGCTCCAGCCGTACCGGCATGAAGATCGTCATCGAGATCAAGCGCGACGCCAACCCCCAGGTGGTGCTGAACCAGCTCTACCGCTACACCCAGCTGCAGGACACCGTGGGCGCCATCATGCTGGCCCTGGACGACGGCGTGCCCAAGATCATGAGCCTGAAAACCATGATGCAGCGCTATCTGGAATTCCAGGGTCAGGTCATCCGCCGCCGCACCGCCTTTGAACTGAAGAAGGCCCAGGACCGGGAACACATCCTGGAAGGTCTGCGCAAGGCCGTGGACATCGTGGACGAGATCATCGCCACCATCCGCGCCTGCAAGGGCGGCTTCGCCGAGGCCAAGGCCGCCATCATGGAAAAGTTCGGCTTCGACGATCCCCAGGCCGACGCCATCGTCAAGCTGCAGCTGGGCCGTCTGGCCGGTCTGGAGATCCTCAAGATCGATGAGGAACTGGGCCAGCTGCGCGCCGCCATCGAAAACTACAAGGACATTCTGGCCAACGAACACCACGCCATGCTCATCGTGAAGAACGACCTGCAGGCCCTGGCCGAAAAGTACGGCGACGAGCGCCGCACCTCCATCGAGGCCGTGTCCGGCGAAGTGGACATCGAAGACCTGATCCCGAAAGAACAGTGCGTCTTTACCCTGACCCACTCCGGCTATATCAAGCGCACCGCCGCCGATACCTACACCGCCCAGAACCGCGGCGGCCGCGGCGTGCAGGGCATGAACCAGAAGGACGACGACTTCACCGAGGAACTGTTCGTCGGCTCCTCCCATGACCATATGCTGTTCATGACCGACCGGGGCCGCGTCTACCGCCTGAAAGGCTACCAGGTGCCGGAAGGCGCCCGCACCGCCAAGGGCACCCACATCGCCAACCTGCTGCAATTGCAGGAGGGCGAAAAGGTCACCATCATGATGCGCCAGCCCGCCGACATCGACGAGGAAAACAACTACATCACCATGGTGACCCGCCAGGGCCTGATCAAGCGCACGCCCTTGTCCCAGTTCCGCAACATCCGCAAGGCCGGCCTGAACGCCATCGCCCTCAACGAGGACGACAGCCTGGTGTGGTGCCACATCACCGGCGGCAGCGATGACCTCATCGTGGCCACCCACAACGGCGCCGCCATCCACTTCAGCGAATCCGGCGCCCGCAGCATGGGCCGTACCGGTCACGGCGTGCGGGTCATCAAACTGCGGGATGGCGACTATGTGGTGGGCGTGGGCGTCTGCCGCCCCGGCGCCACCCTGCTCACCGTCACCGAGGACGGCAAGGGCCGCCGCAGCCGCGTGGACGATTACCGCATCACCAAGCGCGGCGGTCTGGGTATCCGCAACTATGCCAAGGGCGGCGTGGCGGCGGTCAAGATCGTGGATGATTCCGACGACCTCATCCTCATCAGCCAGAACGGCATCCTCATCCGCATGCACGCCGACGACATCAACGTGCAGAGCCGGTACGGCAGCGGCGTCCGGGTCATGCGCCTGGGCGAGGAGGACAAGGTGGCCATGGTGGCCCGCGTGGAGCGGGACAACGGCGCCGAGACCCAGAAACCCGAAGCCGAGGAGGGCGAAGCTGAGCCTTCCGCCGAGGAGCTGGCCCGCATCGAGGCCGAGGAACGGGCCGATGAAGCCGCCGACTCCGCCGCTCCCGAGGACACCGAAGAGTGAGCCCCCGCGTAAACTGACGGTAAGGGGGGAACACCCATGCAAATTGTATTGAAAACCCGTAAGGGGCCGGTGGCCCTGCCCCGGTGGATGCCGCTGCTGTTGCTGGCGGAGCTGGTGTGGGTGGTGCTGGTGCTCCTGCGGGGCATCGGTGCGCCGCAGGACCTGAGCTTTGCCCCTGCGGATTTTACCAACCAGTACGCCGACACCCTGACCCTGCAGACCGGGGCGGACGGGTCGGTAACTCCCGATACCGGAGCTACCACCCTGTTCGATACCCTGGAACCCAAAGCCCCGGACGATGAGACCCCGCCCCCTTCCCTGCTGGCCAGTGCGCCCTTCTCCCTGCCCGGGGGGCGGTATCTGCTCACCGTGACCTACACGGCGGGGCAGGACGCCCAACTGCAGCTGCTGCCGGAATCGGCGGATGTCATTGATATGACCCTGACCCTGCCCGCCACCGGGCCGGAGGGCGGCAGCGCCACCGGCATCGTCTGGCTGGAACAGTCCGACGGCGCCGCCCGGCTGGTGTTCGGGGCCGAGCACCCGGACTGGACCCTCACATCGGTCAGCCTGCATCGTCAGGGCTGGTATGACGTCACCTGCGCGGTGGGATGGCTGCTGCTGTTCGCGGTGGTCAATGCCCTGCTGCTGGCCCTGCTCCCCGGCACCGGCGCGGTGCGGGAACCGGGAAACCGGGTGGTGCTGCTGGTTCTGGCCGGGCTGGTGCTGCTGTGCAGCCTGCCGGTGCTCATGGACGCCGTGTCCTACGGCTTTGACCTGAGCTTCCACATGTCCCGCCTGGCGGGCGTGGCCGACGGCCTGGCAAACGGCCAGTTCCCGGTGCGCATCTACCCCAATTTCCTGAACGGCTACGGCTACGCCAGCCCGCTGTTTTACGGGGACCTGCTGCTCTACTTCCCCGCCCTGCTCATGCTGGCGGGCATGCCCCTCTTCCGGGCGTATAACCTGCTGCTGGTGGGGGTGAACGTCCTCACCGCGGTGCTGGCCTGGTGGAGCTTCTCCCGCATCTTCAAGGGGCGCACTGCGGCCCTCACCGCCACCGCCCTGTATATGACGGCCTATTACCGGCTGTTCAACATGTATTACCGCCCGGCACTGGGCGAAACCTGTGCCCAGACCTTCCTGCCCCTGATCTTCTACGGGTTCTGGGCCCTGTACGCCGACGACGCCACCGAGCGCCAGCGCCGCCGCGCCTTCCTGCCCCTGGCCTTCGGGTTCAGCGGGGTGATCCTGACCCACACCATCACCACCGAGCTGGCCGCCATCATGGCGGTGTTCACGGTGCTGCTGTGTGCCAGACGGGCGTTCCGGCCCCAGCGGCTGCTGACCCTGCTGAAAGGCGCCGGGCTGACCGTGCTGCTGTGCGCCTGGTTCGTGGTGCCCATGCTTCAGGAGCTGGGCGGGGATTACCGCTTCCGGGCGGATTCCAACGCCATCGACCCGGCCGACTACGCCATCTCCCTGTCCAACCTGCTCCAGCCCTGGAACCAGACGGTGGACCATATCCGCCTGGGCGCCGGACTGCTGCTGGCTGCGGCGGGGCTGCTGGCGCTGCTGGTCTGGCAGAAAGACCTGCCCTCCCGGGGCCGTCAGGCAGGGGCGGCGGGTCTGGTGCTGGGCACCGCCGCCGTGCTGCTCACCAGCTTCAAGGGCTGGACCACCGTGGCCGGCTGGATGGGCGAAAGCATCGGCCGGATGTTTTTGAACTTCCAGTTCCCCTTCCGCTTCCTGGTGTTTGCGGTGCTGGGGCTGTCCGCCGCAGGCGGCGCCCTGGTCTTCCTGCTGGGCCGGAAAGCCGGGGCGCGCCCGGCGCAGATGGGCGCCGCGGGGCTCATCGCGGTGGCGGTGATCTTTGCGGGGATGGACCTGACCCCCTATGTGGATGCCCAGTTCGGCCGCAGCCGCCACGGCACCACCGAGGGCCTTTCGGACACCACCACCAGCAGTGCCATGGAGTATCTGCCCTCGGCCTTTGCCCTGGAGCAGGCGGAAAACACCGACCTTTCCCCCAGCGATACCCTGAGCTGTACGGTGGTGGAGAAAGGCAGCCTGCGCTATACCCTGCGCCTGGTGAATGAGAGCGCCGACCAGAACGCCAACCTGGAACTGCCGCTGGTGTATTATCCGGGGTATCAGGTGCTGGCCAACGACGGCGGCGCCGCCACCGTCACCGAGGGCGAGACCGGCCAGGTGGCCGTGGTGCTGGCCCCCGGGTATGACGGGACCCTCACCGTGGGCTTTGCGGAACCGCTGTCCTGGCGGGCGGCGGAAGCTGTCAGCGGTTTGACGGTGATTGGCCTGGTCGTCTGGCTGGTCCGCGACCGGAAACGGAAAAAAGCATAATCGTTTATCTTCACCCGGGAGGTTTTCCCGGGTGAATTTTTGTTGTGAGCAGCCCTCCAAGGTTCCCCTGTGTAAGGAGCGCTGGCGGCCGTCCAGGACGACTGAGGGGGTGTACTTTGGCTGCCCGGCTGCCGGGAAAACGGCTGCTTGCCATCGACTTTTTCCTTTTCGTGCCCGAAAAGGAAACGAAAAGGGCCCGCCGTTCCGATGCGGCGGCCGCCGGCTGGGGCTGCGGCCCCAGACCCCGAGATGCGGCCACCTGACGACGGCCTTCTCACCGGTCTGGGGACCGGTGAGCAAGGAATGGATTTAATACC
>DXNX01000096.1 GCA_019413245.1 Oscillospiraceae bacterium
CTATGGGCCTGACGTCTGTTCAGCTGCGTGTGCTGGGCTCGGTCAGCCGGTTGGAAGCTGCCGGGGTGGAAGAAATCCATCAGAACGATTTGGAACACATTGAGCATGTGACCCATCCGGCGATGACAAAACTTCTGCAGCGTCTGGAAAGCAAAGGATTCATCAAATGTGTTCCCAGTGCCAAGGACAGGCGGTACAAGAAAATTACCAGTACCGAAAAGTCGGCCGAGATCTACAAAATAATTTTGGCGCAGGACAGGGAAGTAATGTCTGAGCTGTGCAGAGGCTTCACAGAAGAGCAAAAAAACGTCTTGCTTCAGTTGGCGGATCAGCTTGTGAGCAATATTGATTCACAGTGATTGCGGACGGGAAGGACCATATTTCCCAGGCAGTGTACCGGGAGTCCGGAGTCACTGCCTGCTTTTTTGCGAAAATAGGTAACTAGTTACATAAATAAAAGGAGAGATTGAAACAATGGAAAATGCAGTACCGGAGAACAAAAATCCCTTTGCAACAGAGCCAATCGGCAGGCTAATCACAAAATTCGCCATCCCGTGCGTAATTTCGCTGCTGGTAAACTCGTTGTACAACATCGTTGACCAGATCTTTATCGGCTGGGGCGTCGGCTACCTGGGCAACGGCGCTACCAACGTGGTGTTTCCCATCACGATCGTGGCACTGGCCTTGTCCCTGATGATCGGTGACGGCGGTGCCGCCTACCTGAGCCTGAAACTGGGCGAAGGGGATACCGAAAGCGCGAAAAAGGGCGTGGGCAATGCCATTACCATGGTTACCGTGGTCAGCATCGTTCTGCTCGTTGTCTTTCTGGTGTTCATAAACCCGATCCTTACCCTGTTTGGCGCTACGGATGCACTGCGTTCCTACGCACTGGACTACGGCTTCGTTATCGGCATTGGTCTGCCGTTCATGATGATCCCTGCCGCGCTCAATTCTATGATCCGTGCCGACGGCAGCCCCAAATATGCCATGTTCTCCATGGTTCTGGGCGCCATTATCAACACCGTGTTTGACCCTGTTTTTATCTTTGTCTTCCACATGGGCGTCCGTGGTGCCGCTGTCGCCACGGTCATGGGCCAGGTGGCATCCTTCATCGTATCCGCTCTGTATCTCCTCCGCTTCAAGAGCTTCCACTTCAAAGCGTCCGATTTGCTGCTGAACTTCAGAATCTGCGGCAAGGTCCTCAGCTTCGGTATCAGCAGCTTCATCACCCAGATCGCCATTACGGTGGTCATGGCCCTATCCAACAACCTGCTGGCTGCCTACGGTGCCAACTCCATTTACGGCTCGGAAATTCCTCTGACCGCCATGGGTATTGTGATGAAGGTCAACCAGATCTTGATCTCCATCCTGGTCGGTATCTCCACCGGTGCCCAGCCCATCATCGGCTACAACTACGGCGCCAAGAACTTCAAGCGTGTCAACAAGGCTTTTGATATTGCCCTGGTCGCCTCTGAAATCGTGGCCGTTATCGCATTCCTGATTTTCCAGTTTGCCCCCATGAGCGTTGTTTCTCTGTTTGGCTCGGAGGAAGGCCTGTATAATGATTTTGCCGTCAAGTCCTTCCGGATCTTCCTGCTGTTCTGCCCGCTGACCGGCTTCCAGACCGTTGCGGCTATTTATCTGCAGGCCATCGGCAAGCCCATCAAGTCGGCGCTGTTGTCTCTGTCCCGTCAGATCATCTTCTTTGTGCCGGCGGCTATCATCCTGCCGATGTTCCTGGGTGTTATTGGCGTGCTGTGGACTGGTCCTGTGGCGGACGGCCTGGCTTTCCTGCTTTCTTTGGGCCTGATCCTGTATGAACGCAAACAGCTGAAAAAGGCACAGCTGGCTAAATGATACATGAAAGGGGAATCTGCATTATGAAAAACCGAGTTGTTACCATCAGCCGTGAATTTGGCAGCGGCGGCCGTACCATCGGCAAAAAGGTGGCCGAAAAGCTGGGAATTTCCTGCTATGACAGCGAACTGATTCAGAAAATTGCTTCCGAAAGCGGCTTTAATGAAGAGTATATCAAAGAGGCCGGGGAATATGCCCCCAGCGGATTCTTGTCAAACCTTTCCAGCCGGACCTTCGGTCCTACCAATGAAGACTATCTTTGGAAGATCCAGTACAAGATCATCACCGACCTGGCAGCCAAGGAACCCTGCGTGATCGTGGGCCGCTGCGCCGACTATATCCTGAAGGACAAGGCCGACTGCCTGCGGGTGTTCATTCACGCCGATATGAAATTCCGTGCCGAGCGTATCGTCAAGGAGTACGGTGAGAGAGCCGAATCGCCTGAACAGCGCCTGAAGGACAAGGACAAGCGCCGCGCCGCCTACCACCGCTTCTACACCAACATGAAGTGGGGGCACGCCCAGAATTATGATATCACGCTGAACAGCGGCACGTTGGGCATTGACAAATGCGTGGATATCATCACAGAACTGTACTGAGCTTTTACCGTAATCGAACCTCTCTTTACCGCACACACAACAAAGGCCGCCGGGGCCTCGGGAGTATATCCCGAAAGCCCCGGCGGCTTTTGTTGTGTCTTGTTTAAAGAAGCAATCAGAACGCCATCACGCGGTAATGGCATCCTTCAGGCGGCGATAGTAGCCATCCGCATAGACAACATAGATCACACCACCGATCACATAGGCGATGGCGGTCAGTGCAAAACCGACCGGCAGGCCGATGCTTTCCTGCAGGCAGCCCATCAGCAGAGAGCCGATGCCGATGCCCACATCATAGGAGAGCATGTAGGTGGCGTTGGCCACACCGCGCTGAGGCGCGGGTGTGGTGCCGGTAACGAAGGACTGGAACAGCGGCTGCAGGATGCCGTATCCCACGCCGAAGAAGAACCCGGCCACCAGGAGATGTCCGCCGGTGGTCAGGAACAGGTAGCTGGCCATGGTCAGGACCAGAATCACCAGGCTGATGCAGACCAACACACGATGGTGTCCGGCATCGATCATCTTCTGAGTGGACAGCTTGGAAGCCAGCATGCCGACGACCAGGCAGATATAGAAGTAAGGCAGGAAAGCGGAAAGTCCTTTTTCCTGGGCAAAGATGGAAGAATAGGCAATCACGGCGCCGTAGGGAATCATCAGGAACATCATGTTGAACATGAAAGGCAGGGCCGGTCCGTGGATGGAATCGCGGATCGAGAACTTCTTGCGCTGTACCTTGGGGTACTTGATGCGGCAGCAGGCCACGCAGACCAGGGCGGCCACGGTGATGCCGAAGATGGTCATGAAAGAGGCTTTGCTGCTCAGGTGACTCTGCACCTGCAGGCCCACGAAGGGACCGGCAGCCATACCGATGGAAACGGTAAAGGCGAAGCGGCTGATGCCTTCGGTGATCTTTTTCTGGGGCAGCACGTCACCGGCCAGCGTCATGGTTGCCGAACCGCAGACCGAATACACAGCGCCCATGTACAGGCGGATGATGATCAGCGCGCCGAAGATGGGGAAGGCGATAAAGGCAGGGAAGGACAGGCAGAACAGAGCCAGAAACACCAGATACACGCGGTAACGGTTGAAGTTGTCCAGCAGATAACCTGCCACGGGACGGAACAGAATCGTTGCCACCGACATGGCGGTCAGGACGATGCCGATTTTGGAACCGGTGATTCCGATCTCCTGACAGTAGATGGGGATGATGGGAATCGAGGCGTAGAATGCTGCCAGCACCAGCAGGTTGGTGATGAACAGTAAGATGAATCTTCGGTTCCAGATTTTTTCAGTTTTCTCCATGCGGTAAAAATTCCTCCTTTTGGAATACGAAAAACGGACAAAAAAATAAAGTGGCAATTGCCACCATATTAGTGTAACATGCCTTTCGGTTTCCGTCAATATCTGGTTGCGATTGCCACCAAAAACAGGTATAATACTGAAAAAGGAGGTAGGGGTCATGACATACACAACGGACAACCCGTTCAAATGTATCTCCATCCTGTACCGCAAATCCCATATCTGGCTGAACAACAGCTGCGAGCAGTATGACCTGACCGCGGCGCAGGCGGTGGTCATCATGATCGTCTGCGATTTCAAGGTGCTGACGCAGGACGAAATCACCAAGCGGCTTTCCCTGGACAAAAGCGTGATTGCCAAAACGGTGACCAAGCTGGAGGAACGGGGCTTTCTGGTCCGCACGACCAACGCGAAGGACAAGCGCACCTATGACATTCAGCCGACGGCACATGCGTGGGCGGTTTATCCGTTCATCCGGGAACAGGTGGAAGAAAGCTTCCGCCGTATGACCCAGACCATGACGGAAGATGACCGGCAGACGTTCAAGCGACTGCTGGAAGAGGCAGCGCAGGCGGCTCTTTCGGTAGGGGAATAAAACAAAAAAGCCCGGGACACCGTTCAAGGTTTCCCGGGCTTTTGCCTTCTTAATCAGGCAGCTTCTTTGGTTTCGGTCTTATCCTTCGGCAGCAGCACATTCATGATGATAGCCACAAAGGCAGCCGGCACAATGCCGGAACCGCCGAAGATCAGCTGCACCGCCTGCGGCAGACCGGCCAGCACGGCGCTGTTGGCGCCCAGGCCATAACCCAGGCCCAGCGCCACGGAAACGATGGACATGCTGCGGGCGGTCAAAGGCTCGCGGGTGATGAGCTGAATACCGCTCATCACAATGGAGGAGAACATAATGACAGCGGCGCCGCCCAGAACGCTCTGGGGCATGATGGAAACGATGGCTGCCAGCTTGGGCAGCAGGCCGCACAGCACCAGGAACACAGCACCGCAGGCCAGAGCCGTGCGGTTGACGATTTTGGTCATGGTGACCAGGCCTACATTCTGGCTGAAAGAGGTGTTGGGCAGCACGCCGAACAGAGCGGCGAAAGAAGAACCCAGACCGTCACACATGACACCGCCGGCCAGTTCCTGGTCGGTGGCTTCGCGGCCCATACCGCCTTCGGTCACGCCGGAAATATCGCCCACGGTTTCCACGGCCGTCACAATGAACATGATCATCACGGGGATGATGGCGCGCAGGTCAAACACCGGCTTGACCGGCATGAGCTGCGGCACCGAGAACCAGTCCGCCTGGGCCACCTTGTCCCAGTTGAGGACCCAGGCCTTGGTGTATTCCACACCGTCGGCGGTCACACCGGTGGTGGAGAGGAACAGCGGCAGCACAGCGCAGATCACATACCCGCAGATGATGCCGATGAGGATGCAGGAGGAACTGGCCAGACCCTTGGCGCCGTGCTTCAGAATCAGCACAATGACCATAACGGCCAGCGCGATAAGCAGGTTCTCCACAGAACCGTAGTCGGGGGCCGAGGTACCGCCGCCAAAGGAACCCACGCCCACGCTGATCAGCGAAAGGCCGATGGACAGCACAACGGTACCGGTGACCACGGCGGGGAAAAAGCGGCGCAGCGGCTTGAGGAAGGCGCCCAGGACCGTTTCAAACAGGCCGCCCAGAATCGAAGCACCCATGATGGCCGCATAGGATACAACACCGCCGCCCATGACCTTGACCACGCTCTGGAAAACGCCGATGAAGCCGGAACTGGTACCCATGATGATGGGGACCTTGCCACCCACGGGGCCGATCGAGAACAGCTGGACCAACGTGACAAGACCGGCCACCAGCATGGCGTTCTGCAGCAGGGATACCTGAATTTCGGCAAATTCTTCGGCACCGCCGCCGGCTGCACATAGGCTGGTGATGATCAGAATGGGGGTCAGGTTTCCTACGAACATGGCCAGCACATGCTGAAGCCCCAGGGGAATTGCCTGCCGCAGAGGCAGTTTCCCCTCGAATTCGTAGGGAGTTGAATAGTTTTGTGTCTTTTCCATCTTGTTCCTCCCAAATTGGTTTTGTATGGCAAACATGAAATATTATAACAAAGAAAGACGATTCTTCATACATTTTTTGCCAAAAAATCCGCTTTGCTTCGCATTTTCTACTTTTTATGCAATATGAGCGCGATGTGCGGCAGGTTTCTTGTTCCGCTTGCCGGGAAAATGCCGGAATGTTTGGCGTGGAGAGGTAGGTTCTTTTTTATGGCTTTAACCTGTACAGTAAAATAACTTTACAGCCCGACAAGAAAAAACCTCCCTGCCGGAGGAAAGTCCCGGCGGGGAGATTCATGCTTTTAATAAAGAGTGTGATCAGCCTTCCAGAATGCGGCCGTCCGTGGAAAGGGTCACAATCCGGCAGGGCACAACGCGTCCGCTGGCCATCATGGCCTTCTGCACTGCGTTGGAAAGCCCGCCGCAGCAGGGAACTTCCATGCGCACTACGGTCAGCGAGGCGATCTCGTTTTCCCGCAGAATGGCAGTCAGCTTTTCGCTGTAATCCACGGCATCCAGCTTGGGGCAGCCAATCAGGGTCACGCGGCCATGCATGAATTCCTGGTGCATCCGCGCATAGGCAAAGGCGGAGCAGTCAGCGGCAATCAGCACATCCGCACCGGCAAAGAACGGCGCGTTCACCGGCACCAGCTTGATCTGCACAGGCCACTGGCCCAGGCAGGAAGCACGGGCCGGCTGGTCAACCGGGGCGGCTTCGGCCATGCGGTGAATCTGCTGGCCGGGGCAGCCGGAAAAGACCGCCTTCTTCTGCTGCATGCGGGCCGCAACGGCCGCCTCGTCGTAAGCGGCCGCTTCCCGTTCCACAAAGCTGATGGCACCGGTGGGGCAGGTAGGCAGGCAATCGCCCAGACCATCGCAGTAGTCATCCCGCAGCAGGACGGCCTTGCCGTTTTCCATGCCGATGGCACCTTCATGGCATGCCTTGGCACAGGCACCGCAGCCATTGCATTTTTCCTTATCAATGTGAATGATCTTCCGAATCATGGTAAACTCCTTCTCTGAAAGACAGATTTCTTGTATGTAGTATATCGGAATTTCGGCTCCGTGGCTGTTGCAAAAACAACGAAATTTTGAAAAACAGGGAAAAAGGTCCCGGACTTGTACAAAAATACCGTAAATGTGGGCAAAACCTCTGGAGCAAAATCCACAAAAATCACGCACATACGCATATCTGCCTTTGCGATTGCAAAAAAATTGTGCTATAATAAAAAAGTACGAAGCTAAGAGAAACAAAGAAAGTGGGGGATTGTGTGTATAACGTTGGGGATATCATCGTATACGGGGAGCATGGCATCTGCCGTGTGGCGGCTGTTGGCCCGTTGAACCTGGGCGGACCCGGCGATCGGCTGTATTATACGCTGCGGCCATATTATCAACCGGAACTGGTCATCTATGCCCCCATCGACAATGACCGGGTGGTGATTCGCCCTCCGGTCACCCATGAACAGGCGGAGCAGATCGTCAGCGAATTGCCGGATGTTCCGGAGCTGGAGATTCCGGATGAAAAAAGCCGGGAAAGCCTGTTCAGCCAGATCCAGCACGGCTGTGATTGCCGCGCATTGGCCGGCATGATCAAGGCGCTGTATCACCGTCGTGCGCAGCGCCAGCAGAAAGGCCGCCGCGTGACCAGTGTGGACGAGCGGTATTTCCGCGCTGCCGAGGACCAGCTCTATGGCGAGCTGGCTTTTGCACTGGGAATGGACCGGGATGCCACCCCGGAGTACATCCGTACCTGCTTGGGACAGGCTGAATAAAAAAATCCCCCGTTACAGCCGAAACTTTTACAAGCTGCGCGGGGGGGGGTTACATTGGGGGCCGCAAACAGGCATAGGTATGCCGTTAGATGCCGAAACTGAAAACAGAATGCAGCCCGGATTTGACCACGAAGAACGATGCTTTGCCATTGCTTTTGCCGGGGGTTGGGTGTACAATACCAATGTGTATGCCGTACCGGCCGGGGAGAAGGTCTTCGCTGCTGCATGCACGGAAACGGGAGGGTATTTTGGCAAACCTGAGAAGACAAAAAGAAGCTCTGGTCAGCTATTTTGAAGCAGGCTGCAAGGCTGCGGGAAAACTGACCGTAGGGCTGGAAGTAGAACATTTTCTGACCGGGACTGACGGCAGTCCCGTGAGCTTTGCACAGGCCCAGCAGGTCATGGAGGCTCTGCAGCAGACCGGAGATGTTCCGGTGGTGATGGACGGCGAATACATCGGATTTTATAATGATGCGTACGCCATTTCACTGGAGCCGGCCTGCCAGCTGGAGATCAGCGTGCTGCCGCAGCCCAGTGTAAGCCGCCTGATGGCCGTGTATGACGGCTTTGCCACGCGGATGCATCGGGCGCTGGAACAACAGGGACTGCGCGGATATAATTTGGGGTATCACCCCACCCGGCGGGCGGCGGTTCTGCCGCTGATTCCCAAAAAGCGGTACGAGGTCATGGACCGCTATTTTCAGAAGCGCGGCAATCATGGAACCCAGATGATGCGGGCGACAGCGTCCACCCAGGTTTCCATTGATTATTTCAGCGAGCAGGATTTTGTGCGCAAATATCGGGTCGCTTGCCTGATTGCACCCCTGCTGGCACTGCTGACCGATAACGCTCCGGTATATGAGGCACAGCCCAACCACGCATACAGCGTGCGCACCTCCATCTGGAACGATGTGGACTCCGACCGCTGCGGCATTCCGCCCATTCTGATGGATGAAGATTTCGGCTTTGAAAAGTATGCCGATTATATTCTGCAGAAACCGCTGGTCGTTTCGCGCCGTGGTCCCCGTACCGAGGGAGTGGGCCGCAAATCTGCCTTTGAGGTGTACCCTTCCGCCATGAGCCGGGACGAGATCGAACATGTGCTGTCCATGTTTTTCTTTGATGTACGGCTGAAAAGCTATATCGAGATCCGGGTGGCGGACAGTATGCCTGCAGCTTATGTGGCCGGCTATGCGGAGATGGTCAAGGCAATTCTGTCCAGCCCGGCGGCGCAGGAGGGTATCCTGCGGCACTATGCCGGTGCTACGGTGGAGGACATTGAAGCCGCCAAGGTGGGCATCTGCTGCAACGGCTACAAGGCGCAGGTCTACGGCCGCCCGGTGGCGGACGAGGTCGCCTGGCTCATGGCTCAGGCAAAAAGCCGTGTGACCACCGCCGACGCGCGCCGCAATCTGGAACCCCC
>DXNX01000097.1 GCA_019413245.1 Oscillospiraceae bacterium
CCGTAAAGCCTCCCCTGTGTAAGGGGAGGTGCCGCGCAGCGGCGGAGGGGTTGTGAACTTTGCCTTACTTCCCGTTTGCGGGTCACAGCGGAGAGCTTCCAATCCCTCAGCCGCCTACCGGCGCCAGCTCCCTTTACACAAGGGAGCCGCTCTCTACCCCCGGAGCCTCCCCTGTGCAAGGGGAGCCTTTTTTCTTTTACGTCCTCTCCCCCACCAGTTCAAACCCTTCCTCCCGCAGCCGGGCCTTGATCTGTTCGATCTGAGCCGCGTCGCGGGTCTCCAGGCCCAGGCGGAGGAAGCAGCTGGTGATAGCCATATTGGTATCGCCCCGGTCGTGGTGGACCGATACGATGTTGGCCCCGCAGGCGGACACAATATCCGACACCCGCAGCAGCTGGCCGGGCTTGTCTTCCAGGGCGATCATCAGGCTGGCGTTGCGCCCGCTCATGATCAGGCCGCGGGTGATGACCCGGGACAGGATGTTCACGTCAATGTTGCCGCCGGACACCAGGCACACCGTCTTTTTGCCCGCGATGGGCAGCTTGCCGAACAGAGCGGCGGCCACCGGGGTGGCCCCGGCGCCCTCGGCCACCAGCTTCTGGTTTTCCATCAGGGCCAGAATGGCGGCGGCGATCTCGTCCTCGCTCACCGTGACGATGTCATCCACATATTTCTGGATCAACTCGAAGGTTTTCTCGCCGGGGGTCTTGACCGCAATGCCGTCGGCAAAGGTGTCCACCCGGTCCAGCGTTTCATACACCCCATCGTGGAAAGCCCGGCACATGCTGGCCGCACCGGCCGCCTGCACACCGTAAATTTTCACGTCCGGGCGCAGGCTTTTCACCGCCATGGCCACGCCGGCGATCAGGCCGCCGCCCCCGATGGGCACGATAATGGCTTCCACATCCGGCAGCTGGTCCAGAATTTCCAGCCCGATGCTGCCCTGCCCCGCCATGACCAGCTCATCATCATACGGGTGTATGAAGGTCATGCCGGTTTCTTTCTGCATCTCCACCGCCCGGTCATGGGCGTCGTCGTAGGTGCCCTTGACCAGTTCCACCCGGGCGCCCAGCCGCTTGGTGCTCTCCACTTTCATAATGGGCGCACCGTCCGGCATGCACACCACACTGGGAATCCCCAGCCGGGTGGCCGCCAGGGCCACACCCTGGGCGTGGTTGCCCGCCGAACAGGCGATGACGCCGTGGGCGCGCTCTTCCTCGGTGAGCTGGCTGATTTTGTAGTAGGCGCCCCGCAGCTTGAAACTGCCGGTGACCTGCAGGTTTTCGGTCTTCAGATACAGATCACTGTCGCTGTGCAGGCGTTCGGCCGCAATCAGGTCGGTGCGGCGGGTCACATCCCGCAGTACAAAGGCGGCGTGATAGATCTTGTCGAGCGTGAGCATAGACGGTCTTCCCTTCCTTGGGTGTTGTCCGGCGCCCCCTGGGGGTGCGAAAGCGGCCCGGCAGGCTGCCGGGCCGCTTTCGTGCTTCTTCCTTGAAGCGTCGAGCGTATGAGCATGATTATAGTTGAACGCAATTGATTTGTAAAGTGAATTCTATTCACTATGTACGCATACCGCGTGCAGACGTACAAAATTGTGCTTTGTTTTTGTGTAAGCTGCCGGAAGATCCCCCTCCGGAGCCGGAACGCCGCCGCGTTTGCCGCCTTGGCGCAGCTTTTTCCTGCGAACAAAAACAGCCGCCTTCCGCGGGCAGAACCACGGAAAGCGGCCGTTTGATGTGTGTGTAAGGGTCAGTCCTTCTCGGTGAGGATGCCGCTGTCCGCGATGGCCTGCACCGCCTGGCGGATGACCTCCTCGGTCAGGGTCAGGGCGAAGCGGACGTAGCCTTCGCCCGAAGGTCCGAAGCTGGAACCCGGGGTGCAGATGACGCCGGCCTCCTGGATGAGGGCCATGCAGAAATCCATGCTGTTGGTCCAGCCCTTGGGCAGGGGTGCCCAGACGAACATGCTGCCGTGGCTGTCCGGCACCGGCCAGCCGATGGAGCGCAGGCCGCCGCACAGGGCATCCCGCCGGGCCTGGTAGACGCCGCACTGGGCGCGCACGCTGTCCAGCGGGCCTTCCAGGGCGGCAATGGCCGCTTTCTGGATGGGGAAGAACATGCCGAAGTCGATCTGGGTGCGCAGCTTCTTGCAGGCGGCCACCACATCGGGACGGCCCACCAGGAAGCTGATGCGGGCACCGGTGACGTTGAAGCTCTTGCTCAGGGAGAAAAACTCCACCGCCACGTCCTCGGCACCGGGGGTGTTGAAGACGCTGTGCCCCACCGCGCCGTCAAAGATGATATCGCTGTACGCGTTGTCATGCACCAGCAAAATGTGGTAGGTACGGCAGAAATCCACAATTTCCTGATACAGTTCCGGGGTGCCGATGCTGCCCACCGGGTTGGCCGGCAGGGACACGATCATCAGCTTGGCCTTGCGGGCCACCTCCTCGGGGATGCTGTGCACATCGGGCAGGAAGTTGTTTTCCGCCGTCAGGTGGTAGAACCAGGGCTCACCGCCGCCCAACCGCATACCGGTCATGAACACCGGATAGCAGGGGTCGGGCAGCAGCACGGTGTCGCCGTCGTTGAGCAGGGCCAGCCCCAGGTGGCCGATGCCGTCCTGGCTGCCGGAAAAGCTCATCACCTTGTCCGGGGTGATGTTTTTCACCCCGAACCGACGCTCATAGTAATGGCCCACGGCCTCCAGCATTTCCGGCAGGTCCCGCAACGAGTACTTCCAGTTTTCGTCCTGGGCAGCGGCATCCAGCAGCGCCTGCTTGATGTGGGGCGCGGGCGCAAAGTCCGGCGTACCCACCGAAAGGTTGTACAGCGTGCGGCCCTCGGCCTCCAGCGCGATCTTCTTATCGTTCAGTGCCGCAAAGATCTCCGGCCCGAACAGGTCCAGCCGCTTAGAAAATTCCATCTTCTCGGACCCCATTGCAAAAAGCCCCCTCATTGCCTTTTTTTGGTAATATAGTCGATTGCTTTATTGTAGCACTGTCACCCCCGCCATGCAAGGGCGGCGGGTAGGCAGAGGCGGTCATCCGTGGTATAATAAAGTACAATTGCAAGAATGGGGAGGTGTTTGCCGTGGTGGATGTCATCCTGCTGGGTTCCGGGGCCACAAGGCCCCTGCCCGACCGCGCCCTGGCGGCCTTGTGGCTGCAGGTGGGCGGCCGTGGCCTGCTGTTCGACTGCGGGGAGGGCACCCAGGTATCGGCCCAGCGGTACGGGGCCAGTCTGTACAAGCTGGACACTTTGCTGCTCACCCACTACCACGGGGACCACCTTTTTGGCCTGCCGGGGCTGCTGCAGTCCATGGCCGCCCTGGGCCGCACCGAGCCGGTGACCGTGGCCGGACCGCCGGGTCTGGACGCCGTGCTGGATGCGGTGCTGGCGCTGGCGGGGCCGCTGCCCTTTGCCCTGGGCCGCCATACTTTTGCCGACTGCCGGGGCACCCTGGCTTTGCCGGACGGGGCCGGCGTCACCGCCTTTCCCGCCGACCACCGGGTCCCCTGCTGCCTGTATCGTTACACCTTACCCCGGGCCGGGCGTTTCCTGCCTGAAAAGGCCAGAGCCCTGGGCATCCCGGTCTCTCTCTGGCGCGCCTTGCAGGCGGGGCAGCCCGCCGGGGGCTTTACCCCCGACCAGGTGCTGGGTCCCGCCCGCCGGGGGCTGAGCATCGTCTATGCCACCGACACCGGCCCCACCGCCGAACTGGCCGCCATGGCCCGGGATGCCGACCTGCTGTGCATGGACGCCACCTACGCCGACGACGCCGACATTCCCAAAGCCCGACTGTACGGCCACGCCACCTGCGCCGAGGCCGGGGCCCTGGCCGCCGAAGCCGGGGTTCGGCGGCTGTGGCTGACCCATTACAGCGCCGCCGTCACCGACACGGCCCCGGGGCTGGCCGCTGCCCGGGCGAAGTACCCCGCCGCGGAAGCCGGGTTTGACGGCAAGCGGCTGACCATCCCCTTTGACGATTCCCGAAAGGACGCTCCATGAAATCCACCACCAAACAAAATCTGATATTTCTTCTTGTGGTGCTGGCCGTCATCGGCGGGCTGCTGCTGTGGCGGCACACCGCCCTGCACACCGGCGGCACCGGCACCGAAGCCGTGCTCCAATACGGCGACCCGACCCAGGAAATGCGCATCCCGCTGGACAGGGACGCCGTCTACGACGTGGACACCGGCTTTTACACCATCCATTTACAGGTGAAGGACGGGGGCATTGCCTTTATTGACAGCCCCTGCCCCGACCACCTGTGTGAAGGCTTCGGCACCCTGCGCAAGGTGGGGGACTGGGCGGCGTGCATGCCCGCCCGGGCCAGCCTGAGCATCGTTGACTGACCACAACAACAGAAAGGACCATCCATGAACGCCACCTACAAACAAGTGACCAAGACCCGCTACATCCGCCAGGTCAGCGACCTGGCCCGGGAGATCTTTGTGCAGCATTACACCAAGCTGACCCCCAAGGTCGCGGCCCAGCTGGCCGAAGCCTGGCAGAACGAGGACCTGACCGACGACGAGATCCACTGCGGCGCGGTGAACTACTTCCTCATCTATCTGGGCAGCGAGGCCGTGGGCTATTTTGCCCTGGACCTGCGCCCGGTGGGGGCGTTGTGCATCAGCCGCCTGTTCCTGCTGGAGAAGGCCCGGGGCCGGGGCATCGGCCGCAGCGTGGTGGCCTATGCCCAGAAACTGGCCGAAGGCGACGGCCGCAGCCGCCTGTACATGCAGGTGTGGGCCAAGGACCTGAAGGCCGAAGGCTTCTGCAAGCGGTGCCGGTTCCGTCCCGCCGGGGTGGAGCCGGTGGAGGTACTGCCCGGGGTGACCCTGGACATCAAGACATGGGAGAAACTGTGGCGATGAAACTGCTGCATCTGGGGGACCTGCACCTGGGCAAGCGGGTGAACGGGTTCGATTTTCTGGACGACCAGCGCTATATCCTGAACGAGGTGCTGGCCCTGTGCGAGGAACACGCCGTGCAGGCGGTGGTGCTGGCCGGGGATATCTACGACGCCCCCGTGCCCCCTGCCGCCGCCGTGACCCTGCTGGACTGGTTCCTGACCGAGCTCACCGGCAAAGGGATACAAGTGCTGGCAGTGTCCGGCAACCATGACAGCGCCGACCGCCTGGACTACGCCGCCGCCCTGCTGGCCCGGCAAGGCGTACACATAGCCGGGCGTTTCACCGGGAAAGTACGCATTGCCGAAATTTCCGGGGACACCCCGGTGGAATTCTGCCTGCTGCCCTTTGTGCGTCCGGCCACCGTGCGCCACTACCTGCCGGACGCGGACATCACCGACCAGGACACCGCCGTGGCCGCCGCCCTGTCCACCCTGCCGCCCCGCCGGGAGGGCGTGGCCCGGGTGCTGGTGGCCCACCAGACGGTGCTGGGCGGCGGGGCTTTGCCCCAGTGTGCGGGCAGCGAGAGCATTGCCCCCGACCTGAGCAGTGCGGCATCGAACGCCGGGGCCGGTGTGAACATAGGTACGCTGGATGCGGTGAACGCCGCCCGCTTTGGGGAGAATGGCGGCTTTGATTATGTGGCCCTGGGTCACATCCACCGCCCCCAGACCGCCGGGGCGCCCAACATCCGGTACGCCGGGGCGCCTTTGTGTTACAGCCTGGACGAGGCCGGCGCGCAGAAGAGCGCCGTGCTGGTGACCCTGACCGCTGCCGGAGCCGAGACCGAGCTGCTGCCCCTGCATCCCCGCCGGGCCATGCGCCACCTGACCGGTCCCCTGGCCGAGCTCACCGACCCCGCCCGGGTGACCGACGCCGAAGACTACATCTGGGCCACCCTCACCGACGACACGCCCCAGCCCGACGCCATGGCGGTGCTGCGGGCGGCTTACCCCAACGCCATGCGGCTGGACTACGCCCCCCGGGGCACCGGCCCGGATTACGGTGCCGAGGCAGCCGCCGCGGTGCGGCAAAAGAGCTTTGAGGAGCTGTTTTCCGCCTTTTTTGAGCAGATGAACGGCCGCCCCCTCACCGAAGCGGAGACCGCCGCCCTGAACGAGATGCGAGAGGAGGCCCGGTCATGAAACCTTTGCGCCTGACCCTGTGCGCCTTCGGGCCTTATGCCGCCCGCACCACCCTGGACCTGACCGGGTTCGGCAACGGCGGGCTGTTCCTCATCAGCGGGGACACCGGCGCGGGCAAGACTGCCCTGTTCGATGCCATCACCTTTGCGCTGTACGGCGAAGCCACCGGCGCCTATCGCTCCCCGGACATGCTGCGCAGCGATTTTGCCGACCCCAAGGATGAAACCTTTGTGGAGCTGACCTTCTCCCACCGGGGCCGGGAATACACCGTCACCCGCTCCCCCGAACAGACCCGCAAAAAGCAGCGGGGAGAAGGATTCACCACCGTTCCCGCCAAGGCCGCCCTGGTGCGGGAGCCGGAGGAGCCGGTCACCGGCACCAAGGCGGTGACCGGTGCGGTGTGCGGCCTGCTGGGCATCGACGCCAAGCAGTTTGCCCAGATCTCCATGATCGCCCAGAACGACTTTGCCCGGCTGCTCAACGCGTCCAGCGCCGACCGGGCGGAGATTTTGCGCCAGGTGTTCGACACCGGCGCCTACCGGAAGCTGGGCGATACCGCCCGCGCCCGGGCCACCCAGGCCGCCCAGGAGGCCAAGACTGCCGCCGAAGCGGTGCTCTTGCAGCTGGGGCGGCTGGAACCGGTGCCCGGCGTGCCGGAGAGTGAGGCTCTCGCCGACCTGCAGGCCGCCCGGGACCCCTACAAGGCCGCCGGGGCCCCTGCCCTGGCCCGGGCGCTCATCGAAGCCGACGAGAAAGCCCGCCGGACCGGGGAATCGGAACTGAAACAGCGGGATGATGCTGTTTCCGCTGCCGCCGCCAAAGCCGAGACCGCCCGCCAGGCCGCCGCCCTGCGCAGCCGCCTGCAGGCCGCCGAGGCCCAGGCCCAGGCCATGCTGGCCGAAGCCCCCGCCCGCCGGGAAGCCTGGGACAAGACCGAGGCCCGCCGCCCGGAACTGGAGACTCTGGCCGCCCGGCTGGCCGAGCTGGACCGGCTGGCCCCCCAGTATGCGGCCCTGACCGAGGCCGAGACCGCCGCCCGGACTGCCCGCCAGACCCTGACCGCCGCCGAGCAGGCGGAAGCCAAAGCCCGGCAGGAGGTACAGAGCTGGGAGCAGCGCCGGGCCGACACCGACAAGGCCCTGGCCGACTGCGGGGAACCGGAAGCGGAGATTGCCCGGGGAGAAGCCCACGAGCAGACCGCCGATGGCCTGCTGCGGGACTGCAACGCCCTGCTCACCGACTGGAACGAATGGCAGCGGACCGAAGCGGTATACAACGACCGGCAGACCTCCTACCGCACCGCCCAGCACACCGCCGATGAGGCCGCCGCCCGCAGCGCCGACCTGCAGAAGCAGCTCAACGCCGCCCGGGCGGGCCTGCTGGCCCAGACCCTCACCGAGGGCAGCCCCTGCCCTGTCTGCGGCGCCACCCATCACCCGGCCCCGGCCACTCTGGACCCCGGTCATGTGACCGAGGCCGACTGCGAAGCCGCTGCGGCCACCGCCGCCAAAGCCGCACGCACCGCCGCCGATGCCAGCGTCAAGGCCGGGCAGGCCGGGGAGCGGTGCCGGACCCAGAAGAACAATCTGTACAAAAGTGCCGATGCCTTTTTAGGCAAACGGCGCAAAGTCTATACCGGGGCCCCCGCCGCCGAGCTGGACGCCCCGGCCCTGCGGGGGGTGCTGCTGGAGCAGGCCGCCGCACTGGAAACCGGCCTTGCCAGGGTCCGGGCCGACCTGAAAGCCGCCCGCGCCCGGGCAGACCGCCGCACCCGGCTTTCGCAGCAGGCCGCCGACCTGCAGTCCCGGGGTCCCGCCCTGAACCAGGCCCTGCAAACCGCCCAGACTGCCGCCGCCCAGGCCAAGGCCGACCTGGCCGGGGCCGAAGCCCGGCGGGAGGAGCTGCGCAAGGGTCTGCCCTACCCGGACAAGGCCGCCCTCACCGCCGAGCGCACCCGGGTGGCCGGGGCGCGGGATGCCCTGAACGCCGCGCTGGACGCCGCCGCCAAGGAGCGCGCCGCCTTTGACGCCCGGCTCAGTGAAGCCCAGGGCAAAGCCGCCGCCCTGCGCAAGGAGGCGGACACCGCCGGTGATACCGCTGTCCCCGAAGCCGCCGCGTCGGCCCTGCAAGCCGCCGAAACCGCCCGGGACGCTCTGCGCCGCAGCCTGCAGGCCACCGCCCACCGGCTGGAGACCAACCGCGCCGCCCTCACCGCCCTGGAAAAAGCCCTCACCGCCGGGGAATCCGCCCGGACCCGCAGCGCCATGCTGGACAACCTGTCCCGCACCATCAACGGCAACCTGTCCGGCAAGCCCAAGCTGCCTTTTGAGCAGTATGTGCAGGCCTTCTACTTTGACGGGGTGGTGGCCGCCGCCAACCGCCGTTTCCGGCGCATGACCGGCGGGCAGTACCGCCTGCTGCGCCGCAACGACGGGGGCATCGCAGGCAAGACCGCCCTGGACCTGGACGTGTTCGACGCCTACACCGGCAAGACTCGCCCGGTGGGCAGTCTTTCGGGCGGGGAAAGTTTCCTGGCCGCCCTGAGCCTGGCGCTGGGCATCAGCGACACCATCCAGCAGAGCGCCGGGGGCGTGCAGGTGGACACCCTGTTCGTGGACGAAGGCTTCGGCACCCTGGACGCCGAAGCACTGGAAAAAGCCATTGAGACCCTCACCGCCCTGGCAGGCTCGGACAAGCTGGTGGGCATCATCAGCCATGTGGAAGCCCTGCAGGACCGGGTACGCCGCAAGATCCTGGTGCACAAGACCCGCCGGGGCAGCACCGCCGAGATCGTGACCGAGTAAAAAAGGAGCGTTTGTATGTCTCATTCTCTCTTACAGGAACAGCTGGAAGCCTGCGCCGCCGCCTGCTATCCCCTGCACATGCCCGGGCACAAGCGCCGGTGCACCCC
>DXNX01000098.1 GCA_019413245.1 Oscillospiraceae bacterium
ATGCTGTGCCCTGCCCTGCCGCACCGCCGCCAGCACCCCGCCGTCGGCGTCGGTGCGGCAGGGCAGGGCACAGCATTCGGGGGTGCGGGTCAGCACCAATTGAATGACCGGCTCCACGCTGGCCAGATACACCAGCCCGGCCCCGGTGCGCAGGGCGCTCTCACAGCACAGGGCCGCCGCCCCGCGGTAGGCCATGCTGCCCGCCACCGCCACCACCCGGCCGTAGCTGCCCTTGTTGCTGTCCGCCTCCCGGCGGGGCAGCCGGCGCAGCACGTCCTCGCGGTTGATCTCATGCATACAAAAGCCCCCTTTGTCCGGTGTTTGTGTTATTTTCCCCATTATACCCCCAAAGAAGCGAAAGGAGCAAGACAATGGTACCCGAACTGGAACGTCTGATCGAAAAAAGCAGCAATCTGGTATTTTTCGGCGGTGCCGGTGTTTCCACCGAGAGCGGCATCCCGGATTTCCGCAGCGTGGACGGTCTGTATCACCAGACCTTCCGCTACCCGCCGGAATACATGCTGTCCCACACCTTCTTTGTACAGCACACCGCCGAATTCTTTGACTTCTACCGCAAAAAGCTCATCGTCCACGGGGCCAAACCCAACGCGGCCCATCTGCGGCTGGCGGCTTTGGAAAAAGAAGGCAAGTGCAAGGCGGTGGTCACCCAGAACATCGACGGCCTGCACCAGGCCGCGGGCAGCAAGACGGTGTACGAGCTCCACGGCTCCACTTTGCGCAACTTCTGCACCCGGTGCGGCAAGTTCTACGGGGTGGATTTCATCGAGGAAGCGGGCAAGCACGGGGACGGCGTGCCCCATTGCACCGAGTGCGGGGGTCTGGTCAAGCCGGACGTGGTCCTGTACGAGGAAGGTCTGGACGAAGCCACGGTGAATGGTGCCGTGCGGGCCATCTCCCAGGCGGATCTGCTCATTGTGGGCGGCACCAGCCTGGCGGTGTACCCGGCGGCAGGGCTGCTGCAGTATTTCCGGGGAAACGAGCTGGTGGTCATCAACAAACAGCCCACCCCGGCGGATCAGAAAGCCAGCCTGGTGCTGCATATGCCCATCGGGCAGGCACTGGGGAACGGACCGGTAAAACAGGAATGACCGCCGGTTCCTTGAATTTGCACAACCGACCGTGAAAAAGATGGTGGGTATGTACAATTTTTTGGGATAATTTTACAAAAAGACTATTGGCTTTTGGGTCTGGTTCTGTTATGATAGGAGTGCAAGCCGCATTTGACAAGACATAGCGTGTGGAACAGCAGGGGGGCTGGAAGGTATGGCAAGTGCGTTGACGGATTTTGTGAAAAAGCGTGAATTTCTGGTTTGCATGGACTCAGACGGCTGCGTGATGGATACCGTGCGCATCAAGCACTGTACCGTTTTCTGCCCGGAACTGATCCGTGTGTTCTCGCTGGATGAATATGCCGACATGATCACCGCAGCCTGGAAGGAGATCAACATTACCGGCATCACCCGGGGCATTCCCCGGTTCGAGAGCGTGGTGCAGATTTTCGACCGGCTGAAAAACCGGGGCATCGAGGTTCCCGGCTCGGAGGACATCGCCGCCTGGGTGCGCACCTCGTCGGAGCTGAGCACCGCCAGCCTGCAGCAGGAACTGCTGCGCACCGGCAGCCTGGCTCTGCGCAAGCTGCAGGAATGGAACAATGCCTGCAACCGCCGTATTCAGGCCCTGGAACCCACCTTTGAACCTTTCCCGGGTGTGGAGACCAGCCTGCGCCAGCTGCACGCCGTGGCCGATCTGGCCGTGGTGTCGGCAGCCAACGAGTCGGCCATCGAAAGTGAGTGGACCCGGTACGGCCTTTCCCGCCATGCGGACGTCATCTTCGGCCAGGAAGTGGGCAGCAAGGCCAACTCCATCGCCGTGATGCTGGCCTGCGGGTACGAGAGCCGCAAGGTCATGATGGTGGGCGATGCCATGGGCGATGCCCAGGCTGCCGCAGCCAACGGGGTGGCGTTTGTGCCCATCCTGCCCGGCCGGGAAGCCGAAAGCTGGCGCCGCCTGCAGGAGGAAGCCCTGCCCAAGCTGCTGCACGGCACCTTCAATCCCACCTACCAGAATGAACTGCTGGCAGCGCTGCGCAGCGCTCTGCACGGCTGATTTCGCCGCTTCAAGCAAGGTCCCCCGCGCAGGGGACCTTGCTTTTTTTTCAGCATTTTTGGATACAATTCGGGTACAATCGCTCCATATGATAGCGAGTAAGGGGGCTTTTTGGATGAATCGAATCCTGATTGTGGAAGATGAACAGACCATTTCCCGGCTGATCGAGGTCAGCCTGACCCGGGCCGGGTACGAGTGTACCGTGGCCAACGACGGCGTGAGCGCCGCCGACCTGATCCAGGACAATGACTTTGACCTGGCACTTCTGGACATCATGCTGCCCGGCCTGGACGGGTACGACCTGCTGGAATACCTGCGGCCCATGGGCACGCCGGTCATTTTCATCACCGCCAAATCCAGCGTGAAGGATCGGGTCAAGGGCCTGAGCCTGGGGGCAGACGACTATCTCATCAAACCCTTTGAGGTGGAGGAGCTCATCGCCCGGGTGGAGGCGGTGCTGCGGCGCACCGGCCGGGGCGGGCAGACCCTGACGGCCTTTGATGTGACCCTGGACCTGACCGAGCGTAGGGTGACCCGCGGCGGCGAGCCGGTGGACCTGACGCCCCGGGAGTTCGCCCTGCTGGAACAGCTCATGCGCAACCGGGGCGCGGCGCTGTACCGGGATGTGCTGTATGAGCGGGTGTGGGGCGGCGAGATGGCCGACACCCGCACCCTGGACCTGCACATCCAGCGTCTGCGCAAAAAACTGAACTGGCACGATAAGATCGAAACGGTCTATCGTGTGGGATACCGCCTGAAAAAAGAGTAACGGGTGCGCTGCGGGCGCGCACCGGAAGGGGACCGCGTATGCGATTTTCTGAAAAACTGGTCTGTACCATTCTGCTGGTGGTGGTGACCTTTTTCGCCTTGGGCGGCAGCGCGCTGCTGTACGGCGATTTCCGGGACCGGCTTTCCTCCCTGGAAGAGCAGGAACAGAACCGGCACGGAATGCTCTGCTATACCCTGGAAAACCAGATGCTGGCTCTGCACCGGCAGGGCGAAGCCGTGACCGAATCCGGGCTGAAGGAGTTCTGCGCCAACCTGCTGGAACCCTCCGAAAACGGTCCTGCCCAGCTGGCGGCCTTGTACCACACCGGGCACGAAGCCGGGGAAAGCGCGGTGTATTCCTCCCTGCCCGCCGCCTGGGGGCCCAATGTTCTGCCTGACAGCGGGCAGGAGGCCGTTCTGCGCAACGGTGACAGCCTGTGGCGGGTCTACTGCACCGACCTGATGGATGACTGGACCCTGTATTCCGCTTATGATCTGTCGGAAGCCTTCTCGGCCCGGTCCCGCAGCCTGCAGCGGTTCCTGCTGCTGGAAGCCGCGGTGGTCATCGGCGCCGCGGCGGCGGCCGCCATCTTCAGCCGCCAGCTCATCCGCCCGCTGGCGGTGCTCAACCAGGCCAGCCGGCGCATTGCGGCGGGGGACTATGCCCTGCGCACCAATGTGCGTACCGACGATGAGATCGGCCAGCTCAGCGAGAGCTTTGACAGTATGGCCGCCGCCGTGCAGGACAAGGTGGCGGCGCTGGAACTTTCGGTGCGGCAGCGGGAGGACTTCATGGGGGCGTTCACCCATGAACTCAAGACCCCTATGACCGGCATCCTGGGGTATGCGGACCTGCTGCGCAGCATGCAGCCCGACCCCGCAGAACAGCGGGAGGCAGCCGGGGCCATCTACCATGAAGCCCACCGCCTGGAAAGCCTGGGCGGTAAGCTGCTGCAGCTGCTCCACCTGGACGAGGAAGAACTGACCCTGGAGCCGCTTCCACTGGACAAGGCGGTGGCCCAGGCGGTCCATGCCGCCCACCCTGCGCTGGAACAGAACGGCGGCGCCACCGTGACCGCCGACCCCACCGGGCTGTGGGTGCAGGGGGACGCCGACCTGCTGTGCGACCTGGTTCTGAACCTCATCACCAACGCCGCCAAGGCCGGACCGGGCAAGGATATCCGGGTCACTGCCGAACAGGCGGGACGGAAAGTCCTGCTCCGGGTGCGGGACCAGGGCTGCGGCATCCCCGCCGATCAGCTGGCCCGTGTCACCGAGCCCTTTTACATGGTGGATAAATCCCGCGCCCGCAAACAGGGCGGCAGCGGGCTGGGGCTGGCCCTGTGCAGCCGCATCGCCCAGGCCCACGGAGGCACGCTGACCATCGACAGCCAGCCGGGACAGGGAACTTCTGTCACGGTGGACCTGCAGGCGGCCGAAAAACCGGACCGGGGAGGTGCCCAATGAAGAAAAAGCTCAAACGGGGCTGGATGCTGGCCCTGTGCGCGGCGGCCATCATACCGTTGGCGGCCATTCCGCTGGGCTGGTTCGCCCTGACCGACGCCGCTCTGGTGGGCCAGACCCACCCCCAGAAGGCCCCGTACACCTCCGTCGTGCCCACCGGGGATGACTACTACCTGCTGCGCCAGCTGAACACCCGGGTGGAGCTGGCCGCCCGGGGGGCCACCCGTTCCCTGTATGAGGAAGGGGACGAGATGGCGGGCATGTACCTGTCCGGCTCCACTTATATAGACGGTATGACCCCGGCCGATGCCAGCATGCAGCAGTATCTGCAGGATGTTCTGGACAGCCTTTCCTATGGCGGGGTGCTGCCCAGCGAGTGGCTTGCCATCATCCGCCGCGAAATCGACTACTGGGGGGCCCAGGTCTATTACAGCACCGACACCCTTGGCTTTGTTCGGCTGGTTGCCTTCGGGGGCGAGGCACAGGAAATCTGTATCCTTAACCTGGAAGTGGAAAGCCTCACCGGCAAGGTGGTGTCCCTGTGGGCCGACACCGAAGAAACCGCCTCCATAGACGTGGGCAATGTGCTGCTGGCCTGGGTGGAACTCAACGAGCTGGACGGTTTGGGGGACTGGACTGTGCCGGTGGGCACCGACTATGAACAGAGCGGTCTGTACAGTGAAAATGGTCAGGCCCTCATGACCTGTGCCACCGGGACGGATAATTCCATCTGGACCCAGGCGGGCCAGTCCGAACGCTACTATTTCAGCCTGCAGCTGGGACCCCGTGACCTGGAGGTGAGTCAATGACCAAGCTGTGCAAAGCCCTGGGCCTTGCCCTGGTGCCGGTACTGCTCTCCGCCTGCGGGCAGAAAACCACCGCTGCCACCCCGGAGACCGCCGCCACCGCCGAAACCGCCGTGACATGGACGGTGGGAAATCTGGAGCCCCTGCCCAAGGCCAACGACCGGGGGTACTATTGCCTTGACTACCGGACCTACGATCCGGACAAATACTGGCCTTACAGTGTGCTGTGTCGGGTGGACTTTGACAGCGGGGAGCTCGTCCCCGTCTGCAGTGTGCCGGGATGCAGCCATGACAGCGCCGACTGTCTTGCTTTCGTCAACACCAGGTCCGCGAATGACACGATCATTCCCCTGGAGGACGGCTCGGTGCTGCTCTATCACCAGGCGGACAGTACCGAAATACGGCAGCAAGGACAGGAAGAATTCGGGTATTACCTGGAGTATGAAGAGTCGCGGGAACAGGAATACCCCGGTGAGGCCGGCAGAAAATATGTGGAGGCGGCGTATGAAACGGCACAACAGCCCAGCTATGTGGACCGCATCAGTGCCGACGGCCTGACCCGGGAACGCCTGGCTGTCTTGCCGGATAATCTGAGCATCTATCTCAACTGCTGGGACGGGCAGGCTCTGTACGGCAGCCTTTTGTCGGGCAATCTGGACGTTATTGTGGAAAACCGCGGGGTGCGCATCGGACTGGACGGACAGGTGTCCTATTTTGATCTCCCGGACCCCTATTATACGGAGGTACGTTCCGGCTGCGGTCCTTATCTGCTGCTGTCCCATTCCAGTTCCCCGGTGGACCTGCGCACCATGTACCTGTACGGTAACTATAACGCCTTCTATACCTTGGAAGAACAGGTGAACCGGGAATGCTGGCTGTACGACCCGGTGCAGGGAACCACGAAGAAACTGGACTTTCCCTATGGAAAGGTGGTCAACTTTGTGGGAATGGGGGACCGCATCGTGTACACCGTGGAGGAAGACGGCGAGCCGCGGATGTATCTCTATGATCTGGCTACCGGCGAAACCCAACTGAATCTGTCCTGGAACGGCGGCGTATATGTCAAGCAGATTCCCTCCGTGGGAAAGCAGTCCCGGTATGTCTGGGGCTTTCCCTACGATCAGAATGCCCTGGTGGATCTGGATACCGGCGACTGGTGGACCACCAATGAACTGATGGAAATGGCGGAGCTGGATACCGGGCAGTACGCCCTGGGAAATACCCTGTGCGAGACAAGGGACGGCCGCCTGCTGCTGGAGGTGTACGACGTAAGTAACTATAATACCCCGGCTTTTTACACGATGATCCCCAGCCCTGCCCTGACCGAGGGCTTCAACCATACCCAGCAGGCGCTGGAAGAGGAGACGCGCCTGTTGGAGGAATCCACCGCAGGGGCGGATGTCCCCCAGGAGATGGCAGAACCTTGACGGGTGTACAGACCCGGTGCTATACTCAGCTCAATCATTCCCGGCAGGTCCCGGCGCAAGCCGGGACCGCTGCTTTTCAGGAGGTATTGTCATGAAAGCCGCTGCCCTTCGCCCCGGAGATTGTATCGGGGTGTTTTCGTCCTCGTCCCCGGTTTCGGCCACCGTGCCGGTGCGGTATGGCCGGGGAAAACACTACCTGCAGGACCACGGTTTCCCGGTGGAAGACGGCATGCTGCGGGGAAAACAGGATTTTTACCGGTCTGGCTCCATCCGGGACCGGGCAGAAGAATTCAACCGCTTGCTCCGGGATGACCGGGTCAAGGTCCTGATGGCGGCCATCGGCGGTAACAACACCAACTCCATTCTGCCTTACATCGACTATGACTATCTGAAACAGAACCCCAAAATCCTCATTGGCTACTCCGATACCACCGCCCTGCTGCTGGCTGTCTATGCCAGAACCGGCCTTGTGACCTTTTACGGCCCGGCCCTGGCTTCCTCCTTCGGGGAACTGCCGCCCTATGTGGACGAAACATTTGCCCATTTTGTGCGGATGCTGTCGGCAGGTCTGCCCCTGCCCTATACCTTCCCCATGCCGGAACGCTGGACGGATGAATACCTGAACTGGGCCACCCAGGACCGCCCCAAGACCCCGCAGCCGAACGAGTGGGTCTGTGTGCAGCCCGGCCATTGCCGGGGCAGGTTGATCGGCGGAAACCTGAACACCATGGAGGGCTTCTTCGGCACCCCCTACATGCCGGAGATTCGCCCCGGCGATATTCTTCTGCTGGAAGACTCCCTCAAGGATGCCTGTACCATTGAGCGGTCCTTTGCGCTGCTCAAGCTGGCGGGGGTGTTTGACCGGGTGGGCGGTATCGTGCTGGGCAAGCATGAAAAGTTCGATGACAACGGCACCGGCCGCACCCCGTGGGAGATTTTGCAGGAGGTGCTGGGCCCGGACAGCCACCTGCCCATTCTGGCCCAGTTCGACTGCTGCCATACCCACCCCATGCTCACCCTGTCCCTGGGGTGTGAGATGGAGCTGGATGCCTCCGCCAGGACCTTGCGTCTGCTGGAATCGCCTGTCTGCTGAATCCTGCCCCAAAAATCCGCCGCCGAGGCTGCTGCCCCGGCGGTTTTTGCGTTTATTAAGGGAAAAATCACCAATGTTTTCCTTGTGTTCAAAATGACTTCACGGGCTGTTCATTTTTCGGGCGCATGCTATATTCATGGTCCAAAGGACCATACCTGAAAGAGAGGATTGTTTTGTATGCAGGAGACCAAGAAACCCCGTGACCCCAAAAAGTCTTTGTGGGTCAGTTATCTGGTGATCTTTCTCGTTGTGATCCTGTTCAACACCCTGGTATTCCCCATGATGCTACGCGCCGGGGTGCAGCAGGTGGACTATGGCACTTTTTTGCAGATGCTGGATGACGGCAAGCTGAACACCGTGCAGCTGGATGACGAAAAGATCTATTTCAGCGATAAAGAAAACAACAGTTACGAGACCAACGCCATTGCCCAGGACCTGAAACTGGTGGACCGGCTGGAAGAAGCCGGCGTCAAGTTTGACAAGGTCATCAACGACCCGGGTCCCATCGATACCATCCTGAACATTATCATTATGTTCCTGCCCATGATCTTGCTGGTCACCTGGATCAGCTTCATGATGCGCAAACGGATGAACAATATGGGCGGCCCCAACGCCATGATGTTTGGCGGCGGCAAATCCGGCGCCAAGCAGTATGTGGTGGAGGAAGGCACCGCCATCAAGTTCGCCGATGTGGCCGGCGAAGACGAAGCCAAGGAAAGCCTGCAGGAGATCGTGGATTTCCTGCACAACCCCAAGAAATACGAAGCCATCGGCGCCAAGATGCCCAAGGGCGTGCTGCTTGTAGGCCCTCCGGGTACCGGCAAGACTCTGCTGGCCCGGGCTGTGGCCGGCGAGGCGGGCGTGCCTTTCTTCAGCATCGCGGGCAGTGAGTTCGTGGAGATGTTCGTGGGCATGGGCGCCTCCAAGGTGCGTGACCTGTTCAAGCAGGCCAACGAAAAAGCGCCCTGCATCGTATTTATTGATGAGATCGATACCATCGGCAAAAAGCGTGACGGTGCTTCCGGCATCGGCGGCAACGACGAGCGGGAGCAGACGCTGAACCAGCTGCTCACCGAGATGGACGGCTTCGACGCCACCAAGGGCGTCATCATCCTGGCCGCCACCAACCGCCCCGAATCCCTGGACCCCGCCCTGACCCGTCCCGGCCGTTTTGACCGCCGTGTGCCGGTGGAACTGCCCGACCTGAAGG
>DXNX01000099.1 GCA_019413245.1 Oscillospiraceae bacterium
GTCAGATGTGTATAAGAGACAGATCGGCCACCGCCGGGGAGGGCGGATAGGGGTTCTCGTTGGCGTTGAGCTTGACCAGATCGGGCATCTTGCGCTGCTCGCCGGGGGTGTAGGGCTCCAGCGCCGCCAGCGTGGAAGTGAAATACCGGCTCATTGTTCCGCCTCCTCATAGCGGATGGTCACGCTCTTGGCGTGGGCGTGCAGGCCCTCCCGCTCGGCAAAGTCGGCAATGCGGTCCTTCACGTCCGCTAGGGCGTCCCGGGTGTAGTACAGGAAGCTGGACTTCTTGACGAAATCGTCCACGCTCAGCGGGCTGGAGAACCGGGCGGTGCCGGAAGTGGGCAGGGTGTGGTTGGGCCCGGCAAAGTAGTCGCCCAGGGCTTCGGGCACGTTGCGGCCCATGAAGATGCTGCCCGCGTTGCGGATCTGGCCCAGCAGGGCGAAGGGGTCCTCCACACACAGTTCCAGGTGCTCAGGAGCAATGAGGTTGGCGGCTTCCACCGCCTTGGTCAGGTCATCGGTGACGATGATCTTGCCGTTGGTGTCGATGCTCTCCCGGGCGATGGCGGCGCGGGGCAGCTGGGGGATCTGCACTTCCAGTTCCGCCTGCACCGCCTTGGCCAGGTCCATGCTGTCGGTGACCAGCACGGCAGTGGCCAGCTTGTCGTGTTCGGCCTGGCTCAGCAGGTCCGCCGCCACCCAGGCGGGGTTGCAGCCGCCGTCGGCCAGCACCAGGATCTCCGAAGGTCCGGCAATCATGTCGATGCCCACCTTGCCGAAGACCTTGCGCTTGGCGGTGGCCACATAGATGTTGCCGGGTCCCACGATCTTGTCTACGGCGGGCACGCTCTCGGTGCCGTAGGCCAGGGCGGCTACGGCCTGGGCGCCGCCGGACTTGACGATCTTGTCAATGCCAGCCACCGCTGCCGCAGCCAGGATGTTGGGATTTACCTTGCCGTCCTTGCCGGCGGGGGTAGTCATGACGATCTCACGCACCCCGGCCACTTTGGCGGGAATCACGTCCATGAGCACGGTGGAGGGGTACGCTGCCGTGCCGCCCGGTACATAGACGCCGGCTTTTTCAATGGGGGTGTATTTCTGTCCCAGCACCACGCCGGGGGTGTCGTTGATCACAAAATCCTTGTGGACCTGATGCTCGTGGAAAGCCCGGATGTTGGCGGTGGCCATGCGCAGGGTGGTGAGGAAATCTTCCCCCACGGCGGCAAAGGCCTCGTCGATTTCTTCTTTGGTCACCAGCAGGCTGTCCAGCTCGGCGCCGTCAAACTTTTTGGCGTATTCCCGCAGAGCTTGGTCCCCACGGGCGCGCACGTCGGCAATAATGCCGTCCACCACGGCTTCCACATCGGCTTCCGCCCGGATATCCCGGTTCAGAATCTCCTCCGGCCGCACGGCGTCAAAAGAAAGAATACGGATCATACTTTCAGTGCCTCCTTCATTTTGGCCAGCAGCTCGGTCAGCTGGCGATACTTGAACTGGTAACTGGCACGGTTGGCAATGAACCGTGCGCTGATGGGCATGAACTCCTCCAGCACAGCCAGGTTGTTTTCCTTCAGGGTGGCGCCGGTCTCCACAATGTCCACAATCACATCGGACAGCCCCAGGATGGGGGCCAGCTCGATGGAACCGTTGAGCTTGATGATGTCGATGTCCCGGCCCAGGGCTTCGTAGTGCGCCCGGGCGATGGAAACGAACTTGGTGGCCACCCGCAGGGCCCGGCTCTCATCATCCACAAAATCCTTGGGGCCGGCCACGCACATCCGGCACTTGCCCATGCCGGTGTCCATGAGTTCGTACACATCGGCGCCGGATTCGGTCAGGATGTCCTTGCCTACAATGCCGATGTCCGCGGCCCCGTGCTCCACATAGATGGCCACGTCGCTGGGCTTGACCAGGAAGTACCGCACTTTGGCTTCGGGGTTCTCCACCACCAGCTTGCGGGTTTCGTTGTAATCCTCCGCGCAGCCGTACCCGGCCTTGGCCAGCAGGCCGTAGGCCTTGTCACCCAGGCGGCCTTTGGGCAGCGCGATGTTCAGCCAGGTGTCCGGTTCCGCTTCGGCGCTGGGGGTCAGCCGTTCCAGCTCATCCAGATACAGGGCAAAGCCCAGGGCGCAGGCACCGGGGGTGAAGCGCCGGGCCAGCAGATCGTACCGGCCGCCTTTCAGTACCGCCCGGGCGGCCCCGGCGGCGTACCCGGTGAACACCAGGCCGTTGTAATATTCCATGTCCCCGGCCAGGCTCAGGTCCAGCCGCACGGTGTCGGCGGCATCCCCCAACCCGGCATACAGGGCTTCCAGCTCGTCCAGGGCGGCGCTCTGGACCTCGCTGCGGCAGCGGGAGCGGGCTTCGGCCAGAGCGGTCTGGAAGGGACCGTGCAGGCTCAGCAGGGCACACAGGGCGTCGGCACCTGCTTCGTCCAGCCCGGCGGAAAGGGCGGCCTGGCGCAGTTCGTGGGCGTTTTTGTCCCGCAGCAGTTCCAGCAGCCGGGGCCGGGCGGCGGCGTCCACCCCCAGGGCATCCAGCAGCCCGGTCAGGTAGCCCATGTGGCTCACTTCCAGGAAAGTCCGGGTGCCCAGGCTGGCCAGACTGTCCACCGCCAACCGCACCACCTCGGCCTGGCGGGCGGCATCCACCGCGCCGATACACTCCAGACCCATCTGGCTGATCTCCGCAAAGGTGTGGCTTTCCCGGCTGGGGCGGCAGACCTGCTCGGTGTAGTAGTAACGCTTGCACTCGCCGGGGGCGGGCTGGGCGTTCTTGGCAATGGAAAGGGTCACATCCGGGCGGATGGCCCGCAGCTTGCCGTCCAGGTCGGTGAAGGTGATGACCTGGGCATCCGGCAGAAACTTCTGGTTCTGCTGGTACAGGGAATACTCCTCAAACCGGGCGCAGCGGAATTTGCGGTACCCGGCCTGCTCATACAGTGCCCGCAGCTGCAGGGTGCAGCGCTCGGCAGGGGAAAAACGAGTCAAATCCAGTTCCATAAATCGATACCTCACATACCCATACAAACATGGTCTTATTATACTTTAGCACAGTAAAGTTGTAAAGCGATGACAAGGAAAGAAAAAACAAAAGCAGGCGCAGCTTTCCCGTTCGGTTCGTGAACGGAAAAACGCGCCTGCTCATAAGGATCGCAGCTATTGAATATCAGCCCTGGCAGCCCATCTCTTCCCAGTTGGCAAAATCTTCGGCCTTCGCAATGGCGGTAGGGTCAAGTTTGCCGTTCACAGTGGGAACGGGGGCGGTATGGTCCTGCACAGGGTTGGGGTTGGGCGAGCTGTTGTCCGGCACCGGAATGTACACCTCGGCGCTTGCGCTGTCCGGGGTCTTTTCGGTCTCAGGCGCGTCGGTTTCGGGCTCGGCGGCATCGTCATCAAATGCCTCCGGGCCCACAATATGCTCGTGCTCGCTGTCTTCGGTATAGCGCTGGGCCAGCAAAGTGGCGGCACAGCCCAGGGCCGCACCGGCCAGAACCGGCAGCAGGTGACGGAAAATTGCCATACGTTGTCCCTCTCTTCCCAGCGCCGGCGGCATGACCGGCGAATTTGTGGATAGTATACCACCATTTTTTCCGGAATACAAGTTTTTTGTGGTGAAAAAGGCGGTGTCAGTCCTTTGGAGGCAACGCAAGCAGCCGCTCCGTCAGCCGCAGTCGTCCACAGCCAGAATGTTTGCCATTACACGCCTCCCATCCACATGCATACCGCCCAGGACGCCGCGTACAGCAGGTACACATGGGCCGGATAGAACCAGTAGAAAAGCTGTTTGAGCCCGGCGCCCCGGCGGCCGTTGTACAGGGCCATCAGGGCTACCGCCGCCACACCGAACCATTCATAATAGGTGGTGAACATCTGGGAAAAGGTGAACCCGGGCTGGCTGCGCACCGCCATCAGGACGGCAAAAAATTCCATGCCGATGGTCCACACAGCCCATGCGGCCAACTGGAACGGCCGTTTGTCCCGGAACAGGTAGAGAATCACACCGCCGATGAGGTACAGCGGGCCGCCGTCGGTGACGCACACCCAGGCGGGCATCACCGTGCTGCCCAGCAGCACCACCGTCGTGGCCATCCCCGGCTGGGCGGCCAGCAGCACCACCGCAAACCCCCAGACCACCGGACCCAGGACAGCCAGCAGGCCCCGGGCAATCCGACCCTGCCGCAGCCAGTCGATGCCCTGCCATACCACGCACAGGATGACGAAGTTCAAAAAGATGCCGTTCAGGGGATAGAACCCGTCGGGACGGCGCAGCACCCCCACATACATCATGAGAAAGGTGAGCAGCCCCATCCCGGCGCCGATGCCCCACATGCGCAGGAAATAGCGTTTGCGGTCATGGGTGTGGGCAAAGCCCTCCACGGTGCAGAACAGGAACAGCGGCGCCGAAAGCCGCCCCAGCATGGAGAACCACTCCGGCACCAGCCCGGTGAATTCGAAGAAATAGTGGATGTGGTCCAGCACCATCAGCGCCAGGGCGATGATTTTGAGGACGGTGCCGTCCAGACCGCGTTTTTGTGTTGTCAGCATGGAAAAACCTCTCTTTTCTTTCAGGATACCGGTATGCTAACAGCCGTTTGTGTAGAAAGTATCAGGAAATGCCGTACAGCCCTATAAAAAATGGCCCCCGGCGGTTCCGGGAGCCAACAGAGGCAAAGACTCAGCGCACCTGCTGCACGGTGTAGGTGAAGCCGTACTCTTCCTGCAGGGCCTTGACGGCGGGTTCGCAGTCCTCAATGAAGGTGGGGGCGTACACGCTCTGGCCGTTGTGGGTCTTCTTGTAATCTTCCACGATCTGGGTCAGCTTGGCCCAGCCTTCGTCAGCCTTGGCGGGGTCCATATCCTTCGGGAAGTCGATGATGAATTCGCGATGGGTGGGGATGAGAGCTTTCATAGTGATACACTCCTGTTGATTATTTATGATAATATACGGTTTGTATATTATTGGTGGGGTCATTCCACGCCGAAAACCCGGCGTGCGTTGGCGGCGCAGGTATCCAGCACCGCCTGGGCGTCTGTTTCCCACAGGCCGGCGATGTACCCGGCCACATGGATGATGTTGCGGCTGTCGTTGCGGCGGCCGCGTACCGGTTCCGGTGCCATGTAGGGGCAGTCGGTTTCCAGCACGGCGCAGTCATGGGGGATGGCGGCCAGCACTTTGGCGGCGCGTTTGGCGCCTTTGTAGGTCACCGCCCCGCCGAAGCCCAGGCACAGACCCTGGGCCGTGAGCCAGGCGGCGTCCTCGGCGCTGCCGCTGTAACAATGCAGTACGCCCCGGGGCTTGTACCGGCGCAGCAGCTCATACATTTCGCCGTGGGCTTCCCGGTCGTGGATGGACACGGGCAGGTCCAGTTCGGCGGCCAGCTGCAGCTGGGCTTCAAACAGGTCATACTGCTCCCGGGCGGGCAGGGGCCAGTGATGGTCCAGCCCGATTTCGCCCACAGCCACCACGGCCTTGTCCTCAAACAGCGGCCGCATGGCGTTCAGCTCTGCCCGCCAGTCGCCGCCATACACGGCCACGGTGGGGGCGTCTTCTTCGCCCAGGCTTTCGGGGTGAATCCCCAGGGCAGCGTGAATATAAGGGTAGGTATGGGCCAGCTCCAGCACCCGGGGCGCATCCCCGGAGTGGGTGGCACATTCCAGTACCCCCACCACGCCGCCTTCCGGCAAGGCACGGCCCAGCAGGTCGGCCCGGTCGGCGTCAAACTGGCGGGAGGAATAGTGGGCATGGGTGTCAAAGATGTTGGTCATAGGGTACCTCGCGTTTTCAGGCGGTCTTTTTGGGCTTGTTGACCAGGAAGATACCGCCGCACACCAGCACCAGGGCAGCCAGATACTGCCACTCGAACAGGGGCTCGGCGTTGAGCACCGCCGAGAGCAGGGTGGTGACCACCGGGATCAGCAGCCCGAACACCGCGATGCGGCTGACGGGGTTGTTTTTCATGAGCAGGGCCCACAGCACATACCCGGCGCCGGAAACAAAGGCCAGGTACAGCAGCACCGGCACAGCGGCGGGGCTTTGCGGGGCCAGAGAGCCACCCATGACAAAACCAATCAGGGCCAGGGCCAGACCGCCCGCGCCCAGGTTCAGGCAGCAGACGGCGAAGCTGTCGGCCTTCTGGGTCACGGACTTGTTCCATGGCCCGGCCACGGCAAACACCGCCGAAGCAATGAGCATGGCGCTGATGCCCCAGGCGCTGCCGCCGCCATGGTTGCCCAGGGTGGCCACCAGCACGCCGCCGAAGCCCAGCACGCAGCCCAGGGCCTTGCGGCCGGTCATGCGGTCCGCTGCTCCGTAGAGGAAGTGGGCCAGGATCACGCTGATAAAACTCTGGGTACTGTTGAGGATACTGCCGAAAGAGCCGGTGAGCTGGGCCACCGCCGAGTAGTAGAAGAAATACTGGGCGGCCGTCTGCCACAGGCCCAGGGCACAGCATTCCCCCAGCACCTTGCCGCGGGGCATGGGCAGGGGACGGCGCTCCATGAGCGAGCCGCACACATACACCAGCACGCTGCTCAGCATGAAGCGGATGCCGGCAAAACAAAGGATGGACGGGGTATCGGCGGAATCAATCGCAAACAGGCGGTAGCCCAGTTTGATGAAAGGAAACGCCGAACCCCACAGGATATTGCAGAGGACGGCCAGGGCCACCGCTGCGGCGGGAACGGAAAAGAGCGCGTCCAGACGCGACTTCTGCGCGGGATTTGTCTCCAAAACAATGCCTTTCTAGTAGGGAAAAGGGGCGGCGGAACAGGTCCGCACACAAAAAGCGGCGCCGCAACCGCAGGGGAACAGCGCCGTCAGGAAAATATCAGTGGATACGGGTACCCACGGGCACGTCATCCCCGTAGAAGGCGATGGCGCAGCCGCCGTCGGCGGTGTCAGCGGCCATGATCATGCCCTCGCTGACATATTTGCCCTTCATCATCGGGCGGGGAGCCAGATTGGCCACGATGGGCACACGCTTGCCCACCAGGTCTTCCGGCTTGTACCACTTGGCAATACCGGACAGGATGCAGCGCTCCTTCTCGCCGTCAAACACGGTCAGATGCAGCAGCTTCTTGCTCTCCTTCATGGCTTCGCAGGCGCGGACTTCGGCCACCCGCATTTCCACCTTGCAGAAGGTGTCAAAGTCGATCTCTTCCTCGTGGTCGGTGATCTCGGCCACAGCCTCGGCCTTGGGGGCTTCGGGCTTGGCAGCCTCAGCAGCCTTGGCGGCGGCAGCGGCCTTGCGCTTGGCATCCTCGGCTTCCAGATAGGCAATCTCGGCTTTCACGTCGATGCGGGGGAACAGGGCTTCGCCCTTGTGGACGGTGTAGGCGCTGCGCAGGGTGCCCATGGTCTCATCCCGCAGCAGGGCGCTCAGCTCGTCGGCGCTCACGCCCAGCTGTTCGGCCATCTTGGGGGCGGTGTTGGGCAGGTAGGGCTGCAGCAGGGCGGCGATCAGTTCCAGTGCGCTGCACAGGTTGAACAGCACTGCATTCAGGCGGGGCTTGTCCGCCTCGTTCTTGGCCAGCACCCAGGGCGCGGTCTCATCAATGTACTTGTTGGCGCGCTGGACCAGCTCGAAAATGTGGGTCAGGGAAGTGGGCACGTCCAGGGCTTCCATGGAAGCATCCACCTTGCCGGGCAGCTCCCGCATGATGGAGGCCAGGGCCTCGTCCAGCGGGGCGTTGGTCACGGTGCCGCCAAAGTATTTTTCGCACATGGCCACGGTGCGGGACAGCAGGTTGCCCAGGTCGTTGGCCAGGTCGGTGTTGATGCGGTTGATCAGGGCTTCGTTGGTGAAGGAACCGTCATTGCCGAAGGGCACTTCCCGCAGCAGGAAGTAGCGCACGGCATCCACGCCGTAGCGGTCGCAGAGCTTGACCGGGTCCACCACGTTGCCCTTGCTCTTGCTCATCTTGCCGCCGCCCAGCAGCAGCCAGCCGTGGCCGAAGACCTTCTTGGGCAGGGGCAGATCAAGGGCCATCAGCATGGCCGGCCAGATGATGGTGTGGAAACGCAGGATCTCCTTGCCCACCATGTGCACGTCCGCGGGCCAGTATTTGTCGTAGTCGTGGTAGGTATCGTTGCCGTAGCCCAGCGCGGTGATATAGTTGGAAAGCGCGTCGATCCAGACGTAGATGGTGTGCTTGGGGTCAAAGGGAACCTGAATGCCCCAGGACACACTGGTACGGGACACGCAGGTATCCTGCAGGCCCTGCTTGATGAAAGCGATCATCTCGTTCTTGCGGGTGGCGGGCTGGATGAAGTCGGGATGGTCTTCATACCACTGCAGCAGCCGGTCGGCGTACTTGCTGGTCTTGAAGAAGTAGGCTTCTTCCTCGGCTTCGTAGACGGGACCGCCGCAGTCGGGGCAGCAGCCGTCTTTCAGCTGGGCTTCGGTCCAGAAGCTCTCGCAGGGCTTGCAGTACATGCCCTTGTAGGTGCTCTTGTAAATATCGCCCTTGTCGTGCAGGGTGGTAAAGATCTTCTGCACGCTCTTGATGTGGTAATCGTCGGTGGTGCGGATGAACCGGTCGTAGCTGACGTCCATGGTCTTCCACAGGTCCTTGACGGTGGCCACGATGGCGTCCACATATTCCTTCGGGGTCACGCCCTTTTCGGCGGCCTTGTCCTGAATCTTCTGGCCGTGCTCGTCGGTGCCGGTCAGGAACATGACGTCATAGCCCTTGGCGCGCTTGTAGCGGGCCAGCGCATCGCAGGCCACGGTGGTGTAGCTGTGGCCGATGTGCAGCTTGTCGCTGGGATAGT